>WQSB01000096.1 GCA_009788085.1 Defluviitaleaceae bacterium
TGGACACAGGCATAGAGCGAAAACGGTCTATAATGCCCTTGTGCATGTCATTGTTGATATTGATTGCCGCATATTGAGAGGCCTGGGCAACGGCTTGCAAAATAATACCCGGCACAATGAAATCAATATAATTAAAATCCCCTATATCCGCGATATTTCCAAATATCGTACCAAATAGGAGCATTAAGAAAAACGGCGTGACCACGGCCATTACCATAGTCTCGGGGTTTCGCATGGAAATGAGCATACATCGCTTGAACATTATCCATGAATCTGAAAATATAGCTGCTTTACTCATGATGTTTTCTCTCCAATCAGCGTAAGAAATACATCCTCCAAGGATGGCAGATTTTGCGTGATACTGTCAACTTCAATGCCGCTGTTTTTTAAAAGACTCATTGCTTTGGCGGCATCTTTTTCGCTTTGAAAATTTAGCTGTGCGCCCCTTTGCGGCATGATTTCTTTAAGACACTGTGGCGTACCCTCCGCGATAATTCTGCCCTCGTGAAGAATGGATATATTGTCGGCCAAGTATTCAGCCTCTTCCAGATACTGCGTGGTAAGGAATACCGTTGTGCCCTCGGATACCAGCCCCTTGATTAAATCCCACATGGCTATACGGTTTTGCGGGTCAAGCCCTGTGGTGGGCTCGTCAAGAAAAAGTACCTGGGGGCTACCCATAAGGCTCATGGCGATATCCAGCCTGCGGCGCATACCGCCGGAATAAGTTGAAACCTGCCTGTTGGCCGCGTCCTCCAAATTAAATAATGCCAGCCATTCCCCCACCTTGCTTTTAAGATTTGGCAGACGTTTAAGCTGCCCGATAAGATTAAGATTTTCCCGGCCCGTTAAAACCTCATCCACCGCCGCGAATTGCCTCGTTAGACTAATGCACCCGCGTACATAATCCCCTTGGCGCACAACATCATATCCACAGACAGAGGCTTTGCCGCCGTCCGGCTTTGACAGGGTTGACAAAATCTTTACGGTGGTGGTCTTCCCCGCACCGTTTGAACCCAGCAGGGCAAAAATACTGCCCTTGGGGATGCTAAAGCTTACATCCTTTAAAACTTGATGGGCCTTGAAGGATTTTTGCAGGTTTGATACAGACACAATAGTTTCCATTTTAACCCCTCCTTTTATTTTCACTAACATACACGCAAACTGTATGTATAAGTCTGAAAAAAATTGCCCTTTCGGGCAAAAAATTTTAAACGCGGCCAAGATACTCGTGATGAAACCCGCCTAAACAGCGGTCATTCCGGCCGGCGTCGGGAATGTGGATGCGTGACTAGCGCAGACACGGGATTAGTGCGACGGGTGAGGGCAAGTGCCACCGTTGGGCTGCTTGCAGACCAACACAGGCACAGCCCAAGCCGGCGGAATCATCCCGCGGCAAGCGTTAGCGCATCACATTCCCGACGCCGGCCGGAATGACCGCTGTTTAGGCGGGCTTCATCACTAGCTCTCAAGTTTGTCCAAGAAATTGCGGAACATCTCACGGAATAACCCGCCAAGCTCCTCGTCAATAAAATGATATCCCAGACCTTTAAAAATTTGTTCAATGATGTCAATTTTCTCAAAAGTAGCTTCTTTTTCACACGGGAAAATATTCGGCATCATCCAAACATTAGCCAGCAGCATAAACAACTCGGCTACAAGCCTTGGATTTCCCTGCTTTATAGAGCCATCGGCCATGCCCTCTTCTATTATTGGTGTCATCCTTTCGGCGTCTTTTTGAATGTCTTTTAGATGCTCTGCCAAAAAACGTGGATTTGACAACAATGAATGAGCCACATTTGAAACGGCCATTCGCTGCTCGCTTCCCCCGCTGGTTTTAAGGCCCCGCTTCAACACGAATTTTAAACGCTCCAAACCATTTGATACCGCCGCATTTTCCGCTTTATCAAAAGGATTATTCTCATTAAAATCCCTTTGAAATATCGCATCAAGCACCTCCTCCTTGGATTTAAAATGGTGATAAAACGCACCACGGGTTAGCCCCCCAAGGTTGTCCACAATGTCCAAGACGGTAGTTTGCTCAAAACCTTTTTCAAGAAACAGTTGCAGTGAAGTATCTAAAATTTTCTTAACAGTTTCTTCCGGGTATTTGTTCCTTGGCAAAATACTCACCTCTGCGCACTCAACATACATTCATTGTGTATCTATTATGGGCAATGGCCTGCCTCGTGTCAAGTGCTTTTTTTATGCTATACTGACGCAGAGGTGAGTGCAACCATGGGAGAATTTGCGCGTGGAATACATATTTACAAAAAAGACAAAACTCAAATTATGCAAATGCTACCCGATGTTTTGCAGGGAAGCAATTACATTCCTTGTGAAAGAGACGACGCCGACCGGGCTATTGCCATTATCGAATCCGACAATTGGGTAAGCGTTTTCGATTCGGATATTTATGAGGATGCATTTAACAAAGCCCTATCGCTTCAAACCGATGCCCACTGCGTTTCCATTGATTTAATGGACGGAGACTGTCTTCGTGCAATTCTGTGGAAAAACGGGCGGCGGGTAAATACCTATATATCCGACCCTGAATACATTGGAATTAAGCACGCAAAGTCAAACCGCGGCAACGCCCGAAAGTGGGGCGCGATTACGCAAGATACCGACGCTTTGCAAGACGTATTTGACAATGGCGATAAATACGCAACCAACAGATTATTTGAAATGTCAAAGGTGTTGGCAATTTCAGACCAGCTTACACTAATGCAATATGATTATTTGGAGCAGTTTCCAGACCTGGACGCTTCCTATTTATACTTTCGCGATACGACACCAAAGCCGCCTATGCCCGAAAAACCAGTATTCAAATGGGATGGCAGTAGCGGCCCAAACCCGCTTAATCGCGAAATAGAATTCGAATTCCAAGGGGAAGATATGCCTACAAGCATCTTCTACACGGGCGAAAAATTCACGTTGCTTAATCAATTTGTAAATATTGGCCCAACCGCCAAAGGTTTAACAATAGCTTTTACCGGCCCAAGCTTGGAAAATGAAAGTGTTGCTTTCGAGCGGGTTCAATTATTCGATGGCATCGCGTATGATGCGGCAATTGAAAGCAGCAAGCTTGTGGCCGAAGCAGATTTCGAAAAAGTAAACTTCCAGGATGGCCGCAAGGGATATTATGCAAGGTTTGACGAGGCCGAAATCGACACAAGAATGGGCTTGGATGACTATAGCAAAGCACTCATGACCAATAAATCAAAAGCAAAATTATACTGTCCGTTCAGCATTAAAGTATTTGGCGAGGTTTTGGATATTACGGACGCACCCGAAGCGTATCTGTTTGTCCACCCAAATGAAAACTATTTTGACGGGCATTTTCAAATAGAAATATTTAATGACTATGTTGACTTTAGACAAAATAGCTGATACACTCCCTGCGCGATGTATTTTCAAAAGACACTCGACGGGAGCATAAATATATAATGAAGCTTATAAAAACTCAAGACGCCGTAGGACAAGCCCTCTGCCATGATATTACGCAGATTGTCAAAGGCGTTTCAAAAGATGCAATTTTTCGCAAAGGCCATGTAATCCGGGAAGAAGATGTTTCCGTTTTGCTAAGCCTTGGCAAAGACCATATATACATATGGGAAACCAATGACAAGATGCTGCACGAAAACGACGCGGCGGATATTTTGCGCCAAATATGTCAGGGCCAGCACATGAGTAACTCATCCCCAAAAGAAGGCAAAATCGAACTGGTTGCGGATATCGACGGGCTTCTGATGGTGGATACCGAGGGTCTGCGCAAGGTGAATAGCTTGGGCGGGATGATGATTGCAACCCGTGTATCGGGCTTTCCGGTGAAAAAAGGGGATGTCCTGTGCGGCACTCGCATTATCCCATTAATAATCGAAAAAGAGAAAATGGAACAGGCGCGTCAAATAGCGGGGGCCGAACCCCTTATTAAACTTCTGCCCATAAAGCAGAAAAAATATGGGCTGATTAACACGGGCAATGAAATCTTTTATGGCCGCATCAAGGATACTTTTGGCCCGGTAATTCGGGAAAAAATGGCCGAATACGGTTGTGAAGTAGTGGCCCATGAAGTTTTGGACGACAGTCATGAAAAAATAACCGCTTCCATTAAAAAGATGCTGGATTCAGGCGCGGAAATGGTAATTTGCACAGGCGGCATGAGTGTTGACCCGGACGATAAAACACCGCTGGCAATCAAAAACGCCGTTGATACTATTGTAAGCTATGGCGCGCCGGTGTTGCCCGGCTCAATGTTTATGATGGGGTATATGGCGGATAGGCGGCCCGTCTGTGGGCTTCCGGCTTGCGTGATGTATTCCAAGCGCACTATTTTTGATTTGGTTCTGCCGCGCTTGCTGGCCGATGTGCCTGTTACCGCCGATTGGCTGGCGGGGCTGGGCAACGGCGGCTTGTGTCTTAATTGCCGAACATGTCATTTTCCAAATTGTGCATTTGGGAAAGGAATATAAAAAAAGGAGAATAAAAAATGAGACTAAAAAGATTTATCGGCCTTAGCATTATGCTGGCCATGGTGCTTGTCGCTGGTTGTGGCCGCCAAACAACGGACGGAGACGTCGAATTGCTTATAGGCGCGGCCGCAAGCCTTATGGATGTTACGCAAGAGCTGGCCGTAATCTTTGAGGACGCAAACCCCCATGTTACACTAACATTTACCTATGCTTCATCCGGCACTTTGCAGGCCCAAATCGAAGAGGGCGCACCGATGGATATATTCATGTCGGCGGCATTGGCGCAGATGCAGAATCTGGAGAGGCAAGGGCTAATCTATGGCGGGGGCATAAATTTACTTAGAAATTCCATCGCGCTTATTGTTCCAATTGGCAGTGATATCGAAATATCAGGGTTTGCCGATGTTGCGGGGGGTGCGGTTGGAATAATCGGGCTGGGCGACCCGGACTCCGTACCGGGGGGCACGAGAGCAAGAGAGACCTTTACCTCATTGGGAATAGTTGACGAAGTGCTTGGCAAAGCAGTGCTGGCCCCGGATATCCGCACGGTTTTGACATGGGTTGAAATGGGCGAAGTAGACGCGGGTGTCGTATTCATGACCGACGCCATCACATCCGACCAAATTCGCATTGTTGAAATTGCGGACTCTGCCCTTCATGCCCCGTCGGTAAATCCTGTGGGAATAATCGAAAGAAGCCCAAATAAAGTAGAAGCCCAAAACTTTATAGATTTTCTGTTTTCGCAAGAAGCAAGAATTATATTCGAACGCCACGGTTTTGCGATGTATGAGTAAGGAGCTTGGCACTCATGGACTTTAGACCTTTTACTATATCCGTTCAGGTTGCGTTTTTGGCGACTTGCGTTACCTTTTTGCTGGGGCTTGCCGCCGCCAATTTTGTATACAAGATGAAGCGCGGCAAGGGTGTGATTGACACAATTTTTACTTTACCTATGATTCTGCCACCCACCGTGGCAGGATTCTTTTTGCTGTTGACCTTTGGGCGCAACGGCTTTATCGGGCGGCTTTTAGAGCCTTTTGGGGTATCCGTTGTTTTCTCCCTGTCGGGCGCGGTAATCGCATCTATTTTTGTGTCATTTCCGCTGATGTACCGCACGGCCAGAGGCGCGTTTGAGCAAATTGACCCAAATATCATACATGCCGCCGAAACCCTTGGTTTTTCCAAGTTTAAAATTTTTTGGCTAATAAAAGTGCCCATGGCCAAGGCCGGAATTTTGGCCGGGACGGTGCTTGCTTTCGCGAGGGCATTGGGGGAATTCGGCGCGACGATTATGCTTGCGGGTAACATTCCCGGCAGAACCCAGACCATGTCCATCGCGGTTTTTTCCGCCGTGTCGGCCGGCAACAGGGACGTCGCCTATATGTGGGTGGCCATCCTTTCCATGATGTCTTTTGTGATGATTATGCTGATGAACCGCTGGGGCGCGGGCGACAAGAAATCGGGGTGAGCTTTTGTTATACATTGATATAGAAAAGTCTTTTCCCGATTTTAAGCTGGCGGCGCAATTTGAGGGGGAAAATGAAGTCGTGGCCCTCTTGGGCGCGTCCGGCTGTGGGAAAAGTTTGACGCTTAAATGCATAGCCGGAATCGAACAGCCGGACAGAGGCCGCATCGTAATAAATAACGAAGTCGTTTTTGACAGCGAAAAGCGCGTTAATATACCGCCGCAAAAAAGAAATGTTGGGTATTTATTTCAAAATTACGCGCTGTTTCCGACCATGACGGTGTGGAATAATATAGCCTGCGTGATTAAAAAGCCAAAAAATCAGCGGCGGGAAATTGTTGATGAAATTTTGCAAAAATTCCAGCTGGAGGACGTGAAGAACCTTCGTCCCCGGCAGATTTCGGGCGGTCAGCAACAAAGAGCCGCCCTCGCCCGTATTCTGGTTTTGGAGCCTAAAATTCTTTTGCTGGACGAGCCTTTTTCCGCGCTGGACACCCATTTAAAATGGCATATGGAGCAAGAAATCGCATCGGTTTTGGCGGAGTTTCACGGAACCACTGTGTTTGTTTCCCACAACCGGGACGAAGTGTACAGGCTAAGCAATCAAATAGCGATTATGAGTAATGGCAAAATAGAATCCACAGGCGCGAAACAAGCTGTCTTTGATTCCCCAAAAACCTTAGCGGCGGCGTTAATGACCGGCTGCAAAAATATCTCCAAGGCCGAAAAAATTGACGATTTCCATGTAAAGGCAATAGATTGGGGCGTCGCTTTAAAAACGGGGCATCGCGTTCCCGATAATGTTAAATATGTAGGTGTGCGGGCGCATCATTTAAAATTGGCCTCCGGCGCGGGGGATGACGTCAACGTTTTTTCATGCCGGATACACAAAATAATAGACGAGCCTTTTGAAAGAATTTTCATAGTTTCTTTTAATGGGCAAAATACCCTACAGCTTGAACTGCCAAAGGATATCTGCGGAGAAATTGATTCACATGAGCTTGCTCTTTTTGTTCCGCCTGATAAAATTATGTGCTTGGAGTGAGTAGACCTGTCCTGCACCTGAAATTTCCGATTCGGGTTTGCGCGTCAGAACGCTTCACTTCCTGCATTTGCTTCGCAAACGCTACGTTCGTTCAGCAAGCCGCGCCGCTTTCGCTAAATCCTCATCGGAAATTTTTGAATTATAGGACAGGTCTATTTATGACAATCATTGAAAAACTGGCATTAGATTTCCCCTGTATTGTTGCGGTGGTTGGCTGTGGCGGTAAAACTTCCTTTATAATGCGGATGGCGGAGAGCCTACCGGATAAAAAAATTTTGATTTCGCCCACCACTAAGATTTTCCCGATAAATGCGGGGAACGCCGATTGCGTGGGGGTCTTAAATGCCAAAACCGGAAAACTGGCCGCCCTGCCCGAGGATGAACTTGCAGACTTGGTGCCACAATATAGTATCGTACTGCTGGAAGCGGACGGTTCGCGCTCGTTGCCGTGCAAGGGCTGGCGCGCAAATGAGCCTGTTGTGCCTAGCTACTGCACACATACCATTGGCATCGTAACCATGAACGCGCTGGGAAAGCCCGCAACCGAGAAATATGTTCTTAATTTAGAGCTATTTTTGGCCCTTACTGGCCTGCGTGAAAACGAAATAATTACTAGCGAGGCATTAAAAACCATGGTTTGTGCCCCAGAAGGAATGTTCAAAAACAGTATGGGCAAAAAAATTTTGCTGGTTAATCAGGTGGAGTCACCATCAAGCGCGGATGACGCCCGTAAGTTTTTGCTTTCAATCAAAGAAGATTTTCCGGGATTTTTTGAAAAACTGATGTTCGGCAGTATACATTTTGATACTTGGAATGAGGTTTAACTATGGAATTTCCACAAAATGTAATTGTACGCGGAGGTGGGGATTTGGCCACTGGCGTCGTGCAGAAATTTTTTCGCGCCGGCTTTAATGTAATTATATTGGAGGTGGAAGAGCCTACCGCTATTCGCCGTAGTGTGGCATTATGCGAGGCGGTATATGATGGTTTGGCGCAAGTTGAGGATGTTATTTGCCGCAAAATAAATGCTTTGGACGAATTGGCGGACTGCTGGAAAGCCGGACATGTCCCCCTATTAATCGACCCGGATGGGGATTCGATTGGCAAAATCGCGCCCGCCGCCGTAATTGACGTCATACTTGCCAAACGCAACCTTGGCACTAGCATGGAAATGGCCCCCATTACCATTGCGTTAGGGCCAGGATTTTACGCGGGGAAAGATGTACATGCGGTAGTTGAAACCGAGCGCGGCCACGACCTTGGCAGGTTGATTTTAAACGGCTGCGCCAAACCAAATACTGGCATCCCCGGCGAAATCGGCGGCAAAAGCGAGGAGCGCGTTCTTCGTGCCCCGGTTGAGGGGATTGTATCGGGCAAAAAAAATATAGGCGATATCGCACAGAAGCATGAGCCTATAATTACGGTAAACGGACGGGCCGTGCTTGCCCCGTTTACGGGCCTAGTGCGCGGAATAATCCGGGATGGAATGAGCGTCCCAAAGGGCATGA
Source organism: Defluviitaleaceae bacterium (assembly GCA_009788085.1). Lineage (GTDB taxonomy): Bacteria > Bacillota > Clostridia > Lachnospirales > WQUN01 > WRAH01. The sequence goes on from WQSB01000096.1 coordinate 8,494, forward strand.
AAATAGCCGACATAGACCCGCGCACGGATATTGATACCAAAACAATTTCCGATAAAGCGCGAAACCTAGGCGGCGCGGCACTTGAGGCATTTTTTTATCTGCGTAGCGGGAGTTCAAACCATGAAATATATCGAAAACAATAAAAAAATCTATGCCATAGCTTGCGGTATGGTAGCCTCGGGATATGATTTGTACACATCCATGGTTGGCGATATATATAATTTTGCTCAAGATGTTGCCACATTATCTTTGGACGCTCATGTTAGGGAATGGTTTCAAAAGACAAAAACAGGGCAAGTGAATGTTAATCCCTACTGGCCAAGAGGTCACGCAGTTATATCAGCTGTTTTCTTTGTGAATGAAAGCGGCTTTGATATAGACAGCTTTATGAAATTTTTTGATGAAAGCGGCATAACCGACCCCATAAGCAAAGAAGATTTTCTGGATTGGATAGCGGAACTGCCATCTATGCTGGCCTACATGGAGGAAAAGGCGGCAGGGCTGTGGGATAGATATTGTAAACTTGTGGAATGGCTAACAGACGGCTACGAGCCCATTATCAATGAAGCTTGCAAAATAGCAAAAGATTTTTTTGGCAAGGACACTAAAGAGCTACTCTTTGCCCCTAACCCGCTTTACAGCCTCTATGCCACCGATTTTGTCCGGATAGGAAACAAAATAATAGTGATAGGTCTTTCCTGTGATGTGGAAAGTATGCTTCATGAATCCCTGCATGTAGAAGTGGCAAAATACCGTGATAAAATATCGGCTTTCACAATTGAGCATTGGCACGGGAATTTTGCCGATACCGCAAAAATGATTGATTTGGGATATATTAACCATCAAGCCATAACGCATGTGGATGACTATAAACCCGCTTATGCGCGGGTTATTGAAGAATGTTTTGTGAGGGGCATATCCACGGTGTTAGCGGGGGGCGGCGTAAGGCGACTGTCTGTCCATGCTAATAACGGATTTGGAAGCGTGCCCGCAATCGGGTTCTTTTTTGAAAAGCTACGCCCCAAGGCCCATGATTTGGGGGAGTTTATTACCCATGTATTGAGAGAGTTTATCTAAGGAGGTTTTATAAATGATACAAAATATTTTAGACTTTGCGGCAAAAAAAACAGGGGCGGGCGAAAGAGTTGCCATTGTCACGGTAACAGCCACAAGCGGCAGTTCCCCCGCCTCCCCCGGCCAAGTGATGGCCGTGGCCGCCGATGAATCTACAGCCGGCACGGTTGGCGGCGGCGCGTCGGAATACCGGCTGATTAAGCAAGCGGCACAGGCAATCACAGACGGCGCGAAAATATTTGAGTTCGCTTTCGACCACGCCGAAGAGGGCATGACCTGCGGAGGCAGCTTGCAGGGTTTTGTCAACATACTCGGAAGCCAAGCCGGAATAGCAATTTTCGGCGGCGGTCATATAGCGCAGTGCTTGGCAAAAATCGCTGTACTTACGGGGTTTGGCGTCAGCATAATCGAAGACCGCCCCGAGTTTTCCCCATACTTCGAAAATACGCGATATCTCGTTTGCGAACCGGATGAATACGAATCAGCAACTGTACTTAGCGGTTGCGATTACGCAGTTGTATGTACGAGGGGCCACCGCACCGACGCGGACGCGCTTCGATACTGCCTGACAAAACCGCTGAAATATCTGGGCATGATAGGTAGCTCAAAAAAATCCGCCACGGTATTGGAAACCATGCGCAAAGAGGGCACAGCCCCGGATGCCCTCAGCCGCGTTTTCACTCCCATAGGCTTAAACATAGCAACGGAAGCCCCGGCGGAAATAGCGGTTTCCATTCTGGCGGAAATCCTACTGGTCAAAAACGGAGGGACACCGGCCCACAAGCGCGACTAGCTTTCTGCCGTGTTGCTACGCTCTTTCCTCGTTTGGCACAATAGCCAACTTGTAACCCAGCGGCATAAAGAGCTTTATCCCGAAGAATCCGTTATCCCGAATTTTGCCCGCGAACAGCGGGTATTGTTATAATAACAGAAAAAAGCTCGGGATAACAGGAGTGCAGCAGTTAGCGCAACCCAGACAGTTTAAGAAGCGTATCCTCATCGTCCGTCCACATTTGCTGTGCCGATGGCATACCTTGACGCACAATATCGGCCTTGGCAATCGCAAATCTCTTCATTTCGGTATCGGCGTGTGCATAGATTTTTGTGGTTTCAAAGTTTGCGTGTCCCATAAACTCCGAAAGCAGGTGAATCGGCATCCCTTGGCGGTAAAGATGCATGGCTCGTGTGTGCCTTATCATATGAGGATGCAGGTTTTTCGGAAAGTCCGGCAAGGCTTCACGAGCTTGCGCGGCGTACCTTTTCATAAAAAGTGCAACCGTATCAGCGGACATTTGCGTATTGCCCCCGTGATTCTTGGTGTAAAAAACGAGAGCATCCTTGCTCGGTGAGTTATCGCCATGAAATGCCTTAATATATCGCCGACAATGGGCAACCGTTTCCGGCAGTAACGGCGCAGCGCGGGTTTTGTTGCCTTTTCCGTGAAGGAAAACAACCGGACGCAGGTCATCATATCGGAGGTTACGAAGCGTTAAACTCAACAGTTCTCCGCATCGCGCCGCCGTATCATACATCAAAATCATAAAGAATTGGTTGCGGTGTCCTGTTTTTGTTCGTGCGTCAGGCTGTGCCAACAGCGTTTTGAACGTAGACTCTAAAAGAAACTCGACCTGCCGCCCCTTGGTTTTCCTTGTGGGAACCGTTGCAACATCTATACCAACAGCAACGAAGGCACAATCTGTTTCCCCTGCGTATTTGAGGAAAGAACGCAAAATCATGAGCCGTTGATTTACAGAGGAATCCACCACCTTTGGAAAAATATCCACAGCGGATTCGTAGCGGAAGTCACTCATTTCTTCGTGCATACCGGGTACAAGATGAATGTAATAGTATGTTT
>WQSB01000097.1 GCA_009788085.1 Defluviitaleaceae bacterium
GGCCGGGGATAAGTCAGTCAAGCATATTCTGCTGGACGAGGCACAGGATTTAAGTGTTTTACACCATCGGATACTGCGCCGCCTGTACCCCGCAAGCCGTTTCACCGTGCTGGCCGACGTAAATCAGGCCCTGTATCCGGAAATCAATATCACCAACAACGAAGCTCTCTTCGCCCTTTATCCCAAGGCGGAGGTCATTCCTCTGACAAAGAGCTATCGCTCCACCTATGAAATCATGAGCTTCGCGGCAAAAGCCCTGGGGCAAAGCGAGCCGAATGCATTTCTCCGTCACGGTGAAATACCTAGTATCAGCTCAAGCGAAGACCCCGCCGCCACCGCAATGGATATTTTGCAACAACTCCCCGGGGAGTACAATACAGTGGGAATCCTTCTGCCTACAATCCGAGAGGCGCGGGCTTTTTACGAAAAACTGAGCAAAATATACAAGGAAAATACCCCAAGGCCGCTCCGGCTGATTGCCGGGGAATCGTTAGGCTTCGAGCCGGGGGTCATGATTATCGCCGCGCCCTTGGCAAAGGGCTTGGAATTTGACGTGGTAATAAACCCGCAGGACGGACAACGCGGCATACACGAAAAGCTTCTTTATCTCATTTATACCCGCGCTTTACACCGGCTGTATATTATTCAGGACTTTACAAACCCACGCCCGTAGTGCTATTATACTTCGTGTCTGGTTACGGGCGCGGTCGGTTAACTCAGCTGGTAGAGTGCCACCTTGACGTGGTGGAAGTCGCGGGTTCGAGTCCCTCACCGACCATAAAAAGGGAGCTGTCTTGCTTTTTATTAGCAGGGCAGCTCCTTCTTAACGTTCTCATCTAGTTTCAGAAAAAAGTTCAAAAGATTTTTTCTGTTAAAACCGGTTCTACCACCAATGCATCGGGAAGCGGCGGCGGAACGGGAAGTGCCTGTGGAAGCGATAGTACAGCGGGTGGAAGCGGCGGCGGAAACGATTGTTGTCGATTTCCTCTTCGCGTTCGAAGGGGCCGAAGCGATTGCCATAATTTATGCACATATCAAAATGTCCTCTATCCATGAAATTACCCTCCTTCCGGGCTTGTATACTTTACATATTATGCATGGGATAAAGGACTTGTTACTGACCGCCTATAACGGGATGGACACCAAAGAGGAGCAGCCCTCGTGAGGCTGGCCCAATATTTCCAGATGTCCGCCAAGCTGCTGGAGAATATGGCGGCAAATGGCGATGCCAAGGCCGTTGCCATGAGGCTTGGCGGCGTCTATAAAAGCTCCGTTGTTGTAAATAGCAATGCTTAGGAATTCCTCTCCGCGCCGGGCGGATATGTCTATTTGGCCAAATTCCAGCTCTTCCACAGCCTCCACTGCGTTTTTTAGCAAATTGGAAAGCACCATCCGCACAGAGCTTTCCTGTGCGTAGCAGGTTAGGCTAGTGTCGGCGTCCAGCGAAAAAGAAATACCGGGCCATGCGGCGCGGTATGTATCCAGCATTTCGTCCAGCATTTCGCGGAGGTCGATTTCATACGGCTCCGCACAATTGTATATGGCGAACAGCATCTCCTGCACCAGGTCGCAGATGTCCATTATGGCCTGCTCGATGTGATTAAGATGGGCTTTCGCCGGGCTTTCCGGGGCAGTTTCCTGGCGCATCAGGTTTACATGAGCCAGAGCCACCGCCGCCGGATTTTTTATTTCGTGGGCCAGTGCCCCGGCCATTTCGGGAAAGCCTATTTCAGAGAAATTCGACAGCCTGATTTTTGCGAACACTTATGTCATCTCCTAGGCAAGGCAATGGTTCTGCCGGCTACTATATGGTCGGGGTCTTCTATGCCGTTTAATTCCAAAATATCCGCAACCATGTCTGTATTACCGAAGAAACGCAAGCTTATGGCTATCAGACTGTCGCCGGGCTGAATGGTATACGTCTCGGGAATATCCGGGATTAATGCGGCCTGCTCGTGAATGGCGGGAGACGCATCCGCGGCCGGCTCGGGCGTTGACGCGGGCTCTGGGCTCGGCGGCGGCGTGACCGAGACGATGTCCGTCGGTGGCGGCAGAACGGCTACGGGGGCCGTCTCTTCGGGTGTGCCGGCTTGCGCGGCTTGGCTTTGCGCGGGTGGTGTAGCCTCCACAAAGGCATCTTGGACAACATGATTCCTCAGAACCGTTGCGAATTGCCGCATTTCGCCCTCCATACGATATATGCGGTCCTGGCTTCGGACCAAGCCCACGCCCATTACAAAAGTTACAACAAATAATACCGCGCACAGCCCCGCCAGCAAATTCGTCGCCCGTTTTTGCTCCATCACCACGCCGCGCCGCCTGTGCTTGTTGGCCTCATGCCGTCGGATTACCCGCTCCGGGTCGTCGCTTGACTTCACCCGGGGCATGTATGAAAACCTCCCTTCTATGCGGTCGTCGTCTTGCTCCTCGCCGGGCAATTCAAAGCCGTGGCGCGATTCCTCATGGTCGTCCTCTTTTACACTTTCCGCCGTGGCGTATTCCAACGGGGTCATTTCCACCAGCGTCGGCGTTTTGGTTGTATAGTCAACCGCTTTATTGGCCAGCATGTACTCATGCATGTTTGTATTTTTTTCATAGTAAATAAAATATCCGCTGACCTCGCTTAAGCGGTCGGCCGGAGTCAGCGCGACGGGATTGGCCGTATAAAATGCGTTCGTGCGCTCCAGCGGGTCCATCACAAACAGCACCTGATGCGCCTTTCTGAATTGACGCAAATGATACGCCCCATAGTATTGATTCAAATACGTGCCGTAGCTGGGCTGGGACTGCATCCAGCCCACGATTTCCATTCCGCTAAAATGCTCATCCAGCATCTCTTCGGCGTAGTCCACGCTTTTTTCCGTAAAACGCAGATGCCCCTCGTATTTCTCCACATGTTTACCGTGAATCGCACCCCCCACAAACAAAAAGCTTTGCCCGTCAATAACCATGTGCCGCCCCACCAAAAACGCCAGCCGCTCTTCAAAGCCCGCCGATTCCGCATATTGGTGCAGAAACGTACACACATAGTCTTCCATATAAATGCGCTGGCCGTCCCCGATACTGCCGATTTGCTTTATATTGGAAGGCAATGTAAAATCTTTCACAGATACCCCTCCTTCAAACGTGATTTGGAGTACAAGCCTATCACTCACCGAAGGGGCTTCTTGGAATATTATGTAAACTGTAAAAAATTTTTTCCCGTCATCTTACGACACCTGTTGTCCGGTTGTGGGAGGGGTAGAGAGCGTTGTTAAGGCTGCTAAGCACGCCCTATCCTCCGCTGGGGAGCCGGGAATGGCTGACTCCGCGCTTACGACGCGCGTCGCCTAGCCCTTCCTACGGCTCCATGCGCTACGGGGGCTTTGCAATCGCTCGCTTTTAACAACGCTCTCTACCCACTCTCGCTAACAGCGGGCGATGATATAGGGGTGCAGGCTATATCGTAAAAATTTATATTTGGGGGTTGATGTGGTTGAAAAAAGGAGGATTCTCATGATGAGAGACATCTACTATCGTCACAAGAGAAAAATTGACAGGATACTGTTTTTCATTTTGATAACCATTCTGGTGTATGCGTTTTTCACGGTGCTGTTTGCGTTTCTTTCGCCGTTTTTCTTTGGGCTTTTGATTGCGCTGCTAATGGAGCCGCTGATTCGGGTGATGGTAAAGCGGATGAACTTTCGGCGGTGGGTGGCATCGTTGCTGTGTCTGTTGATTTTTTTGGCGGCGGTAAGCAGCTTGGGAGTATGGCTGGTAAGCACTTTGGCAACCCAGGTGGCTTCCTTTGTGGAATCCGCGCCGACTCACGTTGAGGATATTTCGGCGCGGCTGGAGGAAGCCAATTTGTGGCTGGCGCGTTTGGAAGAGCATTTGCCGGAGGGCCGGTCTATGCCCGACATTCAGGAGATGATGCTAACTGCGGTTACATCGTTGTTTGGCGAGGGAGTGGGGGCGCAAGGTATTCGCGCGTTTACGGGTGTGGCGGACTTTTTCATTAATACGATTTTGGCATTGGTAAGCGCGTACTTTTTTATGGCGGACAGGGAGAAAATTTTTAATTTTATAAAAAACGCTACGCCTAGGTGGTTTGCAAATCAGATGAACCAGACCAAGGCCGGGCTGACGCGGGCCATGGGCGGGTATTTTCGGGCGCAGGGCATTTTAATGGTATTGGTAGGGATTATCAGCATTGTGGGGCTTCTGATTTTGCGGAGCCCATACGCGCTGTTCCTTGGGCTGCTGTTTGCGGTTCTGGACTTTTTGCCCATTCTGGGGCCGGCCATTGTGCTTATTCCGTGGGCGTTAATCAGCTTTGTGATGGGAAATATTCATCAGGCCATCGGGCTTTTGGTCATATATGGCGTGATTACGATTACGCGCCAAGTGCTTCAGCCGAAAATTTTGGGCGACCAAATGGGGGCCCATCCGCTGGCGTCTTTGATGTCAATTTTTATCGGGTTCAGGATTTTCGGGCTGCTGGGTTTTATAATAGGGCCGTCGCTGTTGATGATTTTTATTGCGATTAGGGAAGCAAATCAAAAGGAGGGTGCATCATGGCAATAAAGCATGGTAAAACATTGGAGGATTCCATGGGACGGGTTATAATCCCGCTGGGGGCGTATTACGGAATAAGCACGCAGCGCGCAATCGAGAATTTCCCAATTACGAACTACCAGCTTCACCCGGAGCTTATTATCGCGCTGGCTAAGGTGAAGAAAGCGGCGGCGAAGGCCAACAAAGAGGTGCTTGAGGCGAAGCGGCCGGGAATTTTTCAACACATAGTAAACGCCTGCGACGCGATAATCGACGGCTACTATCACGAATGGTTTGTGGTGGACCCGATTCAGGGCGGGGCGGGGACGTCGATTAATATGAACGCCAACGAGGTTATCGCCAATATCGCGCTGGTAGAGATGGGACATGAAAAATGCTTGGATGCGATTGTTTCGCCCTATGACCATGTGAATATGTCGCAGTCCACCAACGATGTGATTCCCACGGCGGCGCGGATTTGCATTAGAAAATTGCTGGACGAGCTGTTGGAAAGCATGACAAATATGTGCGAGATTTTCCGTCAAAAGTCGGAGGAATTTGACACGGTTGTAAAAATGGGGCGCACTCACCTGCAAGATGCCGTACCCATCCGCCTCGGGCAGGAGTTTGACGCCTATCGCCGGGTGATTCAGCGGGATATCGAGCGCATCAGCAAAACGGGCAATTACTTATATGAAGTGAATCTTGGCGCGACGGCGGTTGGCACGGCCCTAAATGCCAACCCCACATATGTAAAGGAAGTAATTGAGCATCTGCGGGAAATCACGGGCTTTGCCGACCTGAAACGCTGCGACAGCCTTATCGACGGCACACAAAATACCGATTGCTTCACCGAAGTCTCCGCCGCGTTAAAAATCTGCGTGCTGAATATGTCCAAAATCGCAAATGATTTGCGCATGATGGCCTCCGGGCCCCGCTGCGGTTTTGGCGAAATTACATTGGAGAAGCTTCAGCGCGGCTCGTCGATTATGCCGGACAAGGTGAACCCGGTTCTGCCGGAGCTGATTAATCAGGTGGCCTTTCAGGTAATCGGAAATGACCTTACAATCAGCCTAGCCTCCGAAGCCGGCCAGTTCGAGCTTAATGTCATGCAGCCGGTTTTGATATATAATCTAATCCAGTCCGTGGGCATGATGAAAAACGCTTTCCGCGTTTTCGGTGAGCGTTGTGTTGCACGTATCACCCTAAGCGAGGCCAATACCAAGCGCATCAAGGGTTATGTAGAAGAAAGCCCCGTAATGGCCACCGCCCTCGCGCCGTACATCGGCTACGAACGTTCCAGCGCGATAGCCCGCGTAGCCCGCTTGGAAGAACTAACCGTTCTGGAATTATGCCTACAAGACCAATCCTTAGTCAACCATCTTGGTGGCGAGGAAAATTTAAAAAGAATCCTCAACCCCGACGCCATGACACGTATGGGTGAGAACCTGTAATTTAAGAAGTGGCCCAAGTGCGTTAGTAGGTGGGTAACACCCGTGAATGGGACGCGCTAACGCTTGTCGTGCGATGATTGACTTCGGCCCGGGAGTGCCTGTGTCGGTCTTGTTGCCACAAGCCCGACGGTGGCACTTGCCCTGCCATGCGTCACTAATCACACGTCTTCGCTAGACGCGCTTTCCCATTCACGGGTGTTACCCGCCTACTAACGCGCTTGGGCCACTTCGTCATTTATTTAGATGATTTGGGGAAAGGTTTTTTTGAACCACAATAAGGAAGGAGTAATGATATGAGTTTAGCAATTAAGGATTTAACCAAGCAGTTTGGAACACTTACGGCAGTTGATAATTTATCCTTTGAAGTGAAAAAGGGTATGGTGTTTGGGCTGCTTGGGCGTAATGGTGCAGGCAAATCTACAACTATTAAGATGATTTTAGACCTGCATGAGCCCACCTCGGGTGTAATTGAATGGGAGGGAACCGCAATAAATCAAAAGAAGCTGGCAATCGGCTATTTGCCCGAAGAGCGGGGGCTGTTTGTCAGAAAGCATGTACATGAACAGCTGTATTATTTCGGGCAGTTGGAGGGCATGAACAAGCTGGAATTAAACAAGGCCATTGACTACTGGCTGGAGCGTATGGGTGTGCCAGAATACAGGAATAAAATTGTTTCCGAGCTTTCCAAGGGAAATCAGCAAAAAATCCAACTGATTGCAACTTTGCTTCACAATCCGCAGCTGATTATACTGGACGAACCTTTTACGGGCCTGGACCCGGTGAACGTGCAAATTTTTATCGACATCATCAAGGATGAGGCCACAAAGGGCAAAACAATTATATTTTCGTCCCATCAAATGGCCATCGTTGAAGAGTTATGCGATGAATTGATTTTACTTAAAAAGGGTGCGGCAGAGGTACGGGGGACGATACCAGAAATTAAAAACGCCTATGGTTATAAAAAATTAATCATGAACAATGCAGACTCATTGGCATTGGTTAAAGCATTGGAAGGACTTTCTCTGGCTTTCACCATTGATAAGAATACAGTAACCGTCCAAACAGAAAACAGTAGCATTGCCATGGACATTTTAAAAAAGCTGGCGGATGCCGGTATCGTGCCGGATGAATTTAGAGTCGCACCGCCTACCATGCAGGAAATTTTTGTAGAAAGGATTGGATAATCATGAGAAAATTTGGGATTACTCTATGGTTTTATTTTAAGGAAAATTTCACAAAAAAGAATATGATGATATTAGGTGCTTTTACGGTGGGTATTGTGGTGATTGCCTTTGTTATAAGCCTTTTTGGGGCGCGGTATAACGATGTGGCCATCGTCAACAATTCCCAATCCTTCGCGCTTACGGGGGAGCATTTTACGTATTTAGAGGGCTGGAATGTGCATTTTCCGGCATCGGAACAATTGGCGCGCACGATGCTTGACGACGGGTATGTAGACGAAATCTTTGTAATCGAAGGTACTATAAGGCCGTCTTTTAGAATCATCGCCCCGAATGAAACCTCTTCGGCCCAAACGGAAGTATTTATCAACCATATCCTAACCATGAAACATTTGGAAAGCGTTATTGCAAGATACGAGCTTCCGCCTGGTGCTGTGGCTGAAATTACAACCCCCGTTGAAGCAAGCTTTGAGTCATTGCTGGACATGGAGGATGCCGTGGCCGCTGTCATTATTGGCACTATTGTAAGCTTTGCAATGTATATGCTTGTTCTCATCTCCGGGCAGGGTATCGCCAGCAGCATTGTGGCGGAAAAATCCAGCAAGGTAATGGAGCTTATGATGGGCAAGGTTCACCCAACTATTACGATGCTGGCAAAGGTGCTTTCGTTCTTTAGTGAGCTAATATTATTGGCAGTGGCTATCGGGTTGGGCGTATTCATTGCCAATCTTCTTGACCTTATAAATATTGGCGAAATCATGTCCATGCTGGGCGAAATTGTTTCCATGGAATTAATCGTATTTTCGATTATCATAGTTTTGCTTGGTTATTTTATGTATGTATTCATCTTTGCGGCACTGGGAGCCATCGCAACCAGCGTAGAATCGCTGAATACTATGATGGCCCCCATAACTATTGCCCTTGTTATTCCGTTTTTTGCGTCAATGTGGCTGGACTTGGGCAGCAGAATCATGAATATAGCCGTGTATATTCCAATCTTCTCGCCCTTTATCATCATGCAACGCTATATCCGCGGATATTCAAGCATCATGGAAATGGGCATTGTAATAGCCACTTTGGCGGTGTGTATGGTCGTAACCCTTTTTGTCGCCGCACGAATCAACAAAAACGGTATCATGCACACCAAGGAAAGCTTTTCATTTAAGGATTTCAAAAAGCTGATGCAGAAGTAAAAAATCTCCGTTCACTTCTTTGCATTCATATCCCCCGGCTCGTCCGCATAGATATAACTTGTCTACATGACAGTAACATTTGCGGACAGGGGGATTTTTTATGGAAAATTACGGACTAAGTACATTGGATGCGGCGGCCTCTGCGTCGTGTCACGGCACCAACGCGCTGACAAAAAAGGCTAAGACGGGGTTTTTCCGGCGATATTTAGCCAGCTTTGGAGACCCGATAATTCGAATTTTGATGGTGGCCCTGGGTGTTAATTTGCTGCTTTTGTTCCGCGACGCCAACTGGTACGAATCGGCGGGAATCGCGGTGGCGGTATTATTGGCCACGCTGATATCCACGCTTTCGGAATACGGAAGCGAGTCGGCCTTTGAGAAACTACAGGAAGAAGCCGCCAATATAAAATGCCGCGTCCGTCGGGATGGGAAAATTGTGGAGCTGCCCATTTCGGAAATCGTGGTGGGGGATATTGTGTATGTTCAGGCCGGGGAGCGCGTTCCTGCGGACGGAATTCTGCTGGAGGGCGAAGTCGATGTAGACCAGTCCGCCCTCAACGGCGAGACCAAGGAAGCCCGCAAAGCGGCCGCCTATGCGGCGGGGCAAAAACCGTCGGCACATGGTGGAAGGCCACAAGCACGTCTTGAAGCCGGATACTGTGGGGATGATTTTTTATCCGAGTCGGGAATTTTCAGGGGAAGCGTGGTGTGCGCGGGCGAGGGTTTGATGTGCGTAACCCGGGTGGGTGATTCCACGTTTTATGGCCGGTTGGCGGTGGAAATTCAGGAAGCCACAATCGAAAGCCCGCTAAAGGCGCGGCTGGGGCAGCTGGCGAAAACCATCAGCCGGTTTGGATACGGCGCGGCGGTGTTTGTATTTTTGGCCAATATGTTCAATTCGATAGTGCTGGCCAACAACTGGAACACGTATTTAATAATGGCGCATCTGACCGACCACACCGCTGTTTTGCGGGACCTTATGACGGCGATTACGCTGGGTATTACGGTAATCGTTATGGCCGTGCCCGAAGGGCTGCCCATGATGATAACCGTGGTTTTGTCGGCCAACATGCGTCGGATGCTAAAGGATAACGTACTTGTGCGAAAGCTGGTGGGTATCGAAACCTCCGGCAGCTTAAATATTTTATTCACCGACAAAACGGGCACCCTCACCAAAGGAAGCTTGGAGGTTGTGACGTTTATCTCTGCCTCCGGCAAGGTCTATGATGCCGACAAGCTGGAGCAATCGCATCTGTACCGGCCCGTCGCGCTGAATTGCTTCTATAATAACGGAGCGCAGCTTACCACGAAAAAAATGCGCAAAATGGCCATCGGCGGCAATTCCACCGACCGCGCTTTAATGGAATATGTAATGAACAACGCCGCCAAGCTACCCCTGTGCAGCAAAAATTTTACAAAGCCGTTTAATTCTAAAGACAAGCTGGCAATCACGGCAATTTCCGGCGAGGCCAGCCATGTATTAATAAAAGGCGCGCCGGAGAATCTCTTGCCCGCGTGCCGGTACGCCCTTGACGAAGAAACAAGCAACGGCCAAAAACGAGATTTCGCGCCATCTGCTTTTTTAAAAAGTGTTTTGCAGACCCAAGCCCAAGACGGAATGCGGCTTTTGGCCCTATGCGAGGCCTCCAGCGAAGCCGACGCCACGGCCCGCCGCAACCTGACTTTGGTTGGTTTCATCGGCATTCGCGACGAAATCCGCGACGAAGCCCGCCAAGCCATCCTTGACGTAATGGGCGCGGGTGTGCAGGTTGTAATGGTAACGGGGGACAACTTGGACACGGCCGTTGCCGTCGCTTCAAAGCTGGGACTGTTAGCACCGATGACCCATACAGACGGGACACATACACGTCACGAAGCCGCCCCCCATTATGATGATGAGGTGCTGACCAGCCGCGCATTAAACCAGATGAGCGACGCAGATGTAAAGCGGATTTTGCCTAAGCTCCGTGTAATCGCCCGGGCGTTGCCCTCGGACAAGGGGCGGCTGGTGCGGCTTTCTCAAGAAATGGGCCTTGTGGCCGGCATGACAGGCGACGGCGTAAACGACGCCCCCGCCCTAAAAAAAGCCGATGTGGGCTTTACAATGGGAGACGGCACGGAAATCGCCAAGGAGGCCGGAGACATTGTAATTTTGGATAATAATTTCGCATCAATTGTGAAGTCGGTTTTGTACGGAAGGACGATTTTCAAAAGCATCCGCAAATTCCTTATTTTCCAATTAACAATTAATCTTTGTGCCGTGGGGGTTTCGGTAATCGGGCCGTTTATCGGCGTACCCGTGCCGGTGACGGTCATTCAGATGCTGTGGATAAACATGATTATGGACACTCTGGCCGGGCTGGCTTACGCCGGGGAAGTTCCCTTGGCCGAGTACATGCGCGAGGCCCCCAAGAAGCGCAGCGAGCCTATTATTAACCGATACATGTTCAGCCAAATCATAGCTACCGGAATTTACACCACTTTGCTCAGCCTGGCTTTCTTTAAACTACCCTTCTTTTATGAAGTGTTCAGAAGTGACGACCGGTATTTCCTAACCGCTTTCTTCGCGCTGTTTATTTTCGCCGGGGTGTTTAACAGCCTCAACGCCCGCACCTACCGCTTAAACATCTTCTCCTACATCGACCGCAACAAGATGTTTATTGCCATCATGCTGGCCGTTTCCGTTATGCAGATTCTGCTCATCTACTACGGAGGCGCGGTCTTCCGCACCACCGGGCTCAACTTCGGCGAACTCGCCCTTGTTATCGCTCTCGCCTCCACCGTCATCCTCTTCGACCTCGCCCGCAAGCTATTCCTACGTTTGAACAACAGAAAAGGTTTTATTTAGTCCAACTTCTACACGGAAATCAATTTTCATCGGTCTTGGGGGCGCGGCCGGTTTCGCTCGCTGCGCGGTTGCCTATGCTCCGCTGGTGTCCCGGGAAAGTGCTGACTCCGCGCTTCTGGAGCGCG
>WQSB01000098.1 GCA_009788085.1 Defluviitaleaceae bacterium
TAGTTGGTGCAATTTTTATGAGTTTGCTCTTGGTTACAAACAGTTTAATCCTTGTGATGGCTTTGCATTTTATAACCAATGCCTCAGATGCATTTTTACTTTCTGAGGAAAAGAGAAACGAGCAAAAGGAAGGTGCTGTACAATGAGTAAAAAAGTATCCAAAGAAAAGCCCCGATACACCGTATGGCAAAACATGAGTTATTTAATCAGAGATGTTTGGCGAAAAGAACAGTCAGTAATTCTTGTTGTTGTAGCGCAAATATTTCTTTCAGTAGCAGTTGCGCTTGTCGGAATTTTTCTTCCGGCAACTGTTGTGCAGCAGATAACCTCTGGCGTAGAGCTTCAGGTTCTGATTATCACCATCCTCGCATTTACTACAGGTATGGTTATCTTACAAACTATTAACCACTATCTTGTATCCTCCGCAAATGGGCGGCGCGAGCGTATTCTAATACTTGCTATTTGCGACGCAATGGAAAAAACTATGAACACAGACTATGCAAATCTTGAACATCAATCCTTTACTGATGCGCAACAAAAAGCCGTTGGGCAGGTGCTGAGTGGCGGTTCTTTTATGGACATTTGGCAATGCTTCATGAATTTTGGCGCGGGAATCCTTGGATTTTTTGTTTATATAGCGGTGCTTTCCGTTGTGCATCCGTGGGTGTTTTTATTAGCTGCCAGCACCTGCGTAATTAGCGTAGTAGCGCGTCATCGTGTTAATCTGTGGTGGCATAAAAATGAAGACCGGCAAGCTGCACCCGGCAAGCGCATACGAAGTATCAATCACATGAGCGAGCGACAAGGTCTTGCGAAGGATTTACGCCTGTTCGCCATGCATACATGGATAAAAGAGTTGTTTACTGCCAACATGAACTTGGTCTACAGCTTTCGTAAACGGGGGGAAAAACGAAACGCCCTTGCAGGGGCGGCAGATGCCCTCACAATTTTTGTGAGGGAAGGTATAACCTATATTTATTTGATAGGACTGGTGTTGTCCGGTGAAATAACACCGGATGTTTTTGTTTTATTATTTGCCGCTGTGGCAGGATTTTCCGGTTGGATTTCGGACATTTTGCGGGAATGGGTTGAGCTTTCACGCCACGGCATGAATATAGGCAGAATGCGCGAGTTTTTGGAATACCCCGATACATTTAAGCGGGAAGGGGGCGCAGAAATCCCCAAAGCTACAGCGTATTCCCTAGAACTCCGAAATGTAAGCTATCAATATCAAGGCGCAGATAGCAATGCCATTGAGAATATTAATCTGCATATAAAGCCCGGTGAAAAACTTGCGGTAGTAGGGCTTAACGGCGCAGGGAAAACTACCCTTGTAAAGTTGATGTGCGGGTTGTATGACCCAACGGCCGGCTCGGTTTTGCTAAACGGCATTGACATACGCGAGTTTAACCGCGATGAATACTATGCCCTTTTTACTGCTGTTTTTCAAGAGTTCAATATTCTTCCGGCGACAATATCTGACAATATAATTCAAGATACAACGTGGGATAACAGGCGCGTACAGGATGCTATTGAGCTTGCCGGTATACAGGATAAAATTTCATCACTTCCCAACGGCGCG
The DNA here is from genome assembly GCA_009788085.1 of Defluviitaleaceae bacterium. Taxonomy (GTDB): domain Bacteria; phylum Bacillota; class Clostridia; order Lachnospirales; family WQUN01; genus WRAH01. The sequence continues at coordinate 1,583 of WQSB01000098.1, forward strand.
GATTCATTTCTTATCAAGGAAGTCCATCTTGACGGCGAGGAACTTTCCGGCGGTGAAACACAGCGGTTAATGCTGGCTCGCGCCCTATACAAAAACGCGCCGATACTTATTCTCGATGAACCTACGGCGGCACTTGACCCCATCGCCGAAAGCGAATTGTACAGCCGTTATGCCGAGTTGTCTAAAAGGCGCACATCTGTGTATATCTCTCATCGTTTGGCCTCGACCCGCTTTTGCGACCGCATAGTTTTAATTGATAACAAAGGTATCGCAGAAGTAGGAACTCATGATGAGCTTATGAAAAAAAGCGGAAAATATGCCGAGCTTTTTGAAATACAAAGCAAGTATTATCGTGAAGGGGTGGTGTTTTAATTATGCGTACAGTAATTCGTGGACTTAGAATAATGCACGATACATTTCCGCGCCCGGTGCTTTTGGCGAAAACCCTTGATTCTATCGCAACAGCTTTGCTGCCCTTTATAAATATCTGGTTTTCTGCACTTATATTAAGTGAGCTTGTGGGAGGACAAAATCGTGAGCGTTTGTTCTTTTTGGCAATCCTTGTTGTTGCACTCAATTTAACTGTGCAATGTATTTCACATTTCATTAAATCGTGGAAAAATTATTGTGAACATCCTCAACCGGATTTGACCCACAATATGTACACAAGAAAAATTTTCAGCATGGATTATGCTGATGCAGAAAATGCCGAAATCCGCAAGGAATCTTCTGAACTGTTGAGTCATCAGCGTAGTTGGGGTTTTGGTTTTAGGCGATTACTTCACTTTTATGATGAAATTGTGAGCGGCGCGGTAAGGCTTATTGTATCAGCAGGGTTCGCCTTTTCTCTGTTCACCTTGAGGGTGCCTGAAGGCTCCCAATATGAGTTTTTGGATTCGGTTTGGATGTACATGGTTATTCTGCTGGTGCTTCTTTGCCTGATTTTCCTTGCGCCATATATCAACACAGTCGGCGGCAAGGCATTTCAGAACTTGGCAAATGATAATATGCAGGTTAATCGAATGTTTGATTATCATTACGGACGTATGCTTACCCCCGGCGAGAAAGCAAAGGATATTAGAATTTACAAACAACAAAAGATGATTATGCGCGATGCAGTAGGCCTGGCCGAAATGAAAGAGTTTTTGCTAGCCGAAAAAACATTTGCACGATATTCGACACTTTCACAAGCAGTAACCTATATAGCGCACGGGCTTATCTTTCTTTACATTGCCTTGAAGGCCTATGCAGGTGCCTTTGATGTTGGCGGCATTGTGTTATATGTCGGGGCAATTACGCAGTTTAGCAATGGGTTTTCATTTCTAAACCAAGCTATCGGCGAAATTAAAAACAACAATCCCTTCCTCGAGCGTGCTTTCAAATTCTTGGATATTCCCAATAAAAAATACCAAGGCACGATTCCCATTGAAAAACGAGAGGATATTGACTATGCACTCGAATTTCGCAATGTTTCCTTCAAATATCCCGGAAGTGATTCATACGCGCTCAAAAATTTGAACCTCACGCTAAACATTGGCAAGCGTATGGCAGTAGTGGGCGAAAACGGCAGTGGCAAAACCACAATGATTAAACTCTTGACACGCCTGTATGACCCTACAGAAGGTGAAATCACCCTTAACGGAATAGACATTAAAAAATACAATTACGATGAATATATGGCTATTTTTGGTGTGATTTTTCAAGATTTTGAACTGCTACCCTTTACACTGGGGCAAAACGTAGCAACGAATGTTGTGTACGATGCCAACCGTGTTAGAGAGGTTCTGGCAATTTCCGGATTTGGCGATAGATTGCAAACTCTTCCAGAGGGATTAGACACCTACCTTGGAAAAGAATTTGAAGAATCAGGGGTAGAAATGTCAGGTGGTGAATCGCAAAAAATTGCCCTTGCTCGCGCTTTATATAAGAATGCACCTTTTGTCATACTTGACGAGCCTACCGCTGCCCTTGACCCCATTGCCGAATACGAAGTCTATACTTCATTCAACAAAATCGTGGGTAACAAAACAGCAGTTTATATATCTCACCGCTTGGCATCTTGCCGTTTTTGTGATGATATTGCGGTTTTTTATGAAGGGAAGCTGGTGCAACAGGGCAGTCACGACACGCTTGTAACCGACACAAACGGCAAGTACCACGAACTATGGCACGCACAGGCGCAATATTATACTGACAATAAAGCAGTTATCAGATGAAATAAGAAAACGTTATCGGCTTTGTTTTATGTAATCGCGGATAATTTGCGAGTGCGTTCCGGCGATGTTATCAGGCAGGTTGTTTGTGTCAAGCCATTCAAATGACAAGGATTCGTCATCCATCACCGCAACTTCGCCCTCATATTCATCCGTGATATAGACGATTGTTACCACATCGAATTCATCGCCATTTTGGGCAACGCACTGATACCCCTCGCCGGAATATACGCCAAAAAGGGTCAGCTTGCCCAAAGATAATCCGGTCTCTTCCTTAACCTCGCGTTTGATTGTCTGCTCGGTGGATTCGCCAAGCTCCATCAGGCCGCCGGGCAGGCCCCATTTTCCCAATGGGTATTTTCTCTGTTGCATGAGAATTTGCCCTTTTTCATTGCGGATAAATATGCAACAGCCCGGCAGTAAGATTCGCTTGTGGCCAATGACTGCGCGGATTTCCTCAATGTATCCCATGGGGTTCTCCAATCCACTGACAGGCTTTCATATTCACGCGCCCGTCCACCAAAAATGGCACTTCCTCTTCCTCCAGCAAAACCCTGCGAAGCTCGCTGTATGGCCCCCCAGCTATCGAGCCATCCGCCATCACAACCCTTTGCCACGGAAGTCCCTCCGGGCAATTGCGCATTGCCCAACCAACCTCCCGTGCACCCCGGGGTTTTCCCAGCATTCGGGCAATCTGCCCATAAGAAGCCACTTCCCCAACAGGAATTTTTGCCACAATTTCATATACTCCTTGGGAAAAGGAATTTGGCATTCGGATACCTCCCGGTTCGTTAATCAAGCAGAATGCGATAAACCTCTAAGGTGTAATCTGTGAAGGGTGGAAATAACGCAGTTCGGATAATTTCGCCACAAAAATATCAAAGTTGTGATAAAATGTTTTTACTATCTGGATAACCAAAACAATGGCGCACTTATGTACCAAAACGAGTGTGGTACGTGCGTATATTATGCGAGGTGGCGTGGCGGTACATGTATTTTGCAATGGACGAAATTGGTTTTGAAAACACCGAAAAAATAAAAGGCATTGCATCAGAAGCCGACAGATGGCAGTTTATTTACGATGTCGCCAAAACATATGGCTTTGATGGTGTGCATTTCACTCCTTCGCTGTATGGCAAAGATTTTGGATTAGATTTGAATAATATCCCTAATTATTTCCAAGATTTTAAGTTGACCTTGCATTTTGGCGGGTTGCACAAAATTGTAACGGAAGCGGATTATATCGCCTTTGACAACGCTTTGGCGAATGGCTTTAATATTGCCAATAAAAACAATATGCACGACATATCACTTCACCCTCCTGACATTCATAGCATATCGGCAACAGAGAAACAATCATGCCTTGAACTGTTTCACAGGGCGATTGATAAGTGGCTGAATATTGCTATAAAAAGCAATATCTCGCTATCGCTGGAAACTCATGTTACAGGCAAGTATTTTCTATTTGATGGGTTAAGTAATTATGTGAGTTTTGTTGACCGGTACCCCGACTTGGGTGTGCTTATTGATGTTTCGCACAACTATTATGATGGATATTCCGAAAATGAAATTATCAGCCACCTAGCAAACAAGAATGTAAAATGCTTGCATATCAGTGATGCGTTGCAAGGTGCAGATTTTAGAGCCGGTACTCACTTGGCTGTTGGTGATGGTTCGATTGATTTTGGCAAGATAATTAAAGGCTTCGCGCACATTCCAAACCTATATTCGGCTTTGGAGATTAAAGCAAGTAATGAAGGTGTGGCAAAGAGCCTGCAATTGTTAGGCGAGGCACGCAAATAAATAATATATTACTTGCGTTATTTCCGCCCCCCACGGATTACATTGTATTTATTGTAAGTATCCATTATCTTATTTTATTCCTTTCAATACCCCAGTAAGTCGGAGTGACTTCCAATGCCGACAAGGTAGAGAATCATATCTGTTTTCCGTTTCTCATAGATAAGTAACCAGTCACCCGACCCACCGATATGGCATTCACGAAAACTCTTCAATTTGCCTTTAAGCTGATGGTCATCCCAATTTGATGGTAGCGGAATATCTTTTGCCAGTTGGTCAATACACCAATCAAGCAAATCCATATCAAGCCCTCTTTTTTGGGAGAGTTTACGCAATCGCTTATATTTTCCAGATGGGAAAATAGTATATATGATGATTTTCACTCATCACTCTCCTCCGCATCCAATGCCGCACGAAGTTCAGCCGCATTTTTATAAGTTTTTGCGCCATTTATAATAGATGTATAACATTCCTCTGCATCTGCAAGAATTTTTGCTTCAAATTCAGTGGTATAACCATTTTCAGTAAATTGCGTCGAAGATAATTCAAAAGGGAGTTTGCGTTTAAGATAAATTTGATTTAGCGTGAGATTAAAAACATCGCTGAACGATAAACCGATTGCTGCAAGTATCGGCTCAACATTCGCTTTAATTTCAGGGTTGACCCTGATGTGCATACCGCTTGAGCGTGTATTTGCCATAAACTAATCACCTCAATGTAAATCATACACAAAGAGGCCACAAATGTCAAAAACTTTTGTAAAGCGTGGAACATAATACAGTCGTATCACACGGTTATGAGTTCTTCCGCCGCCTGCACGGCATCCGCTGGCGTGGGCAAAGGCTTCGGCTCTTCATTGCGGCGGGCGGCGGAAAGCATCAGTTTAATCCGATTTAACTGATTAACCTCGCTTGCGCCGGGGTCGTAGTCAACGGCAACAATATTCGAATTGGGATATTGATTATGCAGGGCCTTGATAATTCCCTTGCCGGTGACATGGTTTGGCAGGCAAGCAAAGGGCTGGGCGCACACGATATTATTGACGCCCTGATGAATCAGCTCAATCATTTCGGCGGTAAGGAACCAGCCCTCGCCTGTCATATTGCCCAGCGAAACGATGGGTTTGGCAAGCTCGGCCATTTCCCCGATGGGCATGGGGGAATGGAATCGCTTGCTTGCATCTAGGGCTTTTCGCATATGCTTACGATACAGCTCGATAAAACGAATGGTCATATTTCCGGCAAATTTCGCCTTTTTCGAGCCGCCCAGATACTGCTCCTTGAAATTAAAATTGTAGGCGGAGTACAGCAGGAAATCCAATAAATCCGGCACGACAGCCTCCGCGCCCTCGTTTTCCAATAGCGTGACAATGTCATTGTTGGCGGTGGGGTGATATTTCACCAAAATTTCGCCGACTACACCAACCTTAGGAAGGGAAATATCCCGCAGGGGCAAATTATCAAAATCTTCAACTATGTCGTAAATATTCCTTTTAAACTCAGACCACTTGCCATTGCGCACGGATTTTTGACAAATGGCATTCCAGTGCTGGTACAGGGCGTTGGCCGTGCCGACAACAGCCTCATAAGGCCGCGTGCGATACAGCACCCTAGAGAGCAAATCCCCGTAAATCATGGACTGCATGGCGCGGTTTATCAGCGTTGGCGTGTACTTCATGCCGGGGTTTTTCTCCAAACCGGTGGCATTTACCGAAATTACGGGCACATGCTCCATGCCGCATTTGGCCAAAGCCTTGCGGATAAATCCTACATAATTTGAAGCGCGGCAGCCGCCCCCCGTCTGGGACATGAAAATGGAAGCATTGTTCGTGTCAAATTCGCCAGAAAACAGCGCGTTAAGCACCTGGCCCACCACTATTAACGCGGGATAACAGGCGTCATTGTTTACATATTTTAGGCCGGTTTCAATACAGGCCTTGTCAATTGCGGGCATGATGGCCAGCTTGTACCCCACGGAATCAAAGGCATCCTTGAGGATGTCAAAATGCATGGGGGCCATCTGCGGGCAGATAATCGTATGGGTGGATTTCATTTCCTTGGTGAAAACAACGCGAGGTTTACGCGGTTGCGGCTTTTTATTTAAAATTCCGCGCTCGCGACGGGTTTCCAGGGCCGCAAACAGCGACCGCACACGAATCCGCGCCGAGCCCAGATTTGTAACCTCGTCTATTTTAAGTAAAGTGAAAATCTTCCCGGCAGCTTCGAGGATTTCCTGGGTTTCATCGGCGGTGACAGCGTCCAGCCCGCACCCAAAGGATGTCAGCTGAATCATTTCGATATCCGGGCGGGTGCGTGTCCAAAATGCCGCCGCATACAGTCGCGAATGATAGGCCCATTGGTCACGCACGCCAAGTGGCCGCTCAATTTCGCCCAAATGCGCCACCGCGTCATCGCTTAAAACGGGAATGCCATAAGATGTAATCAGCTCTGGAATGCCGTGATTAATCTCCGGGTCGATGTGGTATGGTCGCCCCGCCAGAACAACCGCGGTCAAGCCGTTTTTCTCGATATATTCCACGGCGTCCTCGCCCATTTTTGCGATGTCTGCACGATATTGGGCCTGCTCTTTTAAAGCCGCCTCCAATGCCGATTTGATTTCCGGCGCGGGAATCCCCGGGAATTCCGCCGCCAGCCGCTTTTCTAAGCTAACAGGGTCATTCAGATTAAAAAACGGATTGTGAAAACGCACGCCTTTTTCGGCCAGTTCTTCCACATTGTTTTTGATATTTTCCGGGTACGATGTCACAATCGGGCAGTTAAAATGCTGGTCTGCACCCGGTATAGTTTTTTGCTCATAGGGAATGCTGGGGTAAAAAATATACCGCACCCCCGAATTAATAAGGGCCATAATATGCCCGTGGGCCAGCTTAGCCGGATAACATTCCGACTCGCTGGGAATCGACTCAATCCCCAGCTCATAAAGCCCCCGCGACGAACGCGGCGACAGCTCCACCCGAAAGCCCAGCTTTGTAAAAAACGTAAACCACAACGGATAATTTTCATACATATTCATAACCCGGGGCAAACCAACCGTTCCCCGTGGGGCTTTGTCTGCCTCCAGCGGTTCATAACCAAAGACCCGCTCGTACTTTGCCGCGTAAAGATTTGGCAAGTCGGAGTTTTTAGATGATTTGGACAAACCTTTTTCGCAACGATTTCCCGAAATAAATTTAGAAGATTTTTCCTCTGCCTTTGAGAAATCATTAACCGTCAGCAGACAGAAGTTTTCGCAAGCCTTGCAACGGGTATGAGATGTCTTAACGGTAAAGCGACTAAGGGCCTCCGCATTCAGCAGAGTTGTTTTCATGTGAGGTCTGAAACGCTCGCGGGCCAGCAAGGCCGCGCCAAATGCCCCCATCAGTCCGGCGATATCCGGGCGGATGGCCTCCCGCTCACTCACCAGCTCAAACGCCCGCAGAACCGCCTCATTGTAGAATGTGCCGCCCTGCACAACGATATTTTTGCCCATTTGGGCCGGGTCTGTGATTTTTATGACCTTTTGCAAAGCGTTTTTGATAACGGAATAGGCCAGACCTGCGGAAATATCCGCCACAGCCGCGCCCTCTTTTTGGGCTTGTTTTACACGGGAATTCATAAATACCGTACAGCGCGAACCCAAATCCACGGGATTTTCCGCAAACAGACTCTGCTCCGCAAAGACGTCAATCGGCAAATCCAGCGACCGCGCAAAGGTTTCCAGAAACGAACCGCATCCGGCAGAGCAGGCTTCGTTAAGTAAAACGGAGTCGATGATGCCATTTTTGATGCGCAAGCATTTCATGTCCTGTCCGCCGATGTCCAAAATAAAATCAACCTTGGGGTCAAAAAACGCCGCCGCACGATAATGCGCCACTGTTTCGATTTCGCCCATGTCCGCGCCAAGGGCAGCTTGCATCAAGCCCTCGCCATAACCCGTCACACAGGAATAGCTTAAATTCGCGCCGGGGGGCAGTTTTTCATAAATTTCGGTCAAGGCCTTTCGCGCCACGGCAAGGGGATTGCCCTCATTGCTCTCATAGAAAGTGTGCAACACCGCGCCATCCGCGTCGATAAGCACCGCTTTAGTTGTGGTAGAACCTGCGTCAAGCCCAAAGAAGCAATCGCCCTTATAGGACGCCAACTCGCCCTTTGGGACGATATGTTGCTTATGCCGCTGGTGGAAAGCATCGTATTCTTCCTTGCCGGAGAAAAGCCGCTCCAGCCGCGAAATTTCAAATGGCAACTCCTGTGAGCCAAGCAGATTGTCAATCAGCGTGGAAATGTCCATTTCTGTGCCCTCATGCTCGGCCCGTTTTGCCGCACCGATGGCCGCAAAAAGATGGGCCTCGTCGGAGGTAATGATTTGCGAGGGTTCCAGCTTCAGCACATCTACAAAACGCGCCCTAAGCTCCGAAAGGAAATGCAACGGCCCGCCCAAAAACGCGATATTCCCGCGAATGGGCTTACCGCAGGCTAGTCCGCTGATTATTTGATTCACGATGGCTTGGAAAATAGACACCGCCAAATCCGACCGCGCCGTTCCTTCATTTATAAGGGGCTGCAAATCGCTTTTGGCAAAAACCCCACAACGCGCCGCGATGGGGTAAATAACTTTATGGGATTTTGCCAGCTCGTTCAGCCCGGAGGCGTCCGTGTCCAAAAGCGTGGCCATTTGGTCGATAAACGAGCCTGTCCCACCCGCACAGATGCCATTCATTCGTTGCTCGATTGTATTGGTAAAATAAATTATTTTCGCGTCCTCGCCGCCTATTTCTATGGCGACGTCGGTTTGCGGAGCCTTTGACGCAATCGAATCCGCCACGGCAATTACTTCCTGCACAAAGGGCACGCCCACCCAATCCGCAAGGCTTAGCCCCCCAGAGCCAGTAATCATCGCCCTAAAGCTGAATTTCCCCAAAGCCTCCTTGGACTCCGAAGCAAGGGACAGCAAAGTCGCCTTTATATCCGAATGATGCCGCCGATACCTCTCGAAAACCACGTTTTCCCCGTTCAGCACCACAAGCTTAATCGTCGTCGAACCAATATCTATTCCCAATTTATATGTAGACAAAAAAATCCCCTCCCATACACATGTAATTATAACGTGTTTTGGCAGGTAGTAAAGCGGTAAATCATGTCTTGACAACAGATAGGCTTGCACCGTATAATACGCGATGCGCAAATCTACTTGAATTTTTAGGAGTGTCCAATTATGCCAAAACCCAAACGCGGAAAACTAGCTCGCGCCATCAAAAACTGGCGTGGTACATGCCCCACCTGCAATCGCACCGGCGTCAAGCTTCTCTGGGAGAAGACCGACGGTGAAAAGGCTCTTAAAGTCTGCAAACAGTGCGGGGCGTAATATTAATCTAGCCCCCTCGCCGACATAGCTCAGTTGGTAGAGCAGCTGATTTGTAATCAGCAGGTCATCGGTTCGAGTCCGATTGTCGGCTTGAAAAGAAAGCAGTAAAATCAAGGCTTCCCAGATATTTAGGGAAGCCTTGATTTTTATTTATGCCTACTATCTGCCTACTAATGAACGTGAAGTAAAAATAAAATATGCCAAACTTGTAATGGCCTCCGGGCTTTTTTTGTTGCTAGTTTGTTGGGTACGCGCTTCTGATTTC
>WQSB01000099.1 GCA_009788085.1 Defluviitaleaceae bacterium
GTGCGCATGGTCAGCATTAATAAGCGCAGTATAGAGCTGTGCGGCGGTACTCACGTAAGAAACACCCAAGCCATAGGAATGTTCCGGATTTTATCGGAAAGCGGAATCGCCTCGGGCGTACGCCGAATCGAGGCCGTAACCGGCCGTGCAGCCCACGCATTATATATTGAAGAATCTCGCTTACTGGCGGAAACGGCGGAGGTCTGCAAGGTCAAGCCCGAAATGCTTTTGGCGCGGGTGCGGTCCCTTTTATCCGAAAATAAAGAACTAAAAAAAGAAGCCGCCCGCATTCAATCGGCGGCGGCGGGGGAACAGCAAGGCCAAGCGGTAGAGCAGATTCTCAAGAGCGCGGAAACCTTCGAGAGCTTCACTTTAATAGCCGCCAAGCTGGAAAACTATGATATCGAAGCCCTTCGCCAATTAAGCGATAAGCTGAAAGCCCTGCTGAAAGCCGGGTGCTTGCTTCTGTGCGGCGTAAACTCCGAAACAGGCGCGGCGCAATTCCTGGCCTCCGCCACGGACGACGCCGTAAAGAAGGGCATCCACGCTGGGCAAATCGTCAAAGAGGCCGCCGCAATCTGCGGAGGCGGAGGCGGAGGCAAGCCCAACCACGCCCAAGCCGGCGGAAAAGACGCCTCCCGCGCCGACGAGGCTTTGGCAGCGGCATTGACTAAAATGAAAGAAATGCTGGCTTAGTGCCATGCGGATTAGCTGATGTCATACTAATTCCAATTAAATTCGTATCTATTGAGTAGGGGAAAAAATATACGAGGAGGAAACAAAATGAAAAAAGCAATTGCACTACTGTTGGTTGTGCTAATGGCCGCTATGCCGATGACGGTGTTCGCGGAGAATTCCGAGCCGGACAGGCCCGCCGAGGCCGGATATGTGGTTTTCGAGGTCGTTGAGCGCGTCGAGGTGATTTATCCCTTTGAGGAGTCGCCGTTTCGCCGGGTTGAAAACGGCCAAATGTATGTCGCGCTACGTGCGGCGGCGGAGAATTTGGGCTTGACGGTTGAATGGGACGCTTATGAGCAAGCCGCTATTATCAATGAGATTTACTCGTTTGACATCGCGGGTGCGGGCGGGTTTATCGAAGACGGCACGGCTTGGGTGCCGGTGGAATTCGCCGAGGCAGTTTTGATGCGAATCCTCCGGGGGACTCCGACCCCACGGGTGGAGCGGCTGGACCTCACCATTTGGAACGCAGAGAATTTCACAGAAATTCGCGAACCGGCCTTTCCCTCAACGGACGTGCCCCATGGTGAGATTTCCGTTTATTATATCCGGTACATGAATGACAATTTGCCCGGGCGTTCCGCCTTTACATATCGCGAGCTTGAGGCCGCTATATGGATTGTTGAGGAACTGTTGGCCATGGGTCATGAGTGGGACAATATTGAGATTCAGGAATTTACTTATTGGGACATCCTTGAGGGAGACATCGGAGACCTTATGACGCTGAGCTGGTCTTGGGTGACATCGCCGATGATTCTGGGCGTTGACCGGGAATATCTGTTGCGTCCCGACCGTGTAAGTCAAAACGTTGTATTGACTCTGCCCGGCCAATCAGAGCGCAAAATCATCGTGGGTGCGCATTACGACTCGCCGCCGTACCCCAGCGCGAGCGACAACGCCTCCGGCACGGCTTTGCTGATGGAATCTGCCCAGCGGATGCTGGAGATTGACCATTATTACACAATTGTATATGTATTTTTCGGCGCGGAGGAAGTGGGCCTAATCGGTGCGTTTTACTACCTCGAAATGCTGACTCCCGCTCAAGCCGAAAACATTGTTTTCATGATTAACGCCGACGTTATCATCGAAGGGCCATACTTGATTTACGGCACGGGGGCGATACCCGTTCTCACCGAGGATGACGCCACCGACATGCGCCTCGCCATTCTTGAAGACCGCCTTGAAATGATGGTTGAGCAATTTGAATTTCTTATGGCCTCTAGGGAAGAATGGGCTCGTGAAATAGCCCGCGAACAAGGAGTGGCATATTACGAAGTCGAAATATTCTGGGCCTTTGAAACCCTGGAGGAATTCCTTGAGCTAATAGCAGAAGACCTGGAAGCAATGTCCATCGAAACCCTGCTGTTGCAGTCCATCATGCTGGGTACGCTTCTTCCGGAAGTCACACCCGCCGCCGCGTTGGTGTCTAAAATCGCCGCAGAGCTTTCCGCTACCCGCGATTTCAATTTAATTTCCATTCCGGAAGCCGCCTCCTCCGGCACAGACAGTCTAGCCTTTTTTATGGCCGGGCACACCGTTGTCAATCTCGTTGGCCTTGAACGCCGCGAAAACATCCCGCCCGAGCTGGCTCCGTACCTTCTGCGCGCCGGAGAGGGCTTTGGCGATTTCGCGCTTACCATTCTCCATACCCCCTTCGATGATTTTGACATAATCGAATACTTCTGGCCGGGAATGATGGCCGCCAATTTATACGGCTTTAATGTTTTTCTTGAGGCCATGCTGACCGCAGGCAGCATCGGATGATTTAGATGATTTGGTACAAGGATTTTTTTGCTCTGTTTTGATAAAGATGATATAATTCCTACCGGGAGGTGGCATCATGACAAAACTGGAGCTTCTGACGGTGCTGTATTCTTTGGACACATTAATGGAGAAAAAAGACCTTGATGCAGCGCATGGTGTAGTGAAGAGAATTATCGCCGAAGCAGAAAAACGCCCACAGGACAATAAAAGAGATAACGAGTAGTACACGGCGGTTGCCCTTTGTATATCAAAATTCAGAGGGCAGCTGTTTTTTTGTATTAAATCAACTGATACACGAGGAAATTGGAGATGATTAAAATTGACATAAAAAAATCCGAAAGAGCCGTAGCCGTGGCCGTTTTGAGCGAAGTTTTGGAAGAAGGGGCGTACGCAAACATAGCTCTGCGAAAGGCTCTGGCTAAGGAATCGGAGGCTCTGCCGCGTGCGCGTGCTTTTGTGACCGAGCTGGTAAACGAAACTCTGCGAAATCTGCTGCTTATCGACCACGTAATAAACGATTTTTCCAAAACAACCCCGGTGGAAAAAATGAAGCCCTTTATCCGGAATCTGTTGCGGGTGTCGGTTTGCCAGCTGCGCCATATGGAAAAAATCCCCGACCGCGCCGCCGTAAATGAAGCCGTGGTTTTGGCAAAGGCCTATGGGTTTACAAATTTATCCGGCTTTGTAAACGGAGTTCTGCGGGCAATCTCGCGCCAGCCAAATAAACCCGTTTTGCCTAAGATTAATCCCACTAAGCCCGCGACTTTGGCCTTGCATTTCTCATATCCCAAATGGATGGTCACCAATTTGACCCGCTGGCTGGGGAAGGAAAATATAGTTGAGTTTTTACGAAACAGCCACAACCCGCCGCCCGTCACGATTCACGCCAACACGTTTAAAATCAGCGCGGAAGAACTGATGCAAGTCTTGGCAGAAGAAGGCGTTGAGGCTACACCCGTAGAAACTGGCTTCGGGACGAATGCTTGGCCGATTCTAAGCTTACGCCACACGGGTGATATCTCCATGTTAAAAGCGTTCCGTGACGGGTTGTTTTTTGTGATGGACCCGGGCGCGCTTCATGCCGTACACGCCCTCGACCCCAAGCCCGGCCAGACAATTTTAGACCTCTGCGCCGCGCCGGGTGGAAAATCCTTCGCGATGGCATGTATGATGGAAAATTCGGGAATAATCCGTTCATATGATATTCACGGGTTTCGTGTGGAATTAATTTCGCAAACCCGCCGGAAGTTGGGCCTCTCGATAATTGAGGCCTCGGTTCAGGACGCGCTTATCCACAATCCCGCGCTGGACGAAGCCGCCGACGCGGTTCTTCTGGACGCGCCATGTTCTGGGCTGGGTACGATTCGCAAGCACCCGGAAATAAAATACGCCCGCTCCCCGTCGGGAATCAAAGAGCTGGCGGAAAAACAATTCCAAATGTTGTCAAATGCGTCGAAGTACGTGAAGCCCGGGGGCGTTTTGGTGTATTGCACATGCACGGTCAGTTCTATGGAAAATGTTGACAATGTAAATAAGTTCTTGGAAGCCCATCCTGGCTTTTTCCTTGAAAACTCGCGGCAAATCATGCCCGGCTCGTATTCAGACGGCTTTTTTATCGCGCTTATTCGTCAAAATCCAAGAAATTTTCCAAAAATGCCTTGTGGGGGCTTGCAAACAACACTATAATACCGGATAACCCCACCCGTAGCGGCGGGACTTGGGGCAGGGCCCCATTTAGATGAAGGAGAGCTTTATGTACGCGAGCGGTTTAACGGACGTCGGGATGACCCGAAGCCAGAACCAGGATGCTATATTCGTTTCAACCGAGCCGGTTGGGCCGCTGCCGAATTTATTTATAGTGGCGGACGGTATGGGCGGACATAACGCCGGCGATGTGGCCAGTAAGCAAGCGGTGGAGCTTGCGAGCGGGTATATTCGCGATTTTCCCGCAGCTGAGTTTGTGCAACCGGATAATTTTTTGGATTTGATGGTGAACGCGGCACAACACGCCAGCGGGCTTATTTATGCCGAATCGGAGAAGGACGAAAACATGAAGGGCATGGGCACAACGCTCACGGCCTGTGTCGTTGAGGGCGGCAAGGCGATAATTGCCCATGTAGGCGACAGTCGGGCCTATACCGTGTCCGAGGAGAAAATTACCCAGCTCACAACCGACCACACATATGTGGACGAGCTTAAACAAGCCGGTCAGTTATCCGTCGAGGAAGCGCGCAACCATCCGAAGCGTCATGTGCTTACTCGGGTTCTGGGCGTGCCAGGGCACTGCCAAATCGACGGCTATTCTGTCGAGCTTTCCGGCGTGGAGACGATTTTGTTATGCTCCGACGGGTTGAGCAATATGCTTGACGACGAGATTTTGCAAAAAATCATTGTCAGTGAGGGACATGCGGAGTACCGCATTAAAAAATTAATCAAAGAAGCCAATAATAAGGGCGGCAACGATAATATTTCCGCCATTTTAATAGATTTGGGCAGGTGAGGTAACGATGAAGCTGAAAGCGGGGCATATAGTTGCCGAGCGTTATGAAATAGACGATACAATCGGTTCTGGTGGCATGTCGGTGGTATACCGCGCCCATGATAAAAAATTAGATAGATTCGTGACTTTTAAAGTCCTTAAGGAAGAATATCTGGCCGACGAGAACTTAATCAGCCGTTTCCCGGAGGAGGCCCGCGCCGCCGCCGGGCTTAACCACCAAAACATAGCAAGCATCTACGACGAGGGCCGCGACGGGGATATTTTATTTATTGTTCTGGAGTACGTCGAGGGTGCGTCGCTGAAGGAGCATATCGTCCGCAAAGCCCCCTTCGACGACGAGACGAATCTTGGCGTGGCCATTCAGGTGGCCGAAGGGCTTTCCGAGGCACATAAAAATAATATTATTCATTTGGACATAAAGCCGCAAAATATCCTTGTCACCAATACCGGAGTCGTAAAAGTAACCGACTTCGGCATTGCCCGTGCCGCAAAAACGGCGACTCTCACTGCCGGGGCGGGTTCGATGGGAAGTGTACATTATTTCTCGCCGGAGCAGGCCCGGGGCGGATATATCGACCATAAATCCGACATTTACTCCCTGGGAATCGTAATGTACGAAATGGCCACGGGGCAGCTGCCCTATGACGGCGAAAACGAGGTCTCCGTGGCGTTGCAGCATATCAACGACCCCCTGCCTGACATCACCAGAATCAACCGCGATGTATCTGAAAGTGTTATTCGAATCGTGCAAAAAGCCACTGAAAAATCCGCATCAAAACGCTATCAGACCGTGGATGACATGGCCGATGACCTAAAGCGCGCCCTCACCGATGCCAGCGGCTCTTTTGTTGTGGCCGAAGCCTCCGAGGATTCCCCCACCCGTTTTATCTCGCAGGAAAACCGTGATTCGATTCGCCGCCGCAAGATGCGTCAGGCCTTTCTGGACGGCAACGACCCGCCTGCGGAGGAGGAATTGCCCGCTTCGAATTATCCCGAATACACGTACTATGAAGACGAGCATGTGGAAGAATATGTTGAGGTGAGAAAGCCCGTTCCGCGTCCCGATAAAAAATCCGACAAAGTATCCGTTTACTTGGGGATTTTGCTGGGTGTTATTGTAGCGGCCATAATCGGATTTGTGGCATACAGCATTTATCAACGGCTCTCGGGGACTGACGAATATGTTCTCGCCCCCTCCGTGGAGGGAATGACTCATGAGGAAGCCCGCAACCTGGCCAACGAACTGGGAATAAACCTTGTTGTGTTTGACAGGATTCACTCCGACGAGTTTGAATACGGCGTGATTATCGAGCAGATTCAAGCCCCGGATTTCGCGCTGGACCCCCGGGACCCATTCCACGTAATCGTAAGCCTTGGCCCGGAGGCCAGATACGATGCACCCAATCTGGAAAGCCTGACCTTAACCGACGCCCGGGCTATTGTTGAAAACCTTCCTATAGAAATTCATCTTGTTATAGACTATTTTGACGACGAAACCTTACCCCGGGACTATGTACAGTCCCAAGACCCGCCTTTGGGAACGCCTTTGCGTGACGGCGACGCTATAACCTTGCGCGTAGCCCGCGGCCCGGATTTGGGATATGTAACCGTGCCCAACATCGGCAGAATAACCGAGGCTGAGGCGTTGGAAAAATTACGGGAAGCCCAGCTTATCCCCGGCGTTATACTTCTCGAGTCAAGCACAATCTACGCAGAGGGGTTTGTAATCCGCCAAGAGCCTGAATTTGGTGAGGAAGTCCCGCGGGATTCGATGGTGAGTTTTGTTTTAAGCACCGGCCCGGAGGCCCCACCGCCGACACCAGACCCGCCGCCGTCCCCCACACCAACTCCGACCCCCACCGCCACGCCGACCCCGTCTCCGCCACCAGACCCGGTGGATGACCCCAACGGCGACGACCCGGGCGACGACCCGCCCCCCGCTCCCGAGCCGGTTGAGCGATATTTCACCATTGCGCCGTGGGCTTTCCCGGAGGGAACGGAAACCATTCACCTTGTAATCACGCGCCAAGACGGCAATCAGGCAGCCGTGCCCATCCTAAACGACCCGTCGGCATCCATCACCAGATTCCCTATCACCATTACCGAAACGGGAACAGGCTCATCAATTTTCAGAGTAATTACCATTGAACCGGACGGACGCGAGGTTTTGCGTACAACGATACCCATTACCTTTACGGACTGATGGAGCTCCACGGCTTAATTATAAAGGGCGTGGGCGGCGCGTATACGGTACAAACCGATGACGGTGCTTTTACATGCACCGCCCGCGGTGTGTTTCGTAATCGCGCCACCACGCCCCTTGTTGGTGACCGTGTAATAATCACCGTCACTGATGTCTCAAAAAAAATCGCGACCCTCCACACAATAAAGCCCCGGGAAAACGAACTGCGCCGCCCGCCCGCCGCCAATATCGGACAGGTAATCATTACCGTGGCAACCGCGCAGCCCGCTTTTCATGCGGGGCTTTTAGACCGTTTTTTGCTGCTGGTAGAGAATGAAAATATCCCGATTGTAATATGCGCCAACAAATTGGATTTAGCACAGGGGACAGGTAGTGAAAAACCACATGTGCGTCACGCGGCCAGCAATATATTCGCTCCCTATGAGCAAGCGGGGTATCCGGTAATTTACACCTGCGCCCTAACAGGCCACGGTTTGGAGACTCTTCGCGCAAAAATGGCCGGAAAGCTGAACCTCTTTGCCGGGCCCTCCGGCGTGGGCAAGTCCAGCCTAATCAACTCCCTCTCCCCCGGCCTGAACCTGGAAACGGGAGAACTAAGCGCGAAGCTGGACCGGGGCAAGCACACCACCCGCCACACAGAAATTTTCCCGCTGGGCGAAACCGCAGAAGCTGGCTTCTGCTTTGACACCTCCGGCTTCACCTCCCTTGACATCAACCACATACAAAAAAACGAACTTGCCCCTCTGTTTCGGGAGTTTCGTCCGTTTATATCCGAGTGCCGGTTTAAAAATTGCCTCCACCACCACGAATCCGACTGCGCCGTAAAAGAGCAAATAGGCCACGCCATACATCCGGCAAGGTATGATGGTTATATGAAATTGCTGCATAATATTACCCCGCGCCCAAGCAGTAGGAATTTCTGAAGGGCGGCCGGGGTGTGTAAGCGCGCCTAGCGAAGGCGCGTAATTAGTACGTCGGACGAGGGCAAGTGCCACCGCCTGGCTTGGCACAAGACGGGCACAGGCACTGCCCAAGCCGACGGAATCATTACGTGTCAAGCGTTAGCGCGGCATACTCCCGCCGCCCTTCAGAAATTCCTACTGCTTGGGCGCGGGGCAATAGCCTATAAAAGTGGGGCGAACAGGTGCAGGACGGAGTCAAGAAGGTCGCTGAGGTCGTTTGAGATACTCCATTTTCTTTCGGTTGGGAAGACCTCGCGGCTTTCTGAAATGGACTTTAGGGCGTCCTCTTTTATGTCTGCTACCGCACTGGACTGATACATAAGCACGGCGCATTCAAAATGCAGATAAAGACTGCGGTAGTCCAGATTTATTGTGCCCACTACGGCGATTTCGTCATCGCAAACGAAGCTTTTGGCGTGCATGAAGCCGGGTGTATATTCGTAAATTTTTATGCCAGCCTTGAGCAAATAACTATAGTACGAGCGCGTGAGCCTGAATATGAATTTCTTATCGGGGGTACCGGGGGTGACTATGCGTACGTCCACACCGCGCCCGGCGGCCATCTGCAATGCGTGAATCATCTTCTCGCTGATAATAAGATACGGCGTGAAAATGTAGACGTACCGCTCGGCCTGGTTCAAAATGTCGATGTAAATATCCTCGCCCAGCTGGGAATAGTCCAGCGGCGAGTCACCGAAGGGCAATACGAAACCATCGGTGTCCGGCAAGTCATTCGCATCCGGTGAACTATTATCGGTATCAGGCTTCGGGCCGTGTGCCAAAGCTTCATCCGCATTTAATCGGTGCTGCTCTCTGCTAGAGTAGGAAATATGGTCGTTAATGCGCTCGCTGGTGTGACAGAAGGTGTCCCACATTTCAATGAACATCAAAGTGAAGCTCCATACGGCTTCGCCTTTTAATTTTACGCCGGTGTCCTTCCAGCGGCCGAAGCGTTTCACCCTATTAATGTACTCGTCGGAAATATTCATGCCGCCCGTGAAAGCGGTTTTTCCGTCTACCACCATAATTTTTCTGTGGTCCCGGTTATTCATGAACAACAAAAGGATTGGTACCATCGGGTTAAACCGCAACACCTTGATGCCCGTTACGCTAAGCTGCCTTATGTATGCCTTGCTAAAAAGCTGCTGAGAGCCCAAATCGTCCACAATCAGACGTACGTCCACGCCTTGCGCCGCCTTGCGCTTTAGGATTTCCAAGACCTCCTGCCACATAGAGCCTTTTTTAATTATAAAATATTCGATAAATATGAACCTCTCGGCCTTTTCCAGCTCCTCCAGCATGGACGTAAACATTTGCTCTCCTAAGGGAAAATACTCTACCTCCGTGTTTTTGTACGCATGGTACGACGAGGCTTTTCGAATGTATTGCATCAGACCAAGAAATCGGTTGCATTTTATATCGTCGATAAAGGGCAGGTTGCCGTCGCTGTCCAAAAGCTTCGCTGTCAAAGCGTGCTCCTGCGCGTGGGCCGCAATTCGCCTCACGGGGCGTTTGTTTCCAAAAATAAAATAAATTACCCCGCCCACCGCCGGAAAGATTAACACAATGGCTATCCAAGTGATTTTGTACGCCGATTCGTCATCCTTTTTCAAAATAGCCGCTAAGGCCAGCAAGCTTATCGCAAACCCGAAATACCAGATTATCGGATACACCGCAATCACAAAGACACTCCCCGTCGCGATTGCCGCCATTTGAATAAACAGCAAAACCCCCGTAACCTTCATCCGGGATGGTAGCTTGAATCTCATTTCACGCCTGCTTCCATTAACTTTCCTCTAGTTGATTAATTCGAAATCCACTATAACAAGCCATCCCTTAGTATGTCAACGTATTGTGATGGGGGAATGGCCCAAGCATGTTGGTAGGGGGCACTGCCGACCTCTTTGCTGATGTGCTTGGGCCATTCCCAATGACGATAAATTGTTGACGGTAGCGTTACATCTTGCTATGATTGCGTGGAGGTGATAATTATGACAGCTACAAAATCAAATGTTTTACAGGCAAATAATAGTAGAGCGCAGGTTGCCGTTTCAGCCGACGGTCGCTCAAACTTATGGCGAGCAGTTGCTTGATATAATCAACAGCAAGGGCATCCCGCGCAAAACTGTTGAAGTAAACGAAGAGGGTCACATAATTGTTGACAAAGACAATGACCCCGAACTTTATGATTGGGCGGTAAATGGCTGATGAGCATTTTCGATATTTTTATCGCGTATGTTTCATGGGATAGTAGCGGCAAATATCGCCCTGTCACTGTTCGGGATTTGCCTAAAGTTGTATGGAATGGGAAAATACCAGTTGGCAAGCTGACCGATACGGATATTCAAAGATTGTTCGAATTTTTAACAAGGTGAGGGTTGAAACGATTTTCGTCTAAAGAAGAACCGCCGTGTTGACCAAGTTTTCTTAAAACGCAAAGAGTCCCCTGTGTTTTACAGGGGACTCTTTATAATACGACCCAGAAGGGGCTCGAACCCTCGACCTCCGGCGTGACAGGCCGGCACTCTAACCAACTGAGCTACTGGGCCACGGGGGGTATTCTATACGCGGGTTGTACGAATGTCAAGGCTTTTTTTTGACAAAGGGTGGCCCAAGGGTGCTGGTAGGAGATGGGCGACAGCGCGGGGAGGGCGGCGGTTGGGTGTGGGCACTCAGATGTGGATTGCGGAACGACTGCGAAGCCAAGCGGTGCATTACAGCGGTCAGAAAAACGAGCGTTCGCAACGGCGTCAGCCGTTAAGCGAATGCCGGTTTTCACCGATGTACCAACCGCGTGAAGGCGTAGCCAAAGTGAAG
>WQSB01000100.1 GCA_009788085.1 Defluviitaleaceae bacterium
GGCGGCCTGATTCGCACACGGGAATTCACCATGAAGGACGCCTATTCCTATCACACGTCTCAAGAGGACTTGGAGGAATACTACGCAAAGGCCCACCGCGCCTATGAGCGGATTTTCGCCCGGGCAGGTGTGCCGGAGGTGGTTTCCGTAGCGTCGGACTCGGGAATGATGGGCGGCAAGATTTCCCACGAATTCATGATGCTGACACCAATCGGCGAGGATTCGCTGGTAATCTGCCGCGACTGCGACTACCGCGCTAACATGGAAGCGGCGGCCTGCATCATAAAAAACGAATCAGCCCCGGCAGAAGCCCTGCAAAAAGTTCACACGCCGAACGCAAAAACCATTGAGGATGTATGTAAATTTCTTAATCTGCCCATCGAGCAATCTTGCAAAGCTGTAATTTACCAAAAGGCCGAAGTTTCAAAAGCCAAAGTTGGTGAATATGTAATCGCTTTCATTCGCGGTGACTTGGAAGTCAACGAGGCCAAGCTGACCGCTACTGTGCAAGAAGAGCTCATCCCCGCCATAATAACGGAGGAAAGCGGCCTAGTAGCCGGATACCTTGGGCCAATACCGATGACATGCGGGGAGGGACGTGAAAGCGTCTCGAAGCCAGGTGCAAGCTTTGGGCCTAATATCTCTGTCTATTTCGACAACTCATTAAAGGGTGCGGCAAACTTGGTCTGCGGCGCGAACGAAACCGACTACCACTACACCGGCTTCCAAGCCGAGCGCGACTGCGGCGCAATAAAATTCCACGACTTTGCAAAGGCCGTGGAAAACGGAATCTGTCCCGATTGTGGCAAAACCGCGCTGTCCCTGTCCCGGGGAATCGAAGTCGGCAATATTTTTCAGTTGGGCGACAAATATACAAAATCCATGGGCATGACCTACACCAACGACAGCGGCCAGTTGAATTATCCCGTCATGGGTTGCTACGGAATAGGCGTGGGCCGCTTGGCCGCCGCCGTATGCGAAGCCCACCACGATGATTACGGCCCCATCTGGCCCATGAGCATTGCGCCGTGGCAGGTTCAGTTATGCTGCGTCCGCGCCAACGACCCGGAGGCAAAGGCCCTAGCCGATAAGCTGTATGCAGACCTCCAAGCCACCGGCATGGAAGTAATATACGACGACCGCCCCGTAAGCGCGGGTGTGATGTTCTCCGACGCCGACCTTCTGGGTGTGCCGATTCGAATAATCGTCAGCCCCCGTAATATAAAAGAAAACTGCTGCGAAGTCGTAACCCGGGACAAGTCCTTAAGCAAAAAGGTGGAAACCGGGCAGGTTGCAACCTTTGTCCACAAGCTTAAAAATGAAATGAAAGCCACGCTTTAAGAATTTATATGGCAAACGCTGAATGTCATTAACCATAACACTTGCCCCGGAATATGTATATGAAGGGTGGTGTATATGAAAATGCCAAAGCTTTTGCACCGGGGGGACTTGGTGGCCATAACGGCTGCGTCAGGCCCATGCGCCCCGGCCAAATTGGAAGCAGGGGTGCGTTTACTCGAAAGCCTGGGTCTGAAGGTGCGCCTGATGCCCAGCTGCCATGCGGGCCGCGACTATTTGGCCGGAACAGACGCCCGCCGCTTGGAAGACCTGCACGAAAATTTCGCGTCCAAGGAAGTACGCGGAATCTTTATGGCACGTGGAGGTTATGGCTCTGCACGACTACTGCCATACCTAGACTATAGCCTAATATCCCGCAATCCAAAAATCTTTGTGGGATACAGTGACGTAACCGCTTTGCACATCGCACTGAATCAAATATGTAAGCTCATAACCTTCCACGGTCCAATGCCCGCCGCTGACTTTGGCACAGGCGAGCCGGACCCTATTACGCTATCGTCTCTGCGCGACAATCTTTTTGCCGGGGGCCAAGGGGTTTGCCAAGGAGATTTGTCTTCGGCTTCGCTTTTAAAAACCATCGTCCCCGGCAATGCCTCCGGCATTTTGACCGGTGGAAATCTGAGCCTTCTTGCGGCATCCTTGGGCACGCCCTACGAAATAAAAACCCGGGGGCGCGTCTTGTTTATGGAAGAAACACAAGAGCCGCCCTACCGGGTGGACAGATTATTTTTGCAATTGAAGCAGGCGGGGAAGTTTCGGGAGGCGGCGGGTATAGTCTTGGGTGATTTTTCGCCGGAAACGCCGGAAAGTCTGAAAATCGCGATAGAGGAGTTAATTATCCCGGAAAATAAGCCGACAATAAGCGGCCTATCCTGCGGTCACACTACGCCGAATATGACGTTGCCGCTGGGCGGATGGGCGCGGATTTCTACGGAATCATCACATCAACTTGAAATTCGTGCCCGTCCTGGAACTTCATCGGGACACAGACGACCTTCGCAACCTTAGACACAAAGGGAAAATCCCCCGGAACGGCATTAAAGCGAAGCTGTGGCGGTTTGATATCCACAACAATTTCCCTACCGGCGAAAATGGTAGCCACATTGCCGGAAATTATGTTTGCCAGCTCTGACACGGCGGATTGGGCCATGTCGTCCCTCAGAGAATCAACGGGCATCCCCATCATCATACGGGAGACGATGAAGCATCCTGTTTCCTCCGTCATGCTGTAGACGACCTCGCCCTCAAAAGCCCCGCAGATATAAACCGCCACGGAAACCTCGGAGGCGGCATAGGGCGACGGCTTGACAAAAACCTTACCCAGCGCGGGGGATTCCTGACAGACCGACGCAAAAACCTTCTGCGCACCCTGAACAAAAGGGTTTATATAAGAAGCGTCCATTTGCTAATCGCCTATACTTTCCAGCTGTTCTTCAGCGTCGTCTTTTTTGCCAAATAACGAACCTAGATTAAATTTTGATAATATGCCCGGAACCATGTCGATAAGCTTGTTGACACTGTCCTGGCCTTTTACGTTAATAAGCTGCGCCGTTCCGTTTATAATGACAACTACCGCCGAGGGGGACATTTTTGCACCGCCGCCACCGCCACCGCCGGACTTGCCATCTTCACCGCCGCCGCCCGTGCCCATGCCAAACGTAATATCCACCAGAGGTACGAGAATCACATCCCCTATATGCACAGCGTCGCCCACAACGGTTTTTGTGGAAACAAAGTCCTCCATTTTGGAAAAAAACATTTTCAGGTTGTCGCTACTATTCATCAGAATCTTCCTTTCGCCAGATGTCTTTTATCAAAGTTCGGATGGGTTTCCGAAACAAAAGCCGAATAAATGGTATAGAAATTCGCGCAATGCTGACGCTTCCTTTTGCCGCGATACTCAAACTCACTACCGTGGACTCCGCTGTGAAATCACCGGAGATACATACTGCGTGCCGCATCCGGAACGCCCCGGCCAAGGCTTCGTAGGCCCCGACAAACATACCCGTTGCGGAGGGGTCGGCAAATCCGACCTTGCCCGAAACGCGCAGATACTTGGGCCAAATTACACGGCCTGTCCTACGAATCGCCTCGAACACCAGCTTTATGATAGTTTTTCCTTGCGGGTATGTCAAGACTGCTTTGACAGTCTTTATCATTTTCATAAATCCGCCGGATTTTTTTTCCGGTTTTTTCGGGCTTTCATGGCTTTCTGAATCGTCGAGTTTTGCTTCAATTATGGAATCCTCGGTTTCAACAGTGGCTTTTTTTGCCGAATCCGTGACGGCCTCGGCTGCTTTTTCTTTTGTCCTTCGGCTCAGCCGAATTCCCGCGATTCGGAGAGTGGATTTTCCTTCCCCTTCACGAAATTCGTAAACAAAGCTCACGAGGCCAAACAAATAACTTACCCGGGCATAAATTTCGCCGTCTGTCTCACCGTTGATTTTATAGCGGATAGGAACCACGCACAGCAATAGAATCAGCAGAATCAGCCCGAAAATTACAATAAATATCCACATGATAATCTGCAAAATTACCCACAATACCATCATAACATAAGCCCCTGTTTGCGCCGTCGCAGATAAATCGTGGAAACCGTGATAATCACAGCCGACGCAACGAAAATCAGCCCTCCGACAAAAATCGAAATATTAAGGAAAAAACGCAGAGGCACCATATTAATCATCAAATCCGTATAAGGCGTAAGCCGCCACAGCCGGTCATAGTCGAAGAAAAAGAATATATAATGAAACAAGTCCCAGGAACGCTCGAAATCAATGGAAATCAGTACCGTCATAATAAGGGTCAGGGCCAAAAAGCCCGCCATTATTTCACGAGAACACCGCGCCAGCAGAAACAGCGGGTCGTATTTCAGCAAAATTTTTGCCAGAATCAGCGCGATAAGAAGAAAAAACGCCACATTCCGCACGATAAACAATATGTTATACAGCATCAGTACATCGTACATATGGTAAATTTCCCGCTGGGTGAAAAAATTTTCCCCGTACACGCGAAAACCTTCCGCATGAGCCGTAATTCCCTCAAGGCTCACGCGGCGGCCTCTCATGTAATCCAACAGCTCCGCCGTCACGTCCATTAAATCCCCGTGGGCCATGCCCAACGATTCCGGAATCGTCATATACCCCAGCATCCCCGGGCGGCTGACGCTTGGTCGGTTATAGTGCCAACGAAAAAAGGGCATAAAAAACGTGGGTATGATTACGCTTTGGCTGACTATCAGCACCAGCACGCACAACGCGGCCGCATATCCCATAACCCAACGCATTTATATCACCTCTTGCGGTGTATTATATACGATTTTGTCCGATTAAACCAGTGTCCAGTAAATTTGCTCGAAAATAAGTCCTGCCGCCGCCCACGCGGGAATATAATCCAAACGGATTATCCCCTTGACGTGATAGCGCGTGGTGCTGTAATCCCAAGGGCAGAAGTCCACCCGCTTAAGAATCATACCAGTGATAAACTCTCCGGTCAAAATAAGCGCGGCATAAATCAGCCCGCGCAACAGAAAATTAAAGCCTGCAGTCAACCGGAAAAACGGCTCTAAAAAAATTACCATGCCGTAAATAAAAAACATCCACAGACTGGTTGTGGAGCTTAATTTGAAATTCTTGCTTTTAAGCGCGCCCAGCCCCGTCCACAAAACTTCCATCAGGCATCCCAGCGCGCCGTAAATTATAAATCGTGTAATCATAAAAATAGTATGCCCCGTCTCGGAAGAGGCATACTATAAGAATTATTGGTAAAAGCTACATAAGCGCGTTCAGCATTTCGCCGATGTTGGCCGCGCCGAGGACGCGGAAGCCCTCCGGAACACGGATTTTTTTCTTATTGGCCATGGGGAGAACGCATCCGGTAAAGCCCTGACGGGCGGCTTCGGCGGCGCGGCGTTCTGGCTGGGCGATGGCGCGAAGCTCGCCGGAGAGGCCGACTTCCCCCATGACCATGATATGGGGGNCGATGGGTTTATTTTTATAGCAGGAAGCCAGCGCGGCAATTACCCCCGCGTCGGCGGCTGGTTCATCTATGCGCAGGCCACCCGCGATGTTTACATATGCGTCAAAATTTTGCAGCTTGTACCCGGCGCGTTTTTCCAAAACTGCCATTAGCATAACCATCCGGTTATAGTCCAAACCCGTGGAAGTGCGGCGGGGTGTGCCGAAATTCGTATAAGCTACGAGAGCTTGAACCTCCGTCAGCATGGGGCGCGTGCCTTCCATAGAACATGTGACTACAGAACCGCTGGCGTCCAGGGGCCGCCCGGCCAGCATATACGCCGATGGGTCGTCTATGCCGGTAAGGCCGCTTTCGCCCATTTCGAATACGCCGATTTCATTGGTGGAGCCGAAGCGGTTTTTTACTGCGCGAATCAGCCTGTGAGAATGGCCTTTTGTGCTTTCCCCTTCGAAATAGAGAACCGTATCTACCATATGCTCGAGGATGCGTGGGCCGGCAAAGCCGCCCTCCTTTGTGACATGCCCCACCAAAAAGACGGACATATCCCCTGACTTGGCCAAGTGCGTGAAAAACGCCGCGCATTCCCGCACTTGGGTGACGCTTCCCGGCAAAGACGTGAGGTCGGAGAGGCGCATGGTTTGGATTGAGTCGATAAGCAACATCGCGGGCTTTATGGCTTGCGCCGCATCGCGGATGGCATATACATCAGTCTCGGCCAGCAGGTAGCAACCGGGGACATCCACTTGCAGCCGGTTTGCCCGAAGCTTGATTTGCGCCGTGCTTTCCTCGCCGGATACATATAATATAGGAAAGTCGTCCCGGGCCATGTGTCGGCAAATTTGCAATAAAAGCGTAGACTTGCCGATGCCCGGGTCACCACCCAGAAGCAACATACTCCCCGCCACGATTCCCCCGCCCAGGACACGGTCAAGCTCCGCAATGCCTGTGGCGTGGCGGCTTTCGCTGTCGGTTTTTGCGTCAATATCACGCAAAAGCCGGGCTTTCCCAACAGGCATCGCACCCGCACCGGACGAACCCGCCGACACACCCAACGCCCCGCCAAGGCCGACGGATGTTCTTG
Source organism: Defluviitaleaceae bacterium (assembly GCA_009788085.1). Classification (GTDB taxonomy): domain Bacteria; phylum Bacillota; class Clostridia; order Lachnospirales; family WQUN01; genus WRAH01. The sequence continues at coordinate 6,419 of WQSB01000100.1, forward strand.
CCCCCGTCTGAATACCCCGCGAGGCCGCACCTGCCCCACCGGGTAAGCTTGGTTTTATTGTAAATTCCTTCATCGTATTATACTGATTACAGCTTGGGCATTTACCCATCCATTTTGCTTGGTCGTGACCGCATTCGTCACACATGAAGCGGGTTTTTGCTGCCGGCATTGTCTGCCCCCTAATACTTCGTTATTTGTACAGTATAGACGTTTCCGTTGAAAACGCTATATGCTTAACTGAAGAAAATACTTATACTGTGAACAAATGTATGGCCTCCAATAATTTTGTAATATTAAAGTTTCTACCGAAACTGAACAATACACAAAAATTTGTTTCGCAACTATTCCTAATTTTATAAACAATACTCCCAGAAGTATCCTCTTTGTCGTAAAGCTCGGAAAGAAAATCATCAGCACCGTAAATTTCAAATTCAATAACTCCAATTAACTTTGTATAATCAAATGCAATGGCCTTTTCTTTTGAAATTTGCGCTTCAAACCAAACATTATTTATATCTATTCCTATATCACCGATACCGTTTATTGAAATAACAGGAATTGGATAGTATTCGACGATAAATTTATCATTTATTTTTTCATAATGGTTATTAAAAAAACCCATTTTGTGCTTAAGCCCATTCTCGCTTAGGGCTTTATTGATTATGTCCGATTTTTCACAAAGTTCTTTATACACATTGTTTAGATAATCAAATGCTTCCATAAACAGGCACACCTCCGATAAACTATGTCTGCTTAATTGCTTGCCGTTATACTGCATAATGAAGTGTACCATCACAGCTGAACGCAAAATCCCAGACTCTAATCTGCACATCTACGTTGCCGTTCCATTCATTTGTTTCGACGGAGTAGACCACGTCGAGCAGCACACCGCCGGATTTATCATCGGCGGCTTCGACAGCTTTGACGCCGGCTTTTGCGGTGGCGTAATGCTCATTTAGGCCAAAAGCGATGCCCTTTAGGCGGCGGCCGTTGTTTACGAAGGTGAAAATTAGAGTATTTTTCTCGTCGATGGCACGGACGCTTTCGGCATAAAGGCCATAGCTTACAAAAAGCGGCTCGGGGTTGCCCTTGCCGAACGGGGCGAGGCGGGAAAGCTCGTCGGAGAGGGCAAGGGTGATTTCCTCGGGAGCGAGGACTCGGTCAATATGTATTATCGGGCGAAAGTCTTCGTCGGTGAGGGTGCAGCCGCGATTAAGGGCGTCTCTTAAAACAGGAATATTTTCCGCCGGGAGGGTCAGGCCGGCGGCCATGGCATGTCCACCGAAGCGGATGAATAGATGGCGTTGGGAGTATAGTGCCTCAAAGAGATTATACGCCTCAATTGACCTGCCCGAGCCCTTCATCGCACCGTCGCCCTGGGTCAAAAGAATTGTGGGGTGTCCGGTGTTTTCGCGGATTCGCCCGGCTACGATACCGGCCACGCTTTCGTGGGCGTCTTCGTCGGTGATGACCAACACCTTGGGCAAATCCCCCTCTGCCGAGAGAGTCGCCGAAACGCGCTCCACACATTCAGATGTTAATTTTTTTCGCGTTTCGTTAAGCTCGGCAAGCTCGCGGGCGAGCTCAATGCGACGCCCGGTGTCTCCGGCCTCGCATAGTAACAATTCCACGGCCAAGTCCGCGCTTTCCAAACGTCCGGTGGCATTCAGGCACGGGCCGATTACAAAACCCACCGTAAAAGTAGAAATAAGCTTATCCAAATAACCCCGAAGGGCAATTAAACTGCCCAGGCCGGGGTTTATTAATTTGTCGGCGTTTAAGATTACCAATCCGCAATTCACGATAATGCGGTTCTCGTCGGCCAGCTTCACAATGTCGCAGAGAGTAGCCACGGCAGAAAGTGTCAAAAACTCGTCCCGCTCAGAAAAGGGGACATCCATATGCCGGCAAAGAGCACCGGCAATTTTAAAGGCCAGCCCCGCAGCGCACAGCTCTTTGAAGGGATATTCACAGTCCGGCTGCTTGGGGTCTACGATGGCCGCCGCCGGAGGAAGGGCTTCCATGGGCTCGTGGTGGTCGATTATTACGGTGGAAATCCCCAGCGAGTTGGCCAGCTCAATTTCCGCAACCGCCGCGATGCCGTTGTCCACCGTGATTAGAAGCTGCGTCCCCGATTCGGCAAGCTTTTCCACCGCGCCCGCGTTTAGGCCATAACCTTCGTCTATACGGTGGGGTATGTAATAATTGCAATCCGCTCCCAAGCGGCGCAGCAGCTTGTGTAGAATTACCGTGCTCATTATGCCGTCGGCGTCGTAGTCGCCGTAAATCGTAATCTTTTCCTCCGGGATGGCTTTTGCGACGCGCTCAAGGGCTTTTGTGGCGTCCTTCATTTTTAACGTATCGTGCAGACCGTCTATGGATGGGGCTAGAAAGGCCAGCGCGGCATTTTTTGAGCGGATGCCACGGTTGGCCATTACATTGGCCGTAATTTCCCTGATGTTCAGCACCCGCGACATTAACTCTAAATCCGCGTCGGTTTCGCGCATTACCCACCGGTTTGTGTACATATTATTTCCCCCTTGATTTCCCCCTCGGCAGAAATTTCCACCAGCCCGTAAGACGCATGGCTTCTGCCGCGCGGCTCTGTGAGGCTTCCGGGGTTCATAACAAAAACAGACCCGGCCGTAAACATGGCAGGCTGATGTGTGTGCCCGAAAAAACAAGCGTCTACGCCTTTTTCCCGGGCGTAATAGGCCAGACGTTGCAGACCCTGCTTTACGCCCAATTGATGGCCGTGAATCATTAAAATACGTTTATCGGCAACGGTCAGGATTAATTCGCGGGGAGCATTCATGCCATAATCGCAGTTTCCCGCGACGGTGGCCATTTGAAGCGTCGGGTACGCCGGTTGAAATTTTAATAAATCATCGGCGTGGTCGCCCATGTGACAAACCATCCGGACTTCGCCGGCATACCGTTTCAGCAGGGCTTCCAGCTCCTCCCTGCGGCCGTGAGTGTCGCTTATTAGTAGTAGCTTCATTTTCCCTTTAACTTCTTTATCATCTCGCGCACGGCTTGTCCGCGATGGCTGATTTTATTTTTCTCTTCCTGTGAAAGCTCGGCCATATTTTTGTCCAAAGTGGGTACGTAAAAAATAGGGTCGTAGCCGAAGCCGTTTTCGCCTTTGGCGGCCTGAGCGATTAAACCTTCAAGCTCGCCCCGGACGGTAAGAACTTCCCCGCTGGGCCAACAGCAGGTAATTACACACACAAAGTAAGCCGTGCGTTCACCGGGCGGCTTACCGTGGAGCTCATTAATGATAAAAGCGTTGCGTTGGCCGTGAGGGGTATCCGCACCCAAAAAGAGCGCGGAGTCCACCCCAGGCCGACCGTCCATCGCGTCGATTGCCAAGCCGGAATCATCGGCCAGTACAATCGCGTCGAGATATCCATGGAGGCGCAAAAATTCTGCTGTTTCAACTGCCTTTATTTTAGAATTCTCTTCGAATGTGTTTCCGGTTTCCTCTGGCGAAAGGGATAAATTCAGGTCATGCAAAGTTTGAAGCTCCAGCCCCGCCGACCCGAATATCTCTTTGAGCTCCCGCGCTTTTCCCGGATTATTTGTGGCGAAGACGTACATGCTTATTGCGGTTCAATCAGGCCGTATTCGCCGTCGTTGCGCTTGTATACTACATTAATTTCATCCGTCCAGCTGTTGCGGAATACATAGAAGCTGTGGTTCAACAGCTCCATTTCCATAACCGCCTCTTGGGCGTCCATGGGTTTTAGGGCGAAACGCTTTGTACGTGTCAAAATGATTTCCGGTGAGGCTTCGGCGGCCTCTGCTTCGGCTACCTCCGGTGCGCCCAGGAAAGTCAACTCGTCGTTGGTGGCCACACTGCGGCGGCGGCGGTCACGCAGACGGGTTTTGTACTTCACAATTTGCCGCTCCAGAATATCCGCTGCCTGGTCCATACATACCGATGCGTCCTCATTGGAAACTTCCGCACGCAGCATCCTTTTGTGCAGCGGCACGGAAACCTCCATTTTTGTCAAATGCTTGTTCTCGCTGAATGTTACATACAGCTCCGCATTGTCCGGCAGAAGCTTCTCCAACCGGCCAAGCTTGCGCGATACGCGCTCCTTAATACCCTCCGATACAGTCATTCCTTTGCCTGTGAATACAAAACGCATAAAAATTCCTCCTTCGAATTCGTGCGGGCATTATAGCACATAGGAAATGACAATTCAAAGAGTGAAGGGGTTGTACCACGGAAATCAATTTTCAGCCGCCTTGGGGGAGTGGCCGGTTTCGCTCGCTGCGCGGTTGCCCATGCTCCGCTGGTGTCCCGGGAAAGGGGGCAAGGCGTAGAAAATAAGTGAGTGCCGCCATGACCATTATATCAGAATGGCGTGGCGGTATTCGTAAAAATATTTTTTCAAGGCAGGAACATTATCCACTTGTTTATGTCGTATTCGATTGTAGGGGTTATGAGTATCGTTTATAATGTACCCATACCCCTGCATATTCTTACGATGTTTGAACAGGAGGGATTTTACTTGGAACAG
>WQSB01000101.1 GCA_009788085.1 Defluviitaleaceae bacterium
GGAGTCTCCGGAGGGCTGGTCATCGGAGAAAATGAAGGAATTTATAGACGATAATAAAGTCCCCTGCCCAAAATGCGGCAAGAATGATTTTACGGATATCCGGCAGTTTAACATGATGTTTAAAACCTTCGCCGGTGTCACAGAGGACAAGCAGACAACGGTTTATCTGCGGCCGGAGACGGCCCAGGGCATCTTTGTTAATTTCAAAAACGTCCAGCGTACGTCCCGCAAAAAAATCCCCTTCGGAATCGGGCAAATAGGCCACGCTTTCCGCAACGAGATTACACCCAAGCAGTTTACCTTCCGCACCCGGGAATTCGAGCAAATGGAGCTGGAATTCTTTTGCGCGCCGGGCACCAATATGCAATGGTTTGCGTACTGGCGGCAGTTTTGCATAGATTGGCTGCACGGGCTTAATATGCCCGATGAGGCCCTGCGAATCCGTGACCACAGCCAGGAAGAGCTTTCTCATTACTCCACCGCCACCACAGATATAGAATATCTCTTCCCCTTCGGATGGGGCGAGTTGTGGGGCATTGCCGACCGCGGTGATTATGACCTGCGCCAGCATCAGGAGTTTTCCAACGAGGACATGACCTACATTGACCCCGCCGACACCACAACCCGCTATATTCCGCACTGCATCGAGCCGTCGCTGGGTCTGACGCGCATGACGCTGGCTTTCCTGTGCGAGGCCTATGACGAGGAGGAGTTGGGCACCCCAGAAAAGCCCGACTCCCGCACGGTTTTGCGCTTTCATCCGTTTTTGGCCCCGGTCAAAGCCGCCATTTTGCCCCTGTCAAAAAAACTGGCCGAACCCGCCGAGGCCATTTATCAAGACCTTTCCAAGCTCTTCCCCTGCGACTACGATGATACCGGCTCCATCGGAAAACGCTATCGCCGCCAAGACGAAATCGGTACGCCATTTTGTATCACCTACGATTTCGACTCCGAAACCGACAAGGCCGTCACCATCCGCCACCGCGATTCCATGGAGCAGGAACGCATTCCTATAGAAAACTTGCCCTTATATTTGGAGGCAAAGCTGGAATATTAGGAAGCAGAGTTAATATAAGCGTCAATAAGATGTAGCCATTGCCTTACCATTTGTCCAAAGGCAATGGCATTTTCTTCGGTAAAATCAAAGTGTAGCGGCTCATGGCCGTTTTGAAATTCGAACGGATGGAAAGTAAGCCCCGTGATGCCGAGGCCCGGGAGGTATTCAAATGATACTCCGGGCCCAGCCAATGTACCAAGGGGCCCGTCTGTAAATTCAAGGATAATATCGTTTCTGGCAACTTCAAAATGTATGCGCAAGGAGTCCTGGGTTACAATGGCCATTCCCTCAATGGACTCATTTTCCAGCCCGGGAGCGGGGAAGTTTCCGGCAAAATAAAACTCGCCCATATGCCCCGCCTGTGGGTTATACGAAACATGTCCGCCAAAGCCATGGACGATAAATACGCCGGAGTCCCTCTCGACAAAGGGGGACTCTGACCAACCTGCAAAATGGGTTTCATCATGGATTCCGAGGTTGAATAGAGGGAAGCAACCGCCGCGCATACTTTCGTGGATAAGCATTTTTCTACGCTCGCCCCTTGCATCGTAGAAAATTATTCCGCCACGGGGAATGAGATAATGAAGGAAGCTTACATTTAATGCGACGGCGTCATTGGGTGCCAATTCTCCAATTCTAAACAAAATTTCCCGGGTGTAAAAAGTCACATGCCCGTCATCATCGTTGAATCCTAGCGCGACAAATCTAAAATCCCGCAGTCGCTCATCCGGCCAAAGTATAATTGTATGGTGGTTAAATTCAACCTCCTGTGAAACCAGCCAATATGGCCTTTCAAACCCCCCTTGCTCATGGGATGTCAAAGTGTGGATGGTTTGGAAATTGTTCAAAAATTCATCATCCACTTCATTCCATTCCCGGATGTTTAGCGGAGGCGTCGGCCACCGTAAATTTTCACCTACATAGTGTTCTCCGCAATGGCATAATTCAGCAGTGGATACAAGAGCGATGCTTTCATTCGCCAAAAATGTCTGCAAAGCCCCTTCAAGCCCGTATGGGGTTTCCTCCATCCACCAAGGGATGCCGCCAAGAAGGGCCAGATTGTCATTGTCCCGGGTAAAAACCAAGAGTGTTCTTGCTTCGTTCCACCCGGTATGATGCCCGACCCATCCTTCGGCATCGGGGGAAAACGTGCCCCAGCGCAGGGTTTCGGATTCAAGGTCGTCGGTTTGTACCATGAAATCAAGCCGCCACAGCTCAACTGTGACCGGCAGAATGTCGTCAAACTCGGCTTCTTTTTCCAAGGTATTAATGCGGATGTCAATAATATTGGCGGGGCGAATGTAAACCGGGCTATCCGGGTCGCCGTAAGCGAAAATCCCGACATTCTGCCCCTGCGCCAAATTTTCGATGTAGAGGTCAACATAATCCTGTATGGTGCGCGGGCCGCCAATGGCGGCAGTGCCGGCATAAACCTCAAATTGCGCAAGGGGTATCGAAGCAAAATCCTCGTATAAGGACATAAATTCCACTATGCTAAGCATTGTCTGCGGTGCGGTTTCGAAGGAGGCTTCATTTGCGTCCGCGCCGTTTATCATGAATTCGATGTAATGTTCGTCTGCGGTATAGTCAAAATTGTGAACGGCGTAGCGGGAGAGGGTCACATAGGCCGGGCCGTTTTCGAAGGAGAAAAAGTATTCCCAACTGCCCCGGATGCTTCCTGTAAACTCTCGCAGAAATTTCGCGCCGTTTTCCGCCACCCCAATTGAAAAGGACGTGGGGCCGGTGCTGAAAGGCGCGGCCATACCCTCAAACCAGCGGACAGGTGTATTTTCGCCGCCGTATACATAGTAATGCACTACCCAGCCATAGTCAGCTCTTACGGAAAACAGAAGCTCCGGTGTGCCGTCGGCATTAAAATCAATTAGCCATGCATCCGCCACGCCCGTCGTGCGGGGGTCATCGCTTATGCCGTGAATGGCCACGGCTTCCCGCAGAACTTCGGCAAACCCGTCGGAAAGGGTGAATTCAGATGCTTCGTTGACGCCGGAATCCGCCCCGCCACCTGCGGCCCCCAACGCACAGGCGGTTAATATTGCCGCTAGGATTATAATAGTGGATGCTAAAATCGCCAGCTTTGTATGCTTTTTATTTTTCATAATTGCAGTCAGCCTTTCTTTAATCGCCCGCTTTTCCGCGCACATGGTTGTTGAAAGCACGGGAAGAGGGATTTTTTTGTCGCTTGCTACGGTTATAAGCGTGTCGCCGTAATGTTGCTTTTCAAAGGTGTCCATATCTCGGATAACCGCCTCGTCACAGGAAAGCTCGCAGGCACTGTCGATTTCCCGTCTTGTAATCCACACAAGAGGATTAAACCAATGCATAGCGCAAGCCAGCAAAGCCAGCCATTTGACGGCCACATCAAAACGCCGCATATGAGTCAGCTCGTGCAGTAAAATGCTGTGCAGTTGCTCCTCTGTATATTCGCGGTTTGGCAGAACAATAACCGGCCTAAAAAACCCGATTAGCATAGGTGTTGTTGCATAGTCGCTTATGATTAGCCTTGGTGCGCGCTTGCTAAGTTCTGCAAGTTTATTCAATTCAAAAGAATGGGGTTGGATACACCGGCGGCGCAATTTCTTTAAAAAGCTGGCATATCCGATTAAGCTGTAGAGCAACACCAGCGCGAATATAAGAGGATATATAATCATAAAAACGGTGATGGCTCTTGTAAAAAATCCCGGTTCTTCCGGAATTGCAATCGGCATTTCGCCGGGGGGTGTCGCGGGTACGCCAAAATCAATAGAATCCACAGGGCCGGCAATACCGGGCATAGTAGTTATAATGGCCATATCCATATCGGGGGGCCTGTTGCGCACTTCCGCCGTTGAAATGACATTGCGCTCCACAACATTGTGAATAGGTGCAATGTCTGCAATAGCAGCTGGCAGGGCCGCAATTCTTGATATAGGAATTAAAAACGAAGCAAGTGCCACAAGCCAAAAACAATACTGTGCCGACTTTGGCAAGCGGTGGCGTACAATCGGCTTAATCAGCAGAAGCACCACAGCAAGCAATCCGCCTGAAAGTGTCATTGTAATAACGGTACGGACAAGCTCGCTTAAAATTACGGGAACCGTCATTTGCTTTCACCCCCCATTGTAAAAAATGCTTTAAGCTCGTCAACATCGTTTTCATCCAGCTGGCCGTTTCGGCACAGGGCCGTTACGAGCTTCATGGCGTTGCCGTCAAATAATTTGTCGATAAAATTTTGCCCTTCGTTTTTGACATACTCTTCCTCGCTTACATTGGGGCTGTACAGCGTTACATAGTGATTGTGGGTGCAAATGATGCCCTTGTCCCGCAATCGCCCCAAAAGGGTTTGAATGGTTGATTTTTTCCAATCGGTTTTGCTTTCGATTGCCGTCTTTATCTCGGCAAAGGACAGAGGCCGCCCGCCCCGCCAAAGAATCCGCATTACCTCAAGCTCTGAATCGGCTATTTTTTTGAGCATAAAAAAACCCCCTCCATGTTTACTGATGTAATCATTGAACTACAATAGTAAACCTTTGTCAAGAGGAGCTTTTTAATAAAAATATGCCCTTTCATTTTTGGGGAAAGGGCATATAGGCTATATGAGCCAAGACACAAAACATAAAGAGTCAGGGGAACCCTATAAAATGCCTTGGCATAGCTTTTATAATTTGAAATAAGCTACAAGCTGTTGGAGTAATTCCGCTTGTGAGCTTAGCTCCTGTGATGCCGCCGCCGCTTCCTCGGAAACAGCAGAGTTGCTTTGTACTACCTGTGATATTTGCGAAAGCCCTATGCCTACTTGTGAAATTGCCTCCGCCTGCTCCTTTGACGATTCAGATATATTGCTTATGAGCGTTGATACCTCGGCTGCGTTTTTAACAATCATATCCAAAGATTGCGACGTAGCTTCAGCGATATTTGACCCGCTTTCAACACGGCTGTTTGAGGTTTCGATAAGCCCTGTGGTCTCTGTTGCGGATTCCTGGCTACGGCCGGCAAGGTTGCGTACCTCCTCAGCAACCACGCTAAAGCCTTTACCGTGTTCGCCCGCCCGCGCCGCTTCTACTGCGGCATTAAGCGCGAGCAGATTTGTTTGGAATGCAATATCTTGAATTGCTTTGATAATCTTGGAAATTTCGCTGGAAGAATCCTTGATTTGGGACATTGCCGTCAACATTTCCTTCATGGAAGCGTTACCTTCCTGAGCATTGACTGTTGACTTGTTGGAAATTTCGCTTGCTTCCTTTGCGTTGTCGGCGTTTTGACGGGTTTGCTGGTTAATCATGTCGATAGAAGCGTTGAGTTCTTCTACGGAGCTGGCTTGCTCCTGTGCGCCATTGGCCAAATCCTGCGCGCTGGCGGAAATTTGCTTTGCGCCCGATAAAACTTGTTCGGAGGCGGATGAAATTTCCGATATAGTTTTGTTTAGCGTTGAGGAAATGTTGTTTACGGAACTCTTGATTAAATCAAAAGAGCCGACGTATTTCCGGTTGATTTGATTGCGCAAGTCGCCGCTTGCCATCTGTGACAATATTTTTTCCAATTCCACAATATAGGAAGATATGTCTATAACAGTTATTTCAGAGGCTTCTATAATGCTTTTGAACACCCCGTTATAGGCCTTAGGGCTTGGGTCAACGCCGGCGGCAGCTATTTTTCCATCAATATCAGTCAGGTCAAAGTTACCGTTTTTCATTTCCTCCAAGGAGATTTCAAGCACCTTAAACGGCTTATCTACAGCCTTGGTTATGCTGTTAAGCCCTTCCATAATCGCGCACCAGCTACCCTTGTATTTGTCTGCATCGGTTTTGAAGCTCAAATCGCCTTTGGCTGAGATTGATTCAATCATGGCATTTACTTCCGTACTGACCCCTTTTAGATTGGCAAGCAGCATGTGTATAGACTTTGTTTGCATCACGAAATCACCCGGCAAGTCTGTAACATGAACATCAAAATTACCGTCATTCACACTGGCGATTATATTGCATATATCTTTGATATTATCAACTTCGTTGTCCAAAATACCATTCACGTTTTCCATTAGTTCTTTGAAGGAGTTTTGGTATCTGTCGGCGGTCAGTCGATGGCGCATATTTCCAAGGCCGTTATATTCGTGTTGAATACCGGATAAATCAGACACCATGTTTTTTATGACATCTACCAGGCCGTAAATATCCTGTGTCATGGCTCCTATCTCATCTTTGGGAGCGTTGGCCCTATCAATGTTTACATTAAGATTCCCTGCCGATACCTCTTTAACATTTTTTGCAAGGCCATTAAGGGGCTTTAAGCTGCGGGAAATTAAGATAAACATAAGGATTGCGGCGATAAGCACACCTGCAACGCCAAAAAGTATCATAGTCATTACCATAGATGAGGTAGCTGCATCGGCCTCTGTGGTAGTAAAATGTATCGCCATCATACCTATGACGTTCCTTGCCGCACCCAAAAACGGCATGTAGTAACTAATCGTGCCATCGCCCTCAATATAATGGTCTACCATGTGAGATATGCCCTGTTCAATTACAATGTCCCCTATTTCATCGCTTACTTCAACCCCAACCGCACGTCGGCCGCCCAGCATCAGAGATGAAGCAACGGTTTCGCGTCCACGATAAACGGAAACAGGGGCATTAAATACATGGGTAAGATTGTCTATAAAGCTTTCTGTATTAAAATGGAAAATGGGTGCCATTGTACCCAGCACTTCACCGTTATGTATGATGGGTACGGTGGTGATAAGGCTCATAGGCATAGCCGCCGTAGAGGTAAATGATGTAGTGGACTGCCTGTGCTGAATCGCGTTGACCGCGTTGGCAAGCCCGTCAATATCGTAGTAAAAATCCAAATCGTGTAGTCTTACGATGGTGCGCCCCTCAAAGTCGCGCACGGTAAAGCTGTCCACGGCCATCGTACTGCCCAGCTCACGCAATCGGTTGATGATGATGTTTCTGTTTTCCGGACGGTTGTTGCCGGCGTTCCAATCTATGATGGCGGAAAGAAGAGTGTAATCACCGGCAACCGCATACGCCACCACATTGGTTTGTGCCTCTAGCTGGGCAATGTGCGCCGCCGCCGCTCTGGACGACGCATACGCACGTTCCCAGATTAAATCGTCAGCCAATGCGCTTGCCGCATTGGACGAATACAGCACAATACCAAGCACGACAGCAATAAGTATTCCGATAATGGGGATGGTCAGCTTACTCTTTAAACTTTTGAACATTGAAAATACTCCTTTTCATTTTGTAATAGTTACTGTTTCTAATTTTCCTACAGAGCCTTTCCAAAAAGGTTCGGATTGTTTTTTATCAAATTTTATGCTATAACTACAAATATGGGGGTTCAAAACTCTAAAAAAACTCAGTCTAAAAAGCTGAACCTTTTTAGACTGTTTTGTGCTTTTAGTCAAAATTCCCACTGGCAGAGCCTGGAAAATATTACATATTTGGAAAAGTAGAGCTTCTTGAGCTGATGCAATAGTAACATACCTCGCTTATTTTACAATCACATACAGGGGGGTATTTTTGTAGTTTTTTGACTGACAAATTACATTAGCATTCATTTTTAGACACAATTATTTCTTGCCCATTGCCGCGTCGGGCTAAAATTCCTACTGTTTGGTCGCATACAATCCGCCAAAAAAGTAAATACTGTCACCATATAGAAGTCTAATGGAGGATGGCATGGAAAAAATAAAATTGGGCATAATCGGCCTTGGGCTGGCTTGGGAGCGTTTGCACGCGCCCGCGTTGGCGAGACTTTCGGACAGGTTCGAAATAGTTGCCGTATGCGACAAGGACATGAAAAAAGCCTCCGAAGTAGCGAAATTTCTGGGGCTTCCTATGGAATCGGCCTATAGTGATTATAACGCGCTGTTATCCCGGCGGGATATCGAGGCGGTGGAAACCCTTGTGCCTATCCGCGAAAACTATGAGGTGGCCGTAGCGGCTATTACAAAGGGCAAGCATCTGGTAGCGGAAAAGCCCTTCGCGTCTACGCCCGAGGCCGCGCGGAATCTGATTCGCTTAAAAGACCGCTATGACGTAAAGGTAATGGTGGCCGAGAACATCCGCTATGACGAGGAAAACGTTTTGATAAAATACCTAATATCAGGTGGGCAAATCGGAAACCCCGTGTATTTTATAGACAACAATGTCATGGAATATCGCGAGGACGCGGAAAAAGGCGGCTTTGCCCAAACCCGCTGGCGGCAGCAGCCGGAATTCGAAGGCGGAGTTCTGCTGGACACGGGTGTGCATCATATGGCCCGTCTGCGATATCTCTTTGGTGACGTTATAAATGTCTTTGCTCACGGTCGCCCGTCCGCACTCAGCTTCTCGCCGTTTTCATGCATCAACGCACTGCTGAGCTTCCCCGACAGTGTTGCGGGGCATTACAGCTTCTTTGTAACCGGCAAGGAGACCCAATCTCCTCTTGTCGGCCTGCGCATTTTTGGCACTCACGGCGAGATTTATCTCGAAGAACGCCACTGCGGATTTGTAAACATCACCTACAAGGACGACCGACCCGGTGTAGCGATTCCCTACACCCCCGGACAGGGCTACTATCACGAGCTGGAGGACTTCCATACAGCCCTTCGCTTGGGAGGGAAAATCGAATCTACCCCCGAAAAGGCATTGGGAGACATCGAGACAGTTTTCGCCATGCTGGAATCCGCCACAGCCAATACCGCCACCCGTGTCACACAGGCTTATGTGCTGCCTCAGGCGAAATCCGCGACGCAAAAGCTTTATAGCACTTGAAGCATTTGACAAAATCACAGGAAAAAGCATAAAATCAAGCGGCCGGGTCAGACAAACCGCCGTTTTTTGCGTTTATTAAAAAGGGGGCAGCGGCCCACGGATTATATTTCAAAATACGCAGACTGCCGCCCCCAAGCAAAGCCTAGAACATATCCTCAAAATAATGCCCGGCCTTGCGTAACGCGCGTTTGCTGTTGCGCATCACACGGCGGCGGTGCTTTTCGTCGGTGGTCATGCTGATTCCCGCACCGATAATCATACCCACGGCCAGTCCGCCAATTATACCTAAGCGTGTCATAGTAATCTCCTTTCAAAATCAAAGATGTAACTATTATGTAACGAGCAAGCATAAATATACAAAGACTAAAACACCTGAGGATATATACACAGGAAATTCTATTTTTAAGCGAAATGGAGGTTTTTAAATGCCAAGAGGAGGAATGCGCGGCGGAGGAATGGGTCGCGGATTAGGCGGCGGCGGAAGAATGGGCGGCAGCCTGGGAGGAAGCGGCCGGATAGGGGGCTTGGGCGCGTCTAACCGAGGCGGGCGTGGACTGGGCGGAGTAGGCCGTGCGCCTGCGCCAAGAGTATCCACGCCAAGGGCTGCAGCCCCGAGGCGTCAACCGGGCTTCGGTACGGGAATGGCCGTCGGAATGGGTATGGGAATGATGGGCCGCCGCAGAGGCTGGGGCTGGGGAGGCGGCTGGGGTCGTCGCGGAATGATGGGAGGCCCGATGATGGGCGGCGGCGGAATGGGCCGGGGCGGTTGCGGCTGCACCACGCTGATAATGATAATTCTCGCGATAGTCGTGATAACTACGATAATCGGGATGCTGGGCAATCTTTCGGTGCCGTTTGCGGGGGGCGGAGGTTTCCAAACCGTAACAATAGCCCCGTCCACGGTAAGCCGTGACGCCCTGCCAAGCGGTGCGGCTCTTAACGTGCCCGCGTCTATGGTGACGGACAACCAGCCCGCCCGGTGGATACGCAATGAAAGTCGTCTTTTGGGCGGAATGCGGGACTTTCACAACAGAACGGGGGTACGGCCTCATCTGTACCTGACGGACAACATTGACGGCAGCACAAATCTGCCCACAGAGGAGTCTCTGCGCTCTTTTGCGGAACGCCGCTACAACGAGCTTTTTAACGACCAGGCCCATGTTTTGCTGGTATTTTTCGAAAACGCCCGCAACGAATATGCAATGTGGGTGACGGTTGGCGCGCAAGCCCTGACGGTAATGGACGATGAGGCTCAGGGCATCCTTATGGACTTCGTGCAGCACTACTACTATTCCGACCTTGACAACGAAACCATGTTTAGCAATGCTTTCCGTGGCGCAGGGCGGAGAATCATGGTGGTAACGCGCTCGCAGTGGATTCCAGTGCTGACTGTGGCCGGAATTCTATTAATTCTGTTCCTACTATTCACATGGTGGAAACGCAAGCAGGCGCAAAAAAATCTGGAAGCCGAGCAAACCGAACGCATTCTGAGTCAGGACCTCAATACCTTCGAAGGAAGGGTTGACGACGAAGCCTCGCAACTGGCGAAGCAATATATGGACGACAACGACCAATAATAAAGGAGGATATTTAAATGGGAATTTTAAGCAGATTCAAAAACATCATGTCGGCGAACATCAACGCGCTGCTGGACAAGGCCGAGGACCCGGCAAAAATGATTGACCAGACTTTGCGTCAGCTTGCCAATGACTTGGCCGCGGTGAAAAAGGAAACCGCGGGGGTAATGGCGGAGGAAACCCGCACCCG
>WQSB01000102.1 GCA_009788085.1 Defluviitaleaceae bacterium
TTTGAGTGCATTTCTCAAAAATATCGGAAGTCAAACGGTAGTGCGACCAGAAATTATTTCTCGCTTATTTAGGGCTTGACATTTAATAGCTGGTCTTTATGATTTTACCGTATCATTTGGGGTGCTGTTTTGTCAACGACACAGGTGCACACATTATATTTTGCTGTTGAAATACTCCTTCGATACTTGGAGTTGCTTGTTCAAAATAATGTGCCATAAATTTCCTTTGATTTCGCCAGTTCCCTTGGAAACCTTTGTGAATCTCGGTGTTCCAGCTTCATCGTGCTTGCGGTAAAAATAATGGTCAGTGTCCTTGTACAGCTCCCAACCGTCGCGTTCACAAAATCGTCTTAAATCCCTCCACGACGGCATTTTATTTGCCCCCCAATCTTTTCTACATCGTTAAGCATCAATGCCTTGAATATATAGGGGATATGGTCAACCTTGCTTCCCTTTGCCCAATAAGTGAAGTCTTTGTAATAATCCTCCGAGTATTCAAGAATCGCGCAAGCCAGCTTTTTTAGCGCGGCGCGTTGGTCTGCACCATTTTCGGCCAATTCTATTTCGTCCAGTGTCACCGTTACAGTGCCGTCTTCCTCCGGGAGAGCCTCTGCATTAAATGTGTAGGCAGACAAAAGATTTTCGAGAACACTAAAATCCGTGAGAAGCATATAGTCGCGTGTTCTCTTGATGAATTGTGGTTTTTCGCGGATTACTGTGTCCACAACCATGCTCCATTCGTTTCGCGCCTGTGTTGCGTTAATTGCAAGCATTTAATTCACCGTCCTTTTTATGTACATTATGCACAGTATGCCCACAATGTCAATTTCATATTGAAGTCCTGACAAACTCACTTGGCGACATCGTTTTTACCGGCGAAGTCTCCGCTAAAAACTTCTCGTCACGGGTTATGATGAAGTCTGCACCGGCTTTTTTGGCGCAGACAGCGGCCAATGCGTCTTCAAAGTCGGCTATAGGCAGGGCCAGTGCGGCGATGCAATCCTCATGAGTTATTGAAACAACTTTGTACACCTTTAGCAAAAAATCCAGCGCGGCGTTAGCGGCGTTAATATCACGGGCCTTACTGTACAAATAAAAAATGTCCGTGGCGGCGTTAGCAGTGAACAGACATGTCAGTTTGCCGCTCTGCCCTTGCATCAAAATTTCTTTGGCAGGGATATCAAAAGGCGAACGCTCCTGAAGCGCGTCCATGATGACATTGGTATCAAGTAATACAATCAGTTGTAGGGCAGTTAAGGGGCTTGCGAAAGAAGCCCCTTGAAAGTTCTCACCAAACCCATGGGACATCATATTTTTGGATGTTTTCATCTCCTGTGATTATGCTCATTTTTTCTGAAAGCGCAGTCGCAATGATAATGCCGTCAAATGGGTCGCGGTGTAGCAATGGCAAGGAATTGAATATTTCGATGTGCCGCTGGTCTACGCCGATACGGCCAATGCCAATTACATCTACTTTGGAAATTGTGTCTGCTATTCCCATCGGTAGCGGCAATTTGCCAATACGGTTTTTTATGGCGATTTCCCACAACGAAGTAATACTGACAAACTTTCGTAAACTTTTATCAGCCAAAATTTCTTTTGCTATTTGCGATAGCTTTTTGGGTTCAAACATCATCCATAGTAATGCGTGGGTATCGACAAGATAAATCATCAGTACATATACTCCTTCAAATCTTCTAGCGGTGTGTTGAAGTCATCTGGAACAGATACTTCGCCTTCCCATAAGCCCAATGCTGATTTGCTTGGGTCTGCCTCCTGTATGACGGTATGAATATTGTAAAAATCCGCTCGAAAATTCTGCTCATTTGGCTCTTGCACACCCTCTGTAAGAAAGTCCAAAACAGTAACGACAACCTGGCAACCCTTAGGAATTGTTACCGGCTCATAGGGTATAAATAATCCATCATCGTAATACGCTCGGTATGCTTTTACAGCTTGCATATTCATCCTCCTTAAAAATTTAATGTTGCGCACCTATACACCGGCAGAGCCGGTGCGGTGCGCCCTGTGGGGAGCTTCCCTGCCTATTCGGTAGAAAATGCTTATTTTCATCATCGGTTGCCATGATGCACCGATTGCTCAAAATAAAAATCAAACATATCCTGAAATCCCATCGCCCAAAATTGTTGCCCGTTTATATAAACAGAGCGCATTTGGAAATTTTCCTCGTTGTATTCATCGGGCGCGGCTTCGACCCGTGGATAAAAGAAATTTACGAAAAAAACATCGCTGATTTCGTAAGGCTGCACCTCAAAATCTTCCTCTGCAAGAGCGGTGTAAACAAGCGTTCCACCAACTATATGATAGGCTGTGNCGATACTTCCCCTTGCGGGGTATAGGGTGCCGCCAAAAAGTTCTATCTGGTTTTTCGTGGTTAGCAGAATTTGGTCGTTTGCATTTTCCCAGCTTCCGCTGAAAGCCCGTAACCTCGATTCCCCGTCCATATCGCTGACTATAAAAATAAATGTGCCATCTTCGTTAAAATAATATCTGTCTGAATAACCGGCAGGAACTCCCAGAAAACCATGCCATATCCCTGCAAAGGTTTTATTCGGCGTGTTCGATTCATATTCCTCGTTATCGAAGTACACCGCTTCACTTCTGCCGCCGCATGATACAAAGGAGAGCAAAATAATAACCATGAAAAATTGTGAAATATATTTTCGCATAATTTCTCTCTCTTTACGTCCAAAATATAAATTTTGTTCAGTTGCCTACCATTACGATAAATTATATCAGAACATAACAATACTCACAAAATTTATTTTCTCAAACCCCTTGACGAATATCTAACCATTTTGACAGCCTCTCTGTTCGGATATCTTCAGGGTTAATATCGCTTGGAAGGGTGCCAAAAAGCTGGTCAACAGATGTAATTTGCTCGGGCATTTTCTTTGAATACCAAGGCTCTTTATCAAAGCGGATTATTTTTGCAGCGGGTTTGCCGTATTTCGTAATAACAACATCTGTAGTTTCTGCCATGTCAACATATTTGCCGACATTGACTTTTAAATCAGATAAAGCTACTTGCATAAATTCAGCCTCCTTTATGATTTCACTATATCATTTAGGTGCTGTATTGTCAAAAATTTAAGTGCTGTTTTATTTAAAGGAGGCCTATATATGGCAAATTTTGCAATAGCGTGCCCAAGCTGCGGAAAGTACGCGGAAGTAAGAAAAGGTTTTTTCGGCGGAACAAGCGGACTGGCCGGCATAGGAAGCGGTGCGGTGGGCACGGGATTGCTTGGAACGGGACTGTTGGGTAGCAAGTCAATAAACTGCAATTGCGGCAAATCAATTCATATTGACGCGGACAAAATGGCGGCCAGAGACTGCCCCCACTGCGGAAACACGGTTATGTATGACCAATCCAAGGGGGAATCTGCCCACTGTCCCGTCTGTCAAGGCGCAGTCAACACCATTGCCGATGTTGCACTGACAGCATATATTTCATGCCCACGATGCAGTTGCAATTTGCAGGTGGACAAGAAACTAGCGGATGAGAGGCAACCCACGTACACTTGCCCCATCTGCGACGCAAGTATAGACGTCCGGCAACGTATCGGACTGGCCAACATCGCGGCGTCGGGCATCGCCAGCGTAATAAAATACGAGGGCGACAATAGTACATTTATATGGAAGCATCCCGTCGAAAATTTCAACTTTGGCTCACAGCTAATTGTTCACGAAAGCCAAGAAGCAATTTTTTTCATGAATGGCCAAGCCCTTGACCTCTTTCCGCCGGGGCGTCACACGCTGGAAACGCAAAACCTGCCCTTGGTGGGGGAGCTATTTGCCGCGCCCACAGGCGGGGTCACGCCCTTTCACTGCGAGGTTTATTTCATCAACAAAACGGAACAACTGGCTATCAAATGGGGCACGGATTCCAAACTGGAATATGTCGAGCCTGCATATGGCTTTCCCATACAAATTGGCGCGTCCGGTGAAATGTCTTTGCGCGTGGAGGACAGCCGCAAGCTTTTGGTAAAAATCGTGGGCACGGAAAAAGGCATCAGCCAGCAAGAATTTGTTCAAAAAGTGCGTGCTTTTCTTATGATAAGAATTAAAAATCACTTGGCCAGTTATATCAAACGTGAGCGAATAAATATTTTCGAGATTGACGAGCATCTGCTAAACATCTCCGAAGCACTGCATGAGCAGTTTAAACCAGACTTTTTTGACTATGGTATGGCAATGGAGCGGTTTTTTGTTACCGCCATTGTAAAGCCGGAGGAGGACCACAGCTACCGCCGCTTTAAGGAGCTGCATTTCCGTCAATATGCCGATGTGGCGGAGGCACGGCTACGGCAGCAGACCGGGCTTATCGACCAAGAAACTCAGAAGCACCGCATGATTTTGGAAGCGGAAGGGCTTGCTCAAAAACGGGCCTTGGAAGGTTATACATACCAAGACGAGCGGGGCTTCGACGTGGCGGAGCGCGTAGCCACAAACGAAGCCGTAGGGCAAATGAGTAATCTTGGCGTAGGGCTTGGAATGATGGCCGGGGTCGGCGGAGTCGTTGGCTCACAAGTGGGAAATATGATGCAAAACACCATGGGTGCGGCTACAAACAGCACACCCCCGCCGCCGACAAGTGTCTCACCCTGTGCAAAATGCGGCAAACCGCTGCCCGCCAACGCAAAATTCTGCCTAGAGTGTGGTACGCCAATAGCTAAAAAATGTCCCGGGTGCGGCACGGAAATTCCAATAGGTGGTAAATTCTGCCTGGAATGCGGCCAAAAGTCATAAGGAGGGCAATAAGATGAATTCATTTAGCAATAGAAACGGCGTATTCCTTCTTTCGGCAATCATGGCCTTTGTAGCGACGGCCCTGTTCGTTGTTGTGCCGGTGACAATTACATTTCTGATAGCATATATATTCACAATTTTGGCAATCGTTATGTTTTGTGGCGGAAATCTTTATATGCTGGCCAATCCCAAAAGTTACCCTTGGTTCGCGGTCTTTCCTATGACAATATGGCAATACTTTCTGGCGCAATTGGCCCTTTCCTTCACTTTTGTAATTAGGGAAATTTTTTTCGCAGGCTTATTTCATATTGGCTTGTTTTTATTTTTGCATATTCTTTTGTTGGCCGTTTTTGCCGTTCGGTTGCTCCTAATCAAAAGCGGCAAAGAAACAGTAGAGACAAAAGATGCGGAAATTAAACAAAAAATCTCCGCGATACGCATGATGCAAGCCGATGTCGAATCCCTCACGCGCCAATATCCCGAATACAACCAACAATTGAAGCAGGTTGCCGAAGCGTTACGATACAGCGACCCGATAAGCCTGCCCTCTGCCAGCCTTTACGATGAACAAATCCAGCTAAGCATATTTTCCATGACCGGTACGGAGGGCAACGACCCGGCCAATATCCCCCAAATATGCGAAACACTTCTGCGGCAAATCGCAAACAGAAACAGCAAAGTCAAGCTGATGAAATAGTCCCTTACATGGGAGTGGCCCAAGCGCGTTGGTAAATGGACCACTCCCTTTTACATATTATTCTTGCGCTATAGAGGTCAGCGTTGTAAAATGCGGACAAACCCTTAGAGGCAAAGGAGTCTGTAGCCATGAAGTTATTTAAAGCAACTGCGTACGAAAACTTAGCGGATTTCGTATACGGCAAGGCGCTGTACCCGGTGACGCTTAAAAACGGCATGTCCATCGGCGGGGGAACCATGTACCCGGAGATTAATTTTACGTTGCCCGAAATGTTGATTACAAAAGAGGCAATGCCCGAGGTATTGCGCAACTACACGGAAATTGTTACGGGAATATGCGAACGGGCGCGGGAGCTTGCCGTGCCGGGTTTTGTGGCGGAAATTGAGACACTGCCTCCAATGACGGAGAACCCGGCATGGGGCATAGAAGTTTGCAAAACCGTGGTTGATATCATCAAGGAGAACGAAGCCAAGTACGGAATCAAGGGCGCGGTGCGCATCACACCCAACGATATCCGTGAGGGCAAGGAACTGGAACATATGTGGCGCGGCCGCCATTGGGAGGCCATGCTAAAAACCTTTGAAGGCTGTGCCAAAACCGGCGCGGATTTTATGTCTATTGAATCCGTGGGCGGCAAGGAAGTCCATGACGAAGCGGTAATGTACTGCGACATAGCAAAGTCAATTTTCGCGCTGAGTGTTCTGGGCTGCACCGACATGAACAAGCTGTGGCCGGAAATAGTAAAAATCGCCGACAAAAACGGAATCATCGCCGCCGGGGACACCGCCTGCGGTTTTGCCAACACCGCGATGGTAATGGCGGAGAAAAATTATATTCCCAAGGTCTTTGCGTCCACGGTGCGGGTAATATCGGCGGTTAGAAGCGTAGTAGCCGTCGAAAACGGCGCGAAAGGCCCCCACAAGGACTGCG
Source organism: Defluviitaleaceae bacterium (assembly GCA_009788085.1). Lineage (GTDB taxonomy): Bacteria > Bacillota > Clostridia > Lachnospirales > WQUN01 > WRAH01. The sequence continues at coordinate 6,398 of WQSB01000102.1, forward strand.
GCTACGAGGGCGTGTATGTAAAGGCCATCACGGGCACGCCCATTTCTATGGAGGGCAAAACCGCCGCCTGCGCACATCTTTCCCCTGTGGGGAATATCGCGGCCTGCATGGCAGACCTTTGGAGCAATGAATCCGTGCAAAACATACGGCTTCTGGGCGGCATGGCCCCGACGGTGTCCTTTGAGCAATTGACATATGACTGCCGCCTGATGAACGAAGCCACGAAAAAAGGCCAGTCTCTGCTGATGCGCGATTTGTACGCCGACAGTGACAGCAGGCTGAATCCGCAAGCTTATGTGTTACGCCCCAATGTTGTGCTGGAAATTTCCAAGGAAATCGTAAAAGAAGACGGCTACTACCCCCGCGCCAAAAAAGCGGCGGCACTGGCACTGGCGCACATGGAGAAGGGCTACAAAAACGGCGATTTGGAGCTTGACGACCGCGAGCTGACTTGGCTGGAAAACCTAAACGAAGCAATAGACGCCCTTCCCGCCGACACAGAAGCTTTCACCGCGCAGATAATGGGTGAATGTGAAAAACTAGACCCCAAGAAATACGATATGTAGGAGGAATTATATGAGCATTTTTACTGAAATTTCCGAAGCATTACAAAAAGGCAAGCGTAAGGTGGTAACGGAGCTGGTCCAAAAGGCCTTGGACGAAAACGCAAGTGCGAATGATATTTTAAACAACGCTCTCTTGGCCGGAATGGACATTATCAGCGAAAAATTCAAAAACAATGAGGTCTTTGTGCCGGAGGTGCTAATGGCCGCCAAAGCCATGAACGAGGCCATGGCTCTGCTGAAGCCCCACCTGACCGAGCAAGGCGTCGAGCCCATGGGCAAAGCCGTAATCGGCACGGTAAAAGGCGATATGCACGACATCGGCAAAAATCTTGTAGCCCTGATGATGGAAGGTAAAGGCATAGAAGTCACAGACCTAGGCGTGGACGTTTCCGCCGAAATGTTCTACGACGCATTCGAGCGCGAGGGCGCGCAAATAATAGCCTGCTCCTCCTTGCTGACCACCACCATGGGCGAAATGAAAAACGTCGTTGACTACTTCACCCAAAAAGGCAAGCGCGATGACGTTAAAATAATGGTAGGCGGCGCGCTGGTGACAGACAATTTCCGTCAATCCATCGGCGCGGATTTATACTCCCCCGATGCAGCAACCGCTGCAGATTTAGCCAAAAGTATACTTGCATAGGAACGTGTCCTTTAAAAAGGGGCTGTCTCACTAAGGGAACCGGGTACCAGCGGTGCGCTAGGCCCGAAAACTCCGTGATTGCTTCATGTTGCTCACGGCCGTGTCGGCTGGGGCGACAAAAAAAGGCGAGGTTTGCTTTCAGATTATCATCTGAGCAAACCCTCGCCTTTCTATTTGCCGTCATGCGCCGCACTGTTCGCAAATTCTGCGCAATTCACGGGATTTCCGCGCCCGGCGTATCACCGGTGTCCAGTGCAGTCCACGAGACGGCCCTCTTTTATATTTCTTTAGAACGACGACATGTAAATCCTTTCGACTGCGTCCTTGCCGTTGGCTACGGGGGCGCATTTCAGGAGGCCTTCGAGGCCGGGGGTTTCAAATGCCAGCTTTACGAGATTGGGGACGTCTTCTTTTGTGAAGCCGAGGTCGCCCAATTTTTCCGGCAGGCCTATGGATTTCAGCCAAGCGTATACGCCTTGTGAGGCTTTTTCGGCTTCGCCCGGTTCGCCGGTAAGGCCGGGAACAATCGGGTTTAGCACTTCGGCCAGCACTTTGCTTACGGCCGGGTAAATTTCTTTTACAACGGCGGGAAGCAGCATGGCCAGCCCAAGGCCGTGGGCCAGTTCTGTTTTCACTCCGCTAAGGGGATGCTCAAGGGCGTGGGTAAAGTGGAGCAAACCGTTATCGAAGCTTGTGCCGGCAATCATTGCAGCGTATGTGAGGAAATAACGTGCGTTTAAATCCTTGGGGTCTTTTAAAGCAACGGGAAGGTATTTTGCGACCAAGTCCATAACTTCTTTGCCCAGCGTGATTGAGAAGGGATTGTTTAAAACAGTGGAAACAGCCTCCACCACATGGTTTACCGCGTCAACGGTAACGTAGCGGGTTTGCTCGGCCGGAAGACTTACCATAAGGGCGGGGTCGTTGATGGAATACAGCGGATAAATGCAGTCATACGCAATGGCCGGCTTGTAATTCTTTTCCGGAATGGTAACAACGGCAAAACGATTGGCTTCCGTACCTGTACCGTGGGTGAGGTTGATTGCGATAACCGGGACGGCACGCTCGGCAGAAAACTTCATTTCATAAAGCTCTTGACAGGTTTTGTCCGGATACTCCAAGAGAATAGCCGCACTCTTGCCTGCGTCAATGGGGCTTCCGCCGCCTATGGCGATTACGGCCTTCGCGCCTGCGTCCAAGCCAATTTTCACGGCTTCGTCAACCTGTTGCGTTTCAGGGTTGGGCTGAACTTTATTGTAAAGTGTATACTTTATGCCTTGGCCGTCCAACGCTTTTGTTACATAATCCCACGCGCCTGTTTTGGCGTACGCAGCTTTTCCCGTCATAACAAGGACGCTGCTAATGCCACGCGCTTTCAGCTGTTCGGCAATAAAATCCATTTTCTGCATTGCCCCGACACCAAGAAAAACCCTGCTGCCACAAATAATAGTGCTCACATTGTTGACATTAATACCTTGCTCCCAAGACATAAAAAGCCTCCCTTTATATAAGTATATTTTAAAAACATGCTACACCATCCATAATCCTCTGTCAACAGAATTTTCCATTTTCAGGGCAGGCCTTATATGTACTTTTTAAACCACCAAATGAACGATATCGCGACAATAACCACACCTAGCGACATGGACGCAACTGCGATGGCCTCTATGTCGGATATGCCGCCCACGCTTGCCGGGGTGTCCGTACCGGTTTCGTTCCCATCATCGGCCGGAGGCCCTTCAATGGGGCCGCCAACAGACTCTGGTTGGTCGTTTGGTTCACCAGCATCCTGTTCGCCGGCGTCCGGTTCTGTGTATTCGTAATATGCTTCATCTGATGCGATTTCTTTTATTATATCGTAGGCAAGACCGATTAACGCGGCGGTATCCGCATAGGTGTACCGCCAGTGCGGAGCGTACAGCGTGGTTATTATAAAGGTAAACTCACCTCTCCTGGCGTAAGTCACCAGAGTGTGCTGAGCGGCATTGGTAAAGCCGGTTTTGCCGCCGATTACATATTCATTAAATTCCGGCATGGCCGGGCGAATCATACGGTTTGTATTGCGAATCTCCCTAGCCTCTTCATTAAACTGCGTCGGTGCGATATCAAAATATGGCGTAGAGATAATCTCCACAAACAAAGGATGCCTAATTGCCTCACGCATAATCAACGCCACGTCGTAGGCTGTCACAAACTGCCCGTCACCGGGAAGCCCGCAGGGATTTACAAACCGCGTGTTATACGCGCCAAGCTCCTCCGCCCGCCGGTTCATCAAATCCACAAAGTCCGGTACATTGCCCGAAACAAACTCGGCCAGCGCGCGTGCCACCTCGTTGCCCGACGGCAGCATATTGCCATAAAGCCCCTCCAGCACTGTGATGCTCTCGCCCTCCGCCATCCACATCCGGCTGGCGTAATCGGGAATAGCCACCGCATTCGCCGAAAATGTCAGTGTCTGCGTCAAATCCTCAACATGCTCCAACACCAACAGCGCGGTCATTACCTTCGTAATGCTGGCCGGGTACCTCCGCGCAAATCCGTTATTCTCATACAAAACCAGACCCGTTTCCGCGTCCATAATCAAAACAGATGCCGAAACATACAGCGGCTCCTCTTCATATTCTTCTTCATATACATGGCCGTACAAAGACAAGTAGGGGTAGTCCCCAAAAACGGGAACCACCCCCAGCATCAATATAAGCCCCAGCAATATTATTAAAACTCTCGCGCACTTCAAGCTTATACCACCTCTGCGAATATTTTAGCGCATTCAGCGCGTAATAACAACAGCCATTGCACGTGAGTCTAATTTGGGGTGTGCGGCGGTTGGGTGTGGCACTCAGATGTGGTTGCTTCACTCTAGCTACGCCTTCACGCGGTTGGTA
>WQSB01000103.1 GCA_009788085.1 Defluviitaleaceae bacterium
ATTCCGCAGTTTACGCCATTGTAAAACTCAGCCCTTTGGCATAGCTTCGCCAGCTCTACCGGGCTTTTTCCCAGTCCGAAAGCAGAATTCAGCGCGACAGCCGTAACCATAGAAGCACTGGCCGAGGACGATAATCCCGCGCCGTTGGGCAGGTCGCCTAAAATGTAAAAATCAAATCCGGCGGTTATGCCAAAGCAAACGGCCACACCCTTTGGATAATTCGTCCATCCGTGAGAGGAATCATAAGCCAAGCTGTCAACGCTCACTGTGACGGCCTGCTCGAAGTTACCTGATGCCAGGCGTATTACGTCATCGTCACGCCGCCGGACGGCCGCATATGTGCCCAAATCCAACGCGCAGGGGAATACGAGTCCCCCGTTATAGTCAATATGCTCGCCAATCAAATTGACCCGCCCGGGCGCGAAAAAAAATCTGTCGGGCTTTTTGCCAAAAGCTTTTTCAAAGTCTGCAATCAACCTCTGCTTCATGCGCATTCCCCTTTAAAAACCTATGTCCATATTTAACCACCATAAGAAGAAACAAGCAACAAAAATTTGACATATTCTAAGAAGCGTGCTAATATCCGTTTGGACACCCGTGGAGGTGTTTTTTAATGCGAAGCAAAACTGGAAAGAGGGATACCCATGCGTACTAAAATTACCTTGGCATGTCAAGACTGTAAGCAACGCAACTACAATACTACAAAGGAAAAAAAGAACCATCCTGACCGTATGGAAACCAAGAAATACTGCCGTTTTTGCAATAAGCACACCGCCCACCGCGAAACGAAATAAAGGGGACTTAACATGGACGAAAATAAACCCAAAAAAACCGCCGAGGGCGGAGACAATGTCGTAAGAGGCGTGTATCAGACCTACCGTGCGGAGTTTCGCAAAATCGTGTGGCCGTCGCGCCAAACGATGATTAAGCACACTGTTACGGTAATCGCAGTGTCGTTGCTGTTCGGTGCGTACATCGCGATAGCGGACGGTGCATTCGGTGTGGTGTTCGGCTGGTTTGTAAGTTTGGTAAACTAAGGAGGCCCTATGCCGGAAGAATCCAAATGGTATGTTGTTCATACTTATTCGGGGTATGAAAACAAGGTAAAGGCCAATCTCGAAAAAATCATTGAGAACCGCGGAATGCACGAATTTTTTGACCAAATAGTAGTTCCCGTTCAAGAAATGATAGAAATTAAAAACGGCCAGAAGAAATCCGTCCAACGCAAAATTTACCCGGGTTATGTTTTATTGAAAATGATAATAACAGACGACACTTGGTACGTTGTGCGTAACACCCGCGGCGTCACAAGCTTTGTAGGGCCGGCATCAAAGCCCGTGCCCCTGACCGACGAGGAAATCATCACTATGGGCATCGAAGTGCCCGATTTTGAGCTCGACCTTGATATCGGCGAGCTGGTGCGCATTATCACGGGACCCTTTGAAGGCTCTGTGGGCAATGTAAGGGATATCAACCACCAAAAGAAAACCGTCTCGATTTCCTTAAGCGTTTTCGGGCGGGAAACTCAAGTGGAAGTGGATTATCATGTACTCCAGCGCATGTAACACCGCTGGAATACAAAAACAAGCGAAATGCACATCTCAAAGCCGGATTGGCTGCGAGTGCGTTTAATAAAGTGGGAGGGTCATCGTACCCGCCAATACCACACAGGAGGAAAGTAAATGGCAAAAAAAATCACGGCCTATGTAAAATTGCAGATTGAGGCCGGAAAGGCAACCCCAGCCCCCCCGGTAGGGCCGGCCCTCGGCCAGCACGGGCTTAACATGATGGGCTTCTGTAAGGAATTCAACGAGCGCACCAAAAACGAAGCCGGAATGATTATCCCGGTGGTAGTTACCGTTTACGCGGACAAAAGTTTTTCCTTTATCACAAAAACCCCTCCGGCCGCTGTTCTTTTGAAAAAGGCGTGCAAGCTGGACAAGGCCACCGGAACACCCGGGCCCGGGGTTAAGGTAGCCACCATTGCCAAGTCGGAAGTGCAAAAAATCGCCGAGCTTAAAATGGTAGACCTCAACGCCGCCGACGTTGACGCGGCAATGCGTATGATAGCCGGGACGGCTCGAAGCATGGGCATTGTCGTGGAAGACTAGGAGGTGCGGAATATGAAACGTGGAAAAAAATATATCGAAGCCGCCAAATTGGTAGAGGCTCAAAAATTATACGATGTTCAAGAAGCCATGGACTTGGTGCAAAAAACCAGCATCACAAAGTTTGACTCCATGGTGGAAGCCCATATCCGCTTGGGCGTAGACTCCCGCCACGCAGACCAACAGGTTCGCGGTGCGGTTGTGCTTCCCCACGGAACAGGCCGCGAGGTTCGCGTGCTTGTTTTCGCCAAAGGCGACAAGGCCATTGAAGCCGAAAAAGCCGGCGCGGACTTCGTTGGCGCGGAAGAACTTGTGACCAAAATCCAGTCCGAAAACTGGTTCGAATTCGACGTAGTTGTAGCCACCCCGGACATGATGGCCGTGGTCGGTAAAATCGGTCGCGTTCTGGGCCCCAAAGGCCTCATGCCCAACCCCAAGGCCGGCACCGTCACCGCCGATGTATCCAAGGCAATCGCCGACATCAAGGCCGGTAAAATCGAATACCGCTTGGACAAAACCAACATTATACACGTTCCCATCGGAAAGGTTTCCTTCGGCACTGAAAAGCTGACCGAAAATTTCCAAACCCTTATGGCCGCCGTAATCAAAGCAAAACCCTCCGCCGCAAAGGGCACTTACCTCAAAAGTGTTGTTTTGGCCAGCACCATGGGCCCCGGCGTAAAGGTTAATCCGTTGCGCGTAAACGACTAGGGCTCACTTAAAAATTTTAATAAAAAAATGCGCTCACTGAGGGCGCATTTTTTTGCTTTCAGTGCGGTGCGCCCAGCGATGCAATTTTTTCCACAAGCCACCTCGAATTATTTGAACGAAATTTTATTTTATTGTACAATAGCATAGAATTAAGCGGCAAGAGAGGTCTGTAAAATGGAACATGTCAAACGAAGAAGAGCAAGTGAAGCTCAGTTCGCTTCAGTGTTGCATAAGCTGAAAGAGGAAAAATATTTTCAAAAGCTTGAGGATACACCAAATTTGTTTATTGACACTCGCGTAAGGTGTCCGCTTTGCGGCAACACTGTATATCTTGAGGTGCAAAAGCGCGTCTGTTTCGTGCAATGCAATACACCTCTGTGTATGAAGAAGGCTATAAAAAACGCATAACCAGTTGAAGCGAGGTTTGATATGAGAAAACTACTATGTATGGTTTTTGTCGTGGGAATGTCCTTGCTGGTGGGATGTGGTGCTTTCAGGTACTCCGGGGATTCCGGGCGGGAGAGGTCACAAAGAATCGCGCCCGTGGAGGATTGGACGGTTTTGATGCAGGGTGTTCCGGGGGTAAGTGCCTTTCGGTTTGAGACATATGAACGCGCCGAGCCGCCGGAACCGCCGGAATTTTTATTCAGTGCCTACTTCCACCACATGGACCAGGAAGCGATGGACCGTTTCTGGGAAGAACGCATTACATTTTTCTACGGCGCGGAAGCGGCGCGGACTTTTACGCAGGCCAACAGAACGCTTCGGGACATTGAATTTTTTCTGCTCACCTATGAGGAGGGGCGGTATGTAATTCCACCATATTTTGCCGGCGCGCTCCCCGATTTTGATACCGGGTATGTCACCGTAATGATTGTCGAAAGGCACGAGGCCGAGGCCGCTATATTTTTAAACTTTCTGGCGGATTTCGAGAACGTAGATATACAAATGGTTCCATTTACGATAGCTGAGCTTGGCGAAACGCTCGACTATATCATGAAAAGGCTATTAACGCTGGAATATGCTTGGGGAAGATTATCCCAACCAAGAATTTTCGGCCGGTTCATCGTATGGATTGACCATATGCAAAACCGCGTGGTCGTCCAGCCTTTAGATTACAACGAAGAGGAAAAAGAACTCTTCCTACAGGAAGTAATCGACTCGCCCATGGTTATATTTGAGGGTATTAGAATTTACAATTAGGGCCTGTTTCTACATTCTCAGTGAGAAAACTTCCTTCGTGGCGGCGGCGTAGCTTTCGGCCACATGGCGGTGATGCTCTATTTGAGATTGGATTGCCGCCAGGCCGCGGCGGCTTTGTTTGCCGTAGGTTCCGTCGGGGTTCATGCTTCGGCGTTTTATATTGTCGGACAGGGATGTTTCCAATATGGATGTGAGCTCACCACACAGAACCTCGTCCTCTATGGGGAATAGGACTTCCACGCGACGGTCGAGGTTACGCCCCATCCAGTCCGCGCTGGAAAGATAAATGCGTGGTTTGCCCGCGTTTTCAAATATGAATATCCGGCTGTGCTCCAAGTAGCGGTCAACTATGCTTGAAACGGTTATATTGTCGCTAACACCCTCGATGCCCGGTTTCAGGCAGCAGATTCCGCGTACCAGCAGGCGGATTTTTACACCGGCCTGAGAGGCTTGGTACAAGGCCTGTATCATTTCCTTGTCGGAAAGGGAATTCATTCGGGCGGTAATGGCGGCAGCTTTGCCGTCCGCCGCGTTTTTACGCTCCTGTTCGATTAGGCTTAAAAAGGTTGGGCGAAGCGTTACAGGGGCAACGGCGAACTTCTTCCAATCCGTGGTTTTGGAATATCCCGTCAGGACATTAAACAACACGGAGGCGTCCTGGCCAAGGGTTTCCCGGCAGGTAAAGAGTCCGACGTCGGTGTAGAATTTTGCGGTAGCCTCATTGTAATTGCCCGTGCCAAGGTGCATGTAGCGGCGGATGGCGTCATCCTCGCGGCGCACAACAAGGCAGACCTTGCAATGGGTCTTCAGGCCAATAAGGCCATAGATTACATGAACGCCGGATTTTTCCATTACCCGTGCCCAGTTGATATTGTTCTCCTCGTCGAAGCGGGCCTTAAGCTCCACAAGGACGCTGACCTGCTTGCCGTTTTCAGCGGCTTGGATTAGGGCTTTTATAATGGGCGATTGCCCGCTGACCCTGTAGAGGGTCATTTTTATTGCCAAAACGCCGGAGTCCGCGGCGGCTTCCTGTACGAAGCGTACTACGCAGTCAAACGACATGTAGGGATGATGCACAAGAACGTCCCGCTTTTTAATCACATCAAACATGTTGTCGCAATTAACAAAGGACGGGGCGGGACGGGGCGGAATGGGATTATTGCGCAAATGGGCAAAGTCCGGCAATGCCGCAAAGGACAACCACGCGGTAAAGTCCAGAGGGCCGTTAATTTCATAGAGGCAGCTCTCGTCAAGCTCCAGTGCTTTTTCCAAAAGCTTCACGGCCTGCCTGCCAATGCCCTTGGACACCTCGATGCGCACCGGGTCGCCCCAGCGGCGTCCGCGTACGGAACGCGCCATTTCATCCAGAAGGTCGTCGGCGTCCTCTTCGTCGATGTGCAGGTCGGAGTTGCGGGTGATGCGCAAAAGAGCCGTTTGGGTAACGGTATTGCCCAAAAACAGCTCCTCAATATGCGCTAAAATTATGTTCTCCAATAAAATATAGTCCCACGATTTTTCCGCGTCCGCCTGAGCCGGAAGCTTTACAATACGCGGCACAACTGTAGGCACAGGCACTACGGCGTATTTTGCCTCGGCGGGTTTGTCCGCCGCCAGCTCTATAAAGATATTTACCGTCCGGTTGGTCAAGGCGGGAAAAGGACGGCTTTGGTCGATGGCCATGGGGGTCAGCACTTGGTAAAGAACATCCCTGAAATAGCTGTCCACGTGGTCTTTTTGATTTTCGCTTAACTTTTTATAGGAAAGGAACCGGATGTTTTCCTTTTCCATTGCCGGCAAAAGGCTGCGCGTAAAACAGGAATACTGCCTCGTTACCATTTCATGAACCCGTCTGGAAATGGCCGCCAGCTGGGCGGCAGGAGTCAAACCCGAGGCATCCGGGCTGAGATTTTCGCTGTGCAACAGCGAAGACACCCGCACCATAAAAAATTCGTCCAAGTTGGACGCCGAAATAGCCAGAAACTTCAGACGCTCCATCAGTGGATTACTTTTGTCCCAAGCCTCTTCCAAAACGCGCTCGTTAAACTCAAGCCAGCTTAATTCGCGGTTTATATATAAATTTGGGTCTTGCAGGTTTGTACTGGCAGTCATGTCAAATCCCCCCTATCGGATTTTTAAATTATGCCGTATTTTACTATGCTTTTCAAGACTCTAAGCTGTTATTCCGTACAAAAATACAACTATGATTGCGATACACGCCAGAATCATCATCAGATTAAGGGCGAAATCGAATCTGCTTTTTGGCTTCTTTGGGGCGGAAGCTAACGCGGGAGCAGCGGTGGAGTCCGGCGCGGCGGCAAAGCTTTGCGCGGCAGCGGGCGTTTTCTTTTCCCTAGTCATGTAATTGTTAATAATCTTCTCCGCTTCGGCCACGAAATCCACGGGCATTTTCCCCGCCGGAGTGTTTTGGTTTACTATAAAAATCGCTTGGTCATACCATTTTGTTGCATCACCTTTTAATAAAATAACGCGGTCAGTTTTTCCTATCATGCGCAAACTCTCCCTATCGTTTTATCATATGGAAATTTTAGCCATGAAATGGATTGGCTATACCTTTCATCTTTTTACTGTTCCGGGCGCAAAGGCAATTTCAAAAGCGTACATTCAAATTGAAATGCGCAGAATTACCTTTGCCGCGCCTGTTTCTTATGCGGCTTCATATGTAACCGCTGCCCCTGGAAGGGACTGCGGAGGAGGTTGCTTTACGTATAACAAGGTGCTGCCGATATTGCGGGCCTTCTTGTGGGTGGTGAGAGGGCAGCTATGTAGCTTGGGGTTGTTCAGCCCGCTGTAAATTTTTTTCAAATTCCCCTTGGGTCTGCGCACCAGAAGCTTTGTTCCCGGGGCGACATGCCTCTCCACATGTGAAAACACGCACTCCATCGGGCACACCTGCAACGCAAAATGAACCACGGTATATTTTGCGAAATTAAGCCCGGCACTGCCGCCATCCTGACACAGCACCTTCACAAACGCGCCTATTCCCAAACGCTCGATGATTTTTCTGGCCTTGGGCACACATTGGTCATTATTGTCGATTACGGTAACTTTCGCGCCTGTGGTCTGATGCAGAAGAATCGCGCTGAAGGGGCAAATGCCGCCGCCGATGCACAAAATATGGTCGTCACGGGTGATATTTGCCAGCACGACTTCCTTTTCGATGACATCATGATAGTATTGAGCCACCAGTTTATAAACAATTTCCCTGCCAAGGGCCCAATTTTCGATTTTTTGTGAAATCGTGGTAATTAACATTATGACTTTCCTCCTTACACAAACAGCTGCGCAGCATGATTAATAAGCCCACCCACAAAAATGGCCAAGAAAATCGTGCCCGCAGTGATGGCAAGGGCAATTTTAATTTTAAATTCCTTGGCCAGAATGGCAAAAACGGATATGCACGGGATATACATAAGGGCCACGGCCCCTCCGATAAAAGCCTGCAAGGCGGTCAAATCCAGCGCGACAAGGGGCGCGACGCTCATCTCGCGGCGCACAATACCCAGAATCAGCGCGATAACGGCCTCGTTGGGCAAGCCCAGCCATCCGCTTACAATCGCATGAGCGTGAACGGCGATTCTGTTCAGCAGACCCGTCTCGGCCAGCAACGCGGCTATAAGAACCGCCGCCATCATGGGGATTTCCGCTTCATGCAAAAAATGCTTCATGCGCGTAAGCAGCTTGCGCCCGTAGGCGCGCGGATTGGGCATCAGAAGATTCGGCACCTCCAGCAAGAGCGGGGCAACGCGGCCCTTCACAAACATCCCAGCCACCAGCGTAACCGCCACAAATAAGAACAACGAAAACGCAAACATAGCCGGGAACATCCACCACGCATAGGCCGACAGCAAAGTAACCAACGCCCCCGTCTGCGAAATGCACGGAATAGCAAAGCAAATGGCGGCGGTAATCACAATACGCTCCTTGCGAGAGGTGGCTGCGCGAGTGCCGATAATCGCGGGCACGGCGCAACCGTAACCCATAATCATATGTATCAGCGAGCCGCCCTGAACCCCCAGCTTTCGCATGATATTATCAAAAAGCACAGAAATTCTGGGCAGAAAGCCCGTATCCTCCAAAAACGTAAACGCCACATAGAATAACAGCACGTACGGAAAAACCAAGGCTAAAATCCACTCAAAGCTGATTACAAAAATCCCAAATTCGCCCACCAGTATATTAAGAAAAACACCCTCGGGCAGAAGCGCGGTGAAAATATTAGTAAAAAACGGCACAATTACTTGGCGCACCAGCGGCAGCAACGCGACGGCGCGAAGTCCCCGTCCCCCAAAAACCACCACGGCAATTGTCACGGCCATCACAAGAATCGCAATGGGCACACCCGGGAAGGGCTTTAGCATGGCATCGCCCAGCCTGTCTAAAAAGCCGGGACTGGATGGGGTTTTTGTACTGACGCGGCGGTTGATTTCCTTCGCCCTTACCCAAGGGTTGGCGGAATGGCTACGGGGGCAGTCGGCGCATTTTCCACAAGCGCGGGCGTTTGGCTTACAGCCGTCCGGCGCGGCCAGAATCGCCTCAAGCTGCCGTTTCAGCTCGTCCAATCCCTGCTTTTTTACGGCCACAGTGGAAACCACCGGGGCGTTAAGCTCCTTTGCCAGTAGCGCGGCATTTATCGTAATCCCGTGACGCGCAGCCACGTCGGTCAGGTTAAGCGTGTACACGATGGGTATATCATACTGCCGAAGCTCCAGCGCAAGGACCAAATTCCTCTCCAGATTTGAGGCGTCCAGTACGCAAATAACGGCCCTCGCTCCGCTCTCCATAAAGCGCGTCGCGACGGCCTCCGCCTCCGATGTGGGCGACAAAGAGTACACCCCGGGAACGTCAATAAGGGTATATTCCGCGCCATTTATATTAAAACGGCCCTTCATGAAACTGACGGTTGTTCCTGCGTAATTCGAACTCATTGCGTGAATGCCCGTCAGCTCCGTGAAAAAAATACTCTTCCCCACATTGGGGTTTCCCATTAAAAGAATTTTATTTTCGTGCTTGGCCGCAGTTTTCATGACGCGGCTACCTGCTCAACCCCTATTTGCAACGCAATATCCTTGCCAAGCGCGAGGTCATAGGCGTCTTCCACCCGCAGAATCACCGGCCCCCCAAGGGCATATCGGTTTTGAATCGTCACATGAGTGCCACTGCGTAAGCCCATGCTTTCCAATAAGCCGATATTTGGCACGGATGTTACTTGGAATCGGCTTTTTTTATCAGCTACATACAGATTAATCGGCATCGGAATTCCCCTTTGGAAAGCGTTTTGAAGTTAGCTGAATCTAACCAATCTAATGTTAGCAGTGACTAACCCATTTGTCAAGCGAGAATATGATGCATCTATGGCCGGGGCAATTAGAATGCTCTTCATCGAGTCCGCACCTCTTCAAGATTCAGACTTTACTGCAAACAGAATCACCGCGAAAACATTTCATAGTGCTTTCGCAGTGAGGTCAATTTAGATGATTTGGACAAAGGTTTTTTGCAGCCAGCGGTTAAGGCGCAGCTATATAAATCCTTTTCCGTCAGCACTAAATTATTGTGTTCATTGACGCTTTCAAATACCCAATTTTCATGCCCTGCACGTACTTCTGCCGGAGTGTAACGATAGAGGCCTTGAACTGTAGGAAGTTGCTGTGGCCAATGCGAGTGTAATTCCCAGCCCCTTCTTATGGTGGGTAAAAATAAAATTAGTTCTTCACCTACATAAATTGAGTTGCGGATAAATTCCGGCCTTAAAGGGTTTTCTCCCGCTTCTCGAAAAAAAGTCGGCTCTGCCCAAAGCATTCTTTCACTACCAACCAACCGCTTAATCTGCATTGTCGTTACAATTTCTCCTATTTCCACATTGCCGCTGTAAACCTCAAGCACACGGAGGTCATATACAGTAAATATATGGCGCACATATTTAGGTGAAAGAGGGGTCGCGTCTCTTTCGGAGTACACCTCTACCCTTATAATATATGGAAATCTTGTAGCCAGCTCGTCTATGCTAGAAGGGAGGTACAGATATCTCTCTGAAATAAATCGTGCCGCCCATTCACCATTAGTAGCCCCCAAAGGCAAGCAACCAAAGCCGTCCTGTGCCCGATGCCTTTGCAAAAGAATGCTTGATACCAGGTACGCAATCAACATAAAGGATAGTACGCCCACGGTTAAAAAAATCTTA
>WQSB01000104.1 GCA_009788085.1 Defluviitaleaceae bacterium
TTTCATTGCTGCAAACTTCGCAAACAATCTCGTCCGCCGAAATTGGCATGGCAATTGCCATTGTCATAACAAGTGCCAAAAGCAAACAAATTGCCTTTTTTGTACGCATAATCGTACCTCCTAATTTTTTTTAGCCGATTTCCAATTAGAGAAACAAGTAAAAAGGCTGAAATAATCGGCAAAAGTAGCCTTTACCCTGTTTAGTCTTAAAATGTGGCACGTTGCATCATTCTTGGCCAAGTGGTTCGTATACTCATCAAGGGCGTCCCCCTGACGAGCAAAGTATACAATACGCTTGGGAAATAAAAAATGTCCAATCGTGCAACAAATTTGTTGTGCGATTGGACATCTTCATTTTGTGTGAAATGAATTAATATACTAGATGTAAAAACCAACTAAATTTATGGAGGTGCTTCACATGGTAAAGAAAGTATGGAGAATCGTGTTTTGTATTGGGGTGGTGTGCCTGATGATGGTGAGTACGGCACTTGCACAGCCGCCTACAGAGCCGTATGATTGTAGCGAAGCCGAGGTAGTAACCCCCTTTGATATTGGGGGTAACAAAGATATCAAAGACTAACGCGATTGTTACACATCAAGATTAATACCAAGGCGTTCCTTAACATATTGCCTAATGGCCACTTGATTTGCTATTTCGCCAAGTAAGCCTGCTGAGTAGAAAGCTTGGGCAAAAATAGGAACGCTTTTTTCTTTGTCGCCTAGTTCTGATAGATTGACAGCTCTATTTATGGCAAAACTGGACAACATGTCGAAATCGCCGTGCTTTGTACACAGTTCGTCGCCCTCTAATGCAAGTGCATAGGCATCATTGCGGGCACCCATTCTCCCCATAAACTTGGATAGATTATACAGCACGGCAGGGTACATTCGTATTCTCGCAGATTCGTCTACATAGTAGTGCTTCATACTGTTACATAAGCTTTCAAGCAGCCTTACTCCGCGCCTCAACTCCCCCGATTCGCACATGTGCAGTCCTATTAGGTTAGTTATTACAATCTCGCTGTAGGATAATCGGGTTTTGGCAATGCTGTCTTCGTCAAAAACTTTTCTTGTGGTCAACCATGCATCTTTAAGCATTTCCATGCACCTGTCGTTATATCCATGTTTATCATTATAAATCTGCGCTTCGGCCAGTTTAATATATTGCAGATTCATCCCTCTTTTAAACAGCTTAACATCTGCCAGCTTGCCAAGATGCGCCTCTGCTTCGGCATATTGTCCCGTCGCCAGCATTAGGTTAATACGGTTTCTTAGTTGTAAAATATCGAAATCTTTGAGTGACAAAAATGGAGTGAAATATTTATTCGTACATCGGCCATAGCGTTGTAAAAGTGCCTCCAGGTTGAATATGCTGGTTGATTTTGAATTGTTTTCCAGTCTATTTAGTATAGATTTATTGCATATACCCTCACAGGCCTCGGCAATGGTCATGCCTGTTTCTGCCCGTAAGCCGTAAAAAAACTCGCCCAAGGTCTTGCATGATATTACACTTCCATGCTCTACCGATAGGTTGGGCACATTAACGGGCTGGTTTTCCATGTCAAAGGTTTCAAAGCTTATGCCAAGCCTATTTGCATACTCTTTGACCTCTTTTGCTGCGTTTTGCTTGCGCATTAGAGAGAAACTTGCGCAAGCGGATAAAAACAGGGCTTCGCTTTCTTTTATTGAGCCCGCCTTGTGCAGGGCTTTTGCTTTGATAAACGTAAAGTCGGGGGTGTATTTTCCTTTGTTGCGCTTGTTAGACATCCGCATACCCTCTTCACAGGCATTCATAGCATGGTCATAATAACCCGTGTCCAGCAACAGTCGCGATAAATCCAATAGAACCGGGGCAAGAAGACTTTCCTTGCTTCGGTCGTCTTGTGGCAGGCGGGCCAGTCCTGTGCTCATCCGGCGCAGCAGGCCTATTGATTTATCGGTATTACCCATTCTGCGATATGCCAGTGCCCGGGAATGTATCAGTTCTGGCTCGCAAAACAGAAGCATATCACCCCTAAATGTTTCCGGGTCAAACTCAGGATAGGTAGTAGCCAAGCCCTCTTTTGTGATGTCTAAAATTTCCCCCGGATGCTTACCCTGTGCTTCATACAAACGTGCGGTACAGCTTAAAATAAATTGCTTGTTGATGCCAACGTCAAAACCGTCCGTGCCGCTTAGTTCCATCAACAGGTTTTCTGCTTTTTTAAGTCTTTCCGGGTAATGGATTCCCCATTGCAGTTCGTGAAGAAGCTGGTCTTTTAAACCAAAGACATGGATGCTTGATGTATCCAAACATGGGCAAAAAAGTGTATCTTCGGGTAAGTCCAGCGCACGCATCATTGATGCAAATGCTTTGTCTCTGGGGCTGCGCACATGGGTCTCAAAGCGGGAAACGAAAAACTTATCAAGTCCACTATATCCCGCAAGCTCCGTCTGTGTCCATTTTCGTCTCCTTCTAAGCTGCCCGATTACGTTCTCTTTTAAGAAGCCCAACATGCTACCGCCCTCCTTGCATACAGTAAACGGCAACTCGCATTTTTCAAAGTCATTTGCTATAATTATCCTGTACAAGCAGCCATAAGTAAAGCCATTTCCGTGGCCATTTTCCAAGATAATGTCCTTAGACTTCGAACTGTGGTACAATACCCCGGAAGGGGGCGGACGTCATGGATTTTCGGGAGCGCAACTTGGCGGCGATGGTGGAATATTTCGCGGCGGGGTGTAAAGCGGACAAGCTGTTGGGGCTTGAGCTGGAGCATTTTGTTACCCATCGCGAGACGGGCTTGTCGCTACCCTATGAAAACGGTGTTGAGGAAATCCTGAACCGTTTGCATCCGCTGTATGGCCGGCCGATTCTTTCCGACGGGCGGATTATCGGAATAATGCGCGATAGCGCGTACATAACTATTGAGCCGGCGGCGCAGCTTGAAATCAGCATAGGCCCCAGCCGGGAAATCGCGGGAATAGGGCGCGTCTACGAGGAATTCACCCAGACGATAGCTCCTATTTTAAAAGACCTGAACTGCCGCCTGGAAACTTCGGGCTACCACCCGAAAAGTAAAGCCGACGACCTGCCCCTGATACCCAAACCGCGATATGAATATATGTACAAATACTTCGCAACCGTCGGCGTCAACGGCAAACATATGATGAAGGGCACCGCGGCGACCCAGGTGTCCATAGACATCGAAAGCGAGGCGGATTTTCGCGTCAAATTCCGAGTGGCCAATATCATTGGCCCGCTTCTTTCGTTAATATGCGATAACACAAAAATTTTCGAGGGCCGTCCCTTTCCGGGGCGGCTTGCGCGAACCCATATCTGGAACAACGTAGACCCGGACCGCTCCATGGTTGTGGCCGGTGCGTTGGACGGGGATTTTGGTTTTGCCGAATATGCAAAATATGTCTATGATTCCCCGGCGATTTTGCGTGTTGATAATGGGGAAACAAGCTATGCGGGTGCGACCCCCGTATCCGAAATCTTTGCCTCCCGCCTTATGACCCAGGCCGACATAGAGCATGTAATCTCCATGATGTTCCCGGATGTATGCCTAAAAAGCCACTTGGAAATCCGAATGGCAGACAGTATGCCCATAGACCGCGCCTTAGCCTATACGGCTCTTTTAAAGGGCCTTTTTTACCATGAAGAAAACCTGTACGCTTTGCACGAGCAAACAATTCACATAAAAAATCACGACGTAGCCGAAGCCAAAAAAGCATTAATGTCCGGCGGAAAAACCGCCCAGGTTTACGCCAAGCCAGCATTGGAGTGGATGGCAACGCTGTTTGACATGGCAAGAATCGGCCTGCCCCCCGATGAGGCAGAATATTTGACTCCGCTGGAAAAGGTTTGCGGCGCGGATAAGCAAATAAGCCCATCACCCTCAAGATATCATGGGCTTCTGAAACGTGAAACAGGTGTTTTTAAGGGGCTTCTTGGATGCTTTGCCGTTGTTGGTTTTTGGATTATGATTATTTTCATCGGCATTCCATTGATTATTTCGGTTATTGATGGGCGGCAAGCTCGTGCGCGGGAACGACTGCTGGCCCAAGAGGACAATGTAATAAGGTATGACGGAAATTGGTACAACTGGCGCGGCATCCAAGGTGCCCGGCGAGTTGGCCACGAGGTAGACATTGAAAGGTATCGTCCGTTTAGATATGGTAACAGCTTGGTGGTGATGCAAGAAACGCCGATGATTACCTTTGACGAAAGCTTCCCCCGCTTGGATGGTGCAACGGCGGCATTTCCTGTGTTTGCGGCAATGGCGCAAGCGTTATATGTTGGACTAGACGAGTATACGGTTGACAGATATGTGGCCATTTCCCAAACGGACGCCGCCTTCATGCGCCTTATAAATGGTTTCATAGACATATTTTTTGGGGCACAGCCATCTCAACAACAACTTGAACTAGCCCGTCGCAGAGGCGTGGAGCTGATTAGAACCCCCGTTGCGCGGGAAGCCTTTGTGTTTTTTGTGCATGAGGACAACCCCGTGACCAGCCTGACAGTCTCGCAAATACAGGATATTTATCAGCGGAATGTGACAAACTGGTCATATCTGGGCGGCCGCGATGAAAGAATACTCGCGTTCCAGCGGCCCGAGAACTCCGGCAGTCAAACAATTATGTTGGAGATAATGGGGGATTTACCTATAACAGAGCCTGTCATGGAAGAGAGGATGGGTGGGATGGGACATATAATCGGCTATGTGGCCGTGAATGAATACCGCAATGTATCGTCTGCCATCGGTTATTCCTTCCGTTATTTCGTCACCGGAATGCACCCCAGCGATGACATAAATATTCTGGCCATAAACGGGGTCGCGCCCACTATCGAAAATATCCGCAACGGAACATACCCTTTTACCATCAATGTTTACGCCATTACCGCCCATTCAACAAACCCGAACACGCAGCTTCTGCTGGATTGGATACTTTCCGAGCAAGGGCAGCGTTTTATTGAATACAGCGGAATTGTTCCCATACGTTAAAATATATAAAAGGAGACTATAGCATGAGCACAATGAAAGCCATAAACGAAAAATTTGCGCAAATAGTGCGCGACTACCCAAAGGAAAATTTTAAAAGCGGGCAGGCCGCCGTGGAGTATATGGAGGGCTCAACCGCAATTTACCGGGGCATACCCGTGGCATGTTTGTACATGCCGAAACTAATCCCCCCGGACGCATGGGCGGCCTTTCAGGCGGCCGCCGCAACCATCGTGGGCATCTTGGACAAAGTGATTCAAAAATACCTTGATGACGCAAACTATCGCAAGCTGTTCCCCTTTTCGCCCCGGCTTGAGGAGCTGATTCTTACGGAGGCGGGTTATCCTCGACTGCTGCCTATTGCGCGGCTGGATATTTTTTTTAACGAGGACGACTACAGCTTCCAATTCTGCGAATTCAACGCAGACGGCGCGAGCGCGATGAATGAGGACAGGGAAATTAACATAGCATTGAGTGACGGCCACGCAATGTCAAAGCTTCGCGAGGACTATGAAATTACTACCTTTGAGTTTTTTGATTCATGGGTGCATGAGTTTGCGGAAATTTACAAAAGCTACACAAGAGCCGTAAAATCCCCGCGTATTGTAATAACCGATTTTATGGAGGGCGCGACGTCCAACGAGTTTATTCAGTTTCAAAAGGCGTTCCGCAACGCGGGATACGAAACGGACATCTGCGAAATCCGCGACTTTATTTATGAAAACGGCAAGCTGCGCACCCCGGACGGGAGGCAGGTGGACGCTATCTACCGCCGTGCCGTCACCCGGGACATCATGGATAACATCGACGCCATCCCCGCGTTTTTACAGGCTGCCCGGGAAAATGCGGTGTGTTTCGTGGGGCATTTCCGCACTCAAATTATTCACAATAAGGCCATCTTCCGGATTTTGCGGCTTCCGGAGACGCTGAGCTTCCTGACGGAAGCCGAGCAAAAATATGTATTGGCACATATTCCGGAGACTTCGCGTCTTAACGCCGGCGAATTCGACCTGCGGGAGGTCTGCCAAAACAAAGACGATTGGATAATCAAGCCGGAGGATTTATACGGCTCGCGTGGGGTGTTTGCCGGGGTTGACATGGATGCGGACGTTTGGAAAGAGGCGGTGGAATCGTCGATGAACACTGGCTATCTTCTGCAAAGGTTTTGCCCGCCATACAAGTCCCCCAACATGGACTTTAACGCATCTCCCCGCCCGGAAATTGCCATGTACAATAATATAACCGGAATGTTCGTATATAACGGTAAATTGCAGGGGATTTATTCCCGGGCAGGGCTGAAGGGTACGATTTCTCCCTTTACAAACGGGATGACTTTGGCGTCTGTAAGAATTAGTTGCACAGAAACGCACAAACAATGATATAATGCCCTACACTGGGAAGCTTAAATAGGAAGGTGCGTTTATAAAATGAGTAATATGGTCAGAAAATGTATTTTGATAATAGACGACTCTCCCTTGGAACTTCGGACACTGTCCATGTTTTTGTCAGACGCATACGAATTAAAGGTAGCCAAGAGCGGGCAAGAGGGCATAGAAGTCGCGCAGGGTGGAGACGTCGATTTAATTTTAGTGGATTTAAACATGCCGGACAAGACGGGCTTTGAGGTTCTGTACGAATTAAAAAACCTGCCGGAAACGGCCCAGATTCCTGTAATCATGGTCACGGGCAGCGACTCCACCAACGACGAGGTGCGGGGACTTGGCTTAGGCGCGGCTGATTTTATTCGCAAGCCTCTTATTGAGGCCATTGTAAACCTGCGGGTGAATATGCATTTGCAGCTGCGCGACCACATTCAGACAATTGAAAAGTTAAGCCTAATCGACGGGCTGACGGGCATAAACAACAGACGCAGCTTTGACAATGCAATAAAGGTTGAGTGGTCTCGCTCGCTGCGCAAGCGCGAATGGCTGGGGATGCTAATGCTGGATATAGATTTTTTCAAGAAATTTAACGATAAGCACGGCCATCTAAACGGCGATGCCTGCCTTAAGGCTGTGGCCAGCACAATGGTGGACACTATTACGAGGGGCTCTGATTATGTATTCCGCTGGGGCGGCGAGGAGTTTATGGCCATTCTGCCGGACACAGCTCTTGAGGGTGTGATTGCCGTCGCAGAACGTCTCCGCAAAAAAATCTCCCAAACCCCCGTTGTTTGCGACACCGAAGTCACATTTATTACCGCCAGCTTAGGGGCTGGCGCGATTATTCCCGTTGACGCCCCGCCCAACGACAAGGCCGCCCAGGACGAATTTTTCTCCCAGATTGACAAGGCATTGTACCGCGCAAAATCGGGCGGAAGAAATCGGGTGGAGGCCATATGAAGCTAATTACTATCGACGGGAATGCCATGGGGCAGAACATTTATTTATACTTCGACGAGAACACACGTGAGGGCGTTCTTATTGACGCCGGCGACAGTGAGGCCGAAATCGCCGATGCCATAAGCCAAAACGGCGTGACGATAAAGGCGATACTGCTGACCCACGGGCATTACGACCATATAGCCTGTGCCAATGAAATCCGGGCGTTAACCGGCGCGGAAATCTGCTGCCACGCCGCGGAGAAAAACATGCTGGAAAACCCCGAGCTTAACCTATCCACGCGATTCCGGCGGCTTATAAAGGTCACGCCGGACAGACTTCTTGCGGACGGGGATATTTTTGATATTGCCGGCACCAAGCTTAGGGTAATTCACACTCCGGGGCATTCGCCGGGATGCCTGTGCTTCTACGACGAAAAAAGTGCCCTCGTTTTCACGGGGGACACATTGTTTAAAGACGCCGTAGGGCGGTCGGATTTGCCGCTGGGTAGCCACGATGACTTGGTTTCCGGCATAAAAGAAAAGCTTTTCTCCCTGCCTGATAATGTGAAAGCTTACCCCGGCCACGGGGAGGCTACGGACATCGGCTACGAGCAAAGGTTTAATCCGTTCTGCTCTTGACAATTTGTCCTTTTGTGAAGTATGCTCTCAATCACGCACCGCCAAAGAGGGGGGTCTAACGTGGATTATGACGAGTATTTGCCACACATCAATGTAAACGACGGCAAAGCCCGGATTATGAACAATATGTTGCTGTATATAACCTTACTCAGCAAATTTAAAGGTCAGCAAATGACCATCGACTTGCTAAACGCCATACACGACGGCGACAGCGCGCAAGCCATGCATCACGCGCACGCTCTGCGGGGCACCGCCGGGAACTTGGGCTTTCCTATTCTTCATGATATCACGAAGGAAATCGAAGCCTTGTGCAAAAACGGGCAGCCCTGCGACCATTTGTGTCAAAGCCTAAGCGACTCCATGTCGGCTCTTGAAGCGGCTATCGGTAAGTTTATAGACTCGCCTGAGGTGTAGGCGGTTCCGTTGAAAACGGGTTCACTAGTTTGCCCGATATCTTTCCTTAAAGCTTTTTAATACATCCGTTAAAACGGACTGGTACTCGCGTGTGCGGCCCAGTCCTTTTTTAATGCGGGCGTTTTCCAGCCGCACCATGTCATGCTCCGGGTCTATGGACAGGGCCTTTTGTATGTTTTCCTCGGCGCGGCGCGGGTCATAGTCCTGGCGGTAGTATCCCGCAAGCTTTGCGTACAATACAGCGTCCGGGGTTTTGTCCCGGGATGCGTCTATGGCTTTTCTCATGGACTTTATCGCTCCGGGAATGTCGCCTGAGGCGGCGTAAATCTCCGAGGCCTTGGTGTAATAGCTCACGTCGCGGTTGGTCAGGCTTTCCAAGGCATTAAGAGCCTTTTCATATTGCCGCATGGCCAAATGAACGTCTACTATTTTATAAGTGTAGTACGGCAGGCCGGGGTCAGCCTCAATTGCCTTGCCGAAGTATTCCAACGCGGCGGAATAGTCCTTCTTCTCCCAAAACATCAGGCCCGTCAGGAATGAAATATCCGCGTGGCTAGGGTTACTATTATGAGCCTTTTTTAATAACCTGACCGCGTCGTCAAAGCTTCCGCTTAGAATCGCGGCTTCGATGCAATGCAGCAAAATTTTAAAATTTCGCGGAGACAGACGCAGGGCCTTTATCAGACAGGACAGCGCGTCTTTGGGCGCGCCTGTTTGCATGTACGCCACACTCAAATTATTTAACAACGTCGCGTTTTCTTCATATTGAAGGGCCCGTTTGTATAGAGATATCGCTTTGCCTGGTTCGCCCCGGTTGACAAAATAGTCGCCGCGCTCCCGCAGCTTTTCCCACTCGCGCCGCATTTCCCACGCCTCCAGAGATGCTTGCAAGGCTGTAAGCTCGTCCTTTGAGAAATACTCGGTCAACCGCAAAAAGTCTAAAACACGCTGGGTAAAAGGCTCCTTCCGTGCCAGCTCCTTCATTCTCGCAGCCAAGTAGGAATGCCCAAGCTCCAGCACCCATGCTATCATTCTGTCCGACAGAAGCTCCTCAACGGATTCCCGCCAGTAATGATACACATGATAAAGCACTTCCTCAAAGGAATACACACGAATCCCCGTCGCCTTGAAGGCAAACGGCCGGTCATTTATTTGTTGGGATGCGCAAAATTGCAGCATGTATTTGCCTCCTTTGCCAGTTGGCGATAAAATTTCCCGCCGTCGGTGCTTCCTACTTTTACGGTCACTCCCAGCGCGGCCGAAAGCTCCTTTTGCGTGACGCCGTCCAGCATAACGGTCTCTCCCGCGCGAAAGGCGTTTTCCGGAAGGTATAAAACATCTTCTGTCACGCAGCCGCGCAGATGCGTTATTATATCCTGTCCGGTCAGTAGCCCGCTTACGGTTATCATCTCTCCGAAGAAATAATTTGTAATTACATGAACATTTACCTTCACGCCCGGATGCCGCTTTTCAAATCCGGCGGCAAGCTCCTTAATAAATGCCCCCGCCGCGTGGCCGGTGATGATGCCAATGGAGCCAACAGGCAAAGTAGATGATTTGGACAAAGGTTTTTTTGCCCGGGAAGCATCAGCCTTCCGGAAGCTTTTTTCAAAGAGCCTCAGCATCCCCACGCCATTGTCCAGCTGGGGGAAATCCTCGTAGGCTTTAAAATCCGGCAAGGACTTGTCCGCCATAATATACCACTCGTCCGACGGGAATACAAAGCCCCTCCCATGGGTATCACGGAAATTTTTTTGAAAGCCCTCTACCACTTCGATTACGACCGCCGCCTCTTCCGGCAAAAATTGCTCCAGCGGGTAAAGCCCTTCCCTGTGGCGGGGGAGCCCC
>WQSB01000105.1 GCA_009788085.1 Defluviitaleaceae bacterium
TGGTGCGGGTGTATACGGTGGGAGCGTTGGTGCTGCTGGGGGCGGTTCGGGGGTTGGTGGTACTTGTGGTGGTGCGGTTTGTGCTGTTGGTGCTTGCCCGCTGTTTGCTATATCAAATATGCGTTGTACTGCGTCTGCGGCGTTTTGCCGTCCGTCATTTGCCAAAATGTTTACCCAGTCCTCTTGGAAAGTGTCGGGTGAGTGGTGAAAGAATATTGGAAACGCTAAAGTTGTTATGTTTTCTCTTTCGGCTCTCATGGCTTCGTGTTCGCCTGCAACATACCAACTTGGCACATCTTCACTAATTGGTCTGACATGGGGCTGTTGTGTAATAGTGCCGTCATCATTGCGAACGTGACTTCTAACCATATACCCCTGTTCCCAAAACATTTGCCCTGCAAATGCGTTGGTACGAACATCGGCTAAAAATTGGGCGGCTTCTTCTACATCAGAAATATTTGCAGTCGCAAGATGTTCCATTGCAAAAAAGGTAGCTTGTCGCACACTTGCGTCTGACGACCATAAATTGCCGAAAACTTCATTTCCAAAATCCTGTCTTACCTGTGAATCCTGTATACCTAAATGGTCACGCGCAAAGTCATAGAAAAGTTGTGTTTCCCCTTGATTTGCTCCATGATAAAATGAAGGTCTGCCACCTTCTGCGGCAATGTATCGCCCTTGCATTATTTCGTTTGTCCTTGCCAATATCATAATTGCGTGTGCGTTGCTTGATGTAGGGTTTGCGCTTGCGGTATTTGTAACCGCCATAGCCTCCATTGGTGCGTTTGCTTGCTGTGCCATTACCGCTTGTTGGGATATTTCTACCGTGGCGGCGGCTTGGGCTTCGGGTGCGGGTAGTGCGGGGGTGTTGCTTGGTTGTTGGTTGCGGGTGCTAACGTGGTTAGCGTATATGTTTACATTGTTGTTGCTAGTTGGTGTAATCATGGTTGTGTCCTCCTTTTTTGTGGGATTGTTCACATTGTTTACGTTCATGGTATTTTCGGGTTAAGCCCACCAGTTTCTATTATTTGCATGGGTTTGTACCGAAGGGTCTGACAATATTTCGTTAGTTGGTGGACGCATTGAATCCTCCAACATTCTTTGCAAAACGCTCATTCTTAACGAACCTTCTTCTTCCCCTGCCATAAGTTCACGAATAACATTGGCAGTCTGGTTTCGTATAGCCTCGGAATGTTGCGTTTGAATACCGCTTGTCATTGAGGACGATTGACCACCAGTAATTCTTTGTACTTCTTGCAAGTGTGCTTGACCTAATACATTGCCTTGGTTGACACGGCTAAACACTTCACGCCTAAGTTGGCGTTCTGTTATTTCTTGTTGATTAAGTCCGTTGTAATTGCGGTTGGTTTCACCTCTCCACGTTACATATTGAGGCACATAATTTGGGTTGTTTGCATTGTTCACTGTCATGTTTTTTTCCTCTTTATTTTTTTGGTTTAACTCCATTGGAAAAACCTTTCACTAATATAACGATTGAGGGGTGCATAAAATAACAACATTGCAGAAATTTTTTCATTATTTATAGTTCTGTATACAAAAGGCGTGGCTAATTTTGCAAGAACAATATGCCACGCCTTTTATGATAATTTTAGTAGTTTGCTTCGCTTACTTCAAGCGGCACAACGGAAAATGCCATTCGCAAAATTGTGTCAGGGTCGGCAGTTCCTCCCATGAAAAAATCGAACCCCCTGTATCTCCATTTAACATTAACAGTAGAATTGGCTAAACTTCGTTCGCCTCGTTCATCATGTGCAATAAGCAAATGATATTCGATACCATTATTTTCTATTATGGTATGCTCTACCCACTCCACAGGAAATACTATCCTTCCTCCCATAACCTCGTCAAACTTCCCCATCCATACTACGGAAAAGAAAACAAACAGGTTATCGTAGTAATCGGGGTCGGCTACATAAAATATTGAAGAATGAGTCCCATACACATACTCATCTAATTCCAATCCGTATTCAAATATAGGAATAAAATCATGTGTGTATTGCAGTACAAAAAATTTATCTGGCACATATTCGGGTTTCCAAAAGTTATATCTTGCACTACCATCGCCATCATAATTGCTGAAATTTATTGAAAAAGAGTTTCGCAACCACTCTGGAAATCTTCTGGTTATTGCAGCCCTTACATCATCATTAAGCATAAGTGCGCTTACGGCAAGAAGTACGGCTAAAATAATTACGATAAATTTTCCGTTGATTTTCTTTTTCACTTTTGCCCTTGCTCGTGCAAGTTGCGTTGTAACTGTATCTTTTTTAATATCCAATAGTTGAGATATTTCATCAATGCTGAACCCCTCAACATAACGCATTTCAAAAACTACTTGATAAAGCGGCGGTAATTCTTTTATCAATTTTGTTAAATACTCGTACCCCTCTTTATCTTCGTAAACTTTTTCTACATCAGAAAAATCTGCGTATTTTAGTTCTGTTTCGCTTATAGTATCTATGGATATTTCCGTATGTTTTTTGCTTCGCACTAAGTCAATGGCTTTATTTCTTACCATGACAACAATATAGGAATCCCGCTTAACAGGGGGAAGCGAAAAATATTTGTCTTTATGCTCCATGATTTTCTCAAATGCACTTTGTACAGAATCTTCCGCAAGCCCTATGTCTTGGGTGATTTTCAATGCTATTCCGTAACACATATATCTTATGCGTTCGTATGATTCTTCAAATGTTTTGCTCTCATCATTAGCTAATTTTGGTTGCTCTTTCAATAGCATTTTATTCCCCCCCTTCCATGCAAGGCTCAAAAAATCACCTGTTAAGTATAGCACAATTTTGATGATTTTTCATTGCTTCGCTTAGTTGATAGGGATAGAAAAAAACAGGGAGTAGTCGGAAAATTTCCGAACGCTCCCCGCTTTTTTGTGGTGGGATTTTATTTCCGAGTGGGTCTAAGTCGCCTTGATTTTTTCCAAACAACCGCCGCAAATATCTTTGCCTTGAATCGCCGTGACTGCTTCTGTTGCTCCGCAAAATACACACCGCTGTCCTTGGTATTTTTCCGCAAGCTGTACCATAAGTGTGTTGCCATCAACATAGTACATGGCAAGTGAATCCTTTTCACCCCAACCGAATTTTGCCCTAATTTCATTGGGCAATACGACACGCCCCAACTCGTCAATAGTACGAGTTCCTAACCGTTCCATACGCTCCATAGTCGGACACCTCCTTACTCATAAAAATTTACCACGCTGAGCATGTTATCGCATATTGAGATATAAGTCAGCATCTCTATTTGAGATAAACTATAATTTTATCGGTGATGTTTATGAGATATGAAGTATTAAAGTACAACCGAATCCGAGATATACGGAGTGACAGAAATTTGAGCCAAAGTCACGTCGCGGGTGAATTGCAGATAGCACAAAATACCCTCTCTCAATACGAAACAGGCGAACGGAATATTCCCAATGAAGTATTGGTTCGTATGGCACTCATGTATGATACGAGTGTGGATTATTTGCTTGGGCTTACAGATGAAAAGCGTCCATACCCACGAAAATAAATAACCCCTAGCGGAAGCATCAAAGATGCAGATTGAAAGTGTTTCCCAAATAAGCAATGGAATTTCAGAGTTAAGCCATGTAACCCAATCCAGTACTGCCCTAAGCCAAGAAGGAACCGCTACCGCCGAAAAACTCGCCGGTCAAGCGGAAACGCTTAAAGGCATTATTGAAAAGTTTAAGCTTAAGGAGGCAGACCAATGAACCCTTAAATTAATAAAATAAAAAGGTTTGCTCATTTGTCATTTTTTAACTGTGGATTCGCATTTAATATAGCATATCTTGGGAAAAACTTGCAATTTACATATGTCTGTGATAGCTTAGTTTTAAGGAGTGATAATAATGGTTTTGGATTCATATGAACCTCGTGCTGTTTTTAAGCATTTTGAAGCGATTAGTCAAATTCCCAGAGGCTCTGGAAATGAGAAAGCGGTAAGTGATTTCATAGCGGAATTCGCCAAGGATTTTGAAATCATTCAGGACGAGTGGCATAATTTGATTATTAAAAAGCCGGCTACCGTCGGATATGAAGACAAAGAACCTGTGATTTTGCAAGCGCATTTGGATATGGTTTGCGAAAAAAACACGGACACATCCCATGATTTCACCCGTGACCCGCTTGACCTGTATGTTGACGGGGATTTTATAAAAGCCCGCGGAACAACCCTTGGCGCGGATAATGGCATTGGAGTGGCGTTTTGCATGGCACTTTTGCAAGAAAGCACAAACCATCCGCCCCTTGAGATTGTGCTGACCTCCGAAGAGGAAACAGGCATGGACGGCGCGAAAAATTTGGACATGAGTGTGTTTAAGGGTCGTAGGATGATTAACTTGGATTCCACCGATGACACAAGGTTTACAATGGGCTGCGCCGCCGGAACGGAAATTAAATATGTAATCCCGGCCGAGCGGACAAGTCCTGCCTCCGGGGAAACGGCTTATAAGATTTCCGTAAAAGGGCTGCATGGCGGACACTCCGGTGAGGATATAAACAAGGAGCGCGGCAATTCTCTAAAAATACTCGGGCTGCTGCTGGCCGCTTTGGGCGACGGGCTAAGAATATCCGAGATTTCCGGCGGGATGAAGGTTAATGCGATTCCCCGGGAGGCAACTGCGGTTGTGTTTGTTTCCGACAGGGCGGCATCTGAGGCTTCTTTGGAAAAATGCCGCAGTGATTTAAAAGAGCAGAACAGCGTCGCCGACCCCGACCTTTGTATAGAATGGGAAACCGTCGGCTCAACAGGCCCGGCGTTGACGCCGGAATGCAGCGGAAAAGTGGTATCCCTGTTGTTGCTTACGCCCTCAGGGGTTTTGGCGCGCAGTCTGGAGCTTGAGGAGCTTGTTAATGCCTCCTGTAACTTGGGCGTGGCGGAAACATCGGAAAAATACGTGGAAATTCTGGCTATGTGCCGGGGCGCGTCGGAGTTTTACAATAGGCAGATAGAAGTTCAACTGGTCACACTGGCTAAGCTTGTGGGTGTGGAAGTCTCCTTCGCCCAAAGAAGCCCGGCTTGGGCCTATAACCCCGCCTCCAAGCTGCTGAAAACAGCCCTTGAGGCCTACACCCCTGTTTTTAACCGCGAACCTTTTGTGACGGCAAGCCATGGCGGGCTGGAATGCGGCTTGTTTGCCGAAAAAATATCCGGGCTGGATATCATCTCTTTGGGGCCCACAAACCTCGACCTTCATACCCCCGACGAAAGGCTGTCCATTTCGTCCACCGCTCGTTTTTGGGAATTTTTACAGGCTTTTTTAAAGTCATTGTAATGTATGTGTAAACTCAGAAAAAAAATGTTTTTTGCTGCTTTTGGGCTGGCCTTAATTTTTGGGCTGGCCTTTTCTGCGTGCTCCTCCGGCCCGGAGGAAGACAGGGGCGAAAGAAGTCAAGCAGTTTATCAGGTGAGCCGGCCAGCCGATGCCGCCTATGAGCCATTGATTGACGCTCCGTTAGAGCCGTCGGCTGGTGTCCTGTTGGAGAACGAGCCGCCCGAAGCTTCATGCTGCCCTCTGCCGGAAGAGGTTTCCACCAATGTGGCATATCCCGAACCAGTCGGGGATTCGTCCGCGCTTGAGGATTCCTTCAAATATTGGCTTTCGCAAATGACCTTAGAGGAAAAAATCGGGCAATTATTTGTGCTGCGCTTGCCTTGGCAGGCCACCGCTGTAAATCAGCGGACACAGCAGCTTCTTGCTGATATTCCCGCAGGCGGAATTATTTTATTTGCGGACAACGTGGAATCTATTGAACAGGTGAAGGATTTAACCTCCCAGCTTCAGGAGATGTCGCGGTTTCCCATGTTTATCGCAATCGACGAAGAGGGCGGGCGGGTTTCGCGTATCGGGCGGCTTTTTGGCGGGGCAACCCCTGCCGCATATACTATAGCAAACCGCAATGATACCGCCTTTGCACAAGAAATCGGTCAAGAAATCGGCCAAAGACTGACAACTCTGGGAATCAACATGAACTTTGCCCCCGTGGCTGATATTTGGAGTAACCCCGCCAACGAGGTAATCGGAACACGCGCTTTTGGCCGCAGTGCTGAGGCGGCAAGCCCGATGGTGGCCGCCACGGTGCGCGGTCTGCGCGATGAAAATATTTTTGCCGTGGTTAAGCACTTCCCGGGACATGGCGACACCTATGAGGACAGCCATTTTCAAATGGCCATTCACGCCCACGGACTGGAGCGTTTTTATGTACAAGAAGCTTTGCCCTTCGCAAGCGGAATAGAGGCCGGAGCGGAGGGCGTAATGATTGCCCACATTTCGACCCCGGCCATCTCCGGGCACAGTCCCCTTCTGGACTGGATGACCCCGTGGATAGAATCCGGAAAACTACCGGCCACATTTTCCGATTTCTGGATGCAGGACGTCTTACGGGGCGAAATGGGCTTCGATGGCTTAATTATCACCGACGCGCTGGACATGCGCGCCCTAACCGACAATTTCACCTGCGGCCAGATTGCCCTCGGGACGTTCCTTGCCGGAGCTGATATTCTGCTTATGCCCCTACGCCCCCACGAGGCGTTTACCGCACTTTTGCAGGGCTATCACGATGGGCTGTTCTGTGACGAAAGGCTTAATCAGTCCCTTATGCGGATTTTTTGGGCGAAGGAGACAGGTTTCGACAGAGGGTGATTTTCACCCAGAAAAGAAAGAGGCGGTCTCGCGCCCAAAGCAGCCGACAGCGGAGTACCAATGAGCGGGAAATCCTCCAGTTTATCAATAGCCTGTCGGATGCCCCTAATTATATTGATATAACATGGAACATATGACGTTTTACAGCGTCAGTCTTGTTCGTGTAATCTTCCACTAGGCGGGCTTTTGTTTGACGAATTTCAGTGTTGATGTTTTCGATTTCACGGTTGGAAGAGTATGGCGTAATGCGCTATCTATAAATCCTAAAAGTAATCATCCCAGTTGATGCAAATAATTTCCAATTGACAAATGAATTTTTTATGTATATTATTGCCCTCACAATTAAATAAGCTTTACATCAAGAGAGGTGGAGGGTTCAGGGCCCTGTGAAACCCAGCAACCGGCGGACGCACGGTGCTAATTCCCCCGGTTCGTTTTTTTACGAGCCGGAAGATGCGCATTTAGCTTTTAAGCTAATCTGAAACGTCCACGCAAAAAGCCCTGATGAGGGCTTATTTTTTTGAAAAAATGAATGGAGGAAATAAAATGAAGAAATTGTTACTTGCTACACTGCTTTTTGTTGTGACCGGGGCTTTTGTTGCCTGCGGCGGCTCTGGCCCGGAGGGTCTTCAGCCGGACAGCGACGGGATTTATCGCGTGGTCATTGGTGCCACGCCGCGCCCTCACTTGGAAATTTTGCAATACATCAGGCCCTTCCTGTTGGAAGAGGGTATCGAGCTTATCACAGAGGAATTTACCGATTTCCACATCATCAACCCGGCTGTGGTTGACGGAAGCTTGCACGCCAATTATTTTCAGCACACGCCCTTTTTGAACGATTCCCCTCAGTCCGATGACCTTGTTATGCTGGGGCTTGTTCACATCGAGCCCATGGGAGCCTATTCCCTGACGCTGGACTGTATCGGGTGCTTGTCTCACGGTGCGACGGTGGCCATTCCCAATGACGCAACCAATGGCGGGCGGGCGTTATTGCTTTTGCAGACCCATGGCCTGCTAAGAGTTGACCCGGCCGGCGGCGTACGCGCCACCGTTTCGGACATCACATACAACCCCCTCGGGCTTAACTTTCAGCAGCTCGACGCAGCCTTGCTGCCCGCCATGCTGGATGACCCGGCAATCGACATGGCCATCATTAATACAAACCATGTCCTAGCCGCTGTCCACTTGAATCTTAACCCCGTCCGCGACTCCCTCATTATGGAAACATCCGATACCCCCTTTGCCAACGGTCTTGCCGTTCGCGTTGAGGATGCCGACCATCATGTTTTTGCCACCATTTTAAGACATCTGCAATCCCAGCGAGTTTACGATTTCATCTGGAGGCAATACGACGGCGCGGTAGTGCCGGTATTCTAGGGCATGTTGCAGACGGAATTGGGCACTTGAAGTGTGTCGGGCGTGAAACCCCGTGATTGCTGCGTTTGCTCGCAAATTCTGCGCAATTCACGGGGTTTTCGCGCCCGACGTATCTCCGATATCCGGTGCTGTTGTCGAGACAGCCCCAAACGGAATTACTCTCGTATTGTCTGCACTAAGAACGAAAAAATCTACATCCAATTTTACCATTAGCTCCCTAACCTTTTTACACTCATTAAAATCTGTATAGGGGCGTGATGGATTGTAAGCTAAAATGCCTTTCCGTAATTCTGCATTTGGGTAGCCAAAATCTCCTAAAAGTTTTTGCCTGTCTGCTATGCACCAGTATGTGCATTTTTCAAAGGAATCTGAAAATCTAACACCTTGCCAAGCCCTAAAATTTCTTTGCCATATAACCATTAATTCTTCACTGCGGTTAGACGATTCTAAATTTACATCTTTTGCCAATGCTTCATGGCTCAGCGTTTTATAGCTTTTTTGGCGGGTAATCCGTTTTATTTTCGTTAGCGTATCAATGTTCAAAAGCAGGGCTTCTGTTGCAATCTCACTTATTCGTACCCCATCAACATAATCTGCGGTCTTAACGTAATGTTCATTGTACAAAGTTTCGGGAACAACGGCACGGACACAGAGCATAGTACAGCAATAAGTAGTATGCTTTTTATACTACTTATTCGGCTTGAGTATTGAGATGCGAAAAATAGCTTGATATAATTTTTTTAATCAGGTTTGCATAAAGGGAAGGTATATTTATGGCGGCAAGCGTTACAGGATGAAAATGCACCCGACAGATGGGGCAGAGGTTTAGTTGGGGGATTGTTACTTGGGCCTATAGGGCTTTTAGCAGAAGCGGTGGGCGCACAAAAAAGTTACAGAGTAGAAATGTACTGGACTAATGGCAAAAAATCTCTCATTGAGATTAGGGAAGATGTTTATGATGTGCTTGTAAAACTGCTATACTGATTTAAGCATTTTCGGGGAGTGAGGCGCGCGACTAGCGTAGTCGTGGGATTAGTGAGACGAGCGAGGGACAGTGCCATCGCTGGGCTTGCTGTAAAGCAAGACCTGCACAGGCACTTCCCGAGCCGGTTCAATCATCCCATGACAAGCGTTAGCGCGCCCACTCCCCGCGCTGCCGCCCTCTTCTCTCTACCAGCACCCTTGGGCCACTCCCCGGGAGCGGCAAGCATATTATTTTATGTCGCACACATAAAGAAGGAGCGTGGCTGTATGCAAGAAAGAATTATTTTCATTAGGACGGACGAATATGACATTGACTACTTCATAAATAAATATGGAATGTTTAACCAATCACGCCTGCGGGGGCGTGGTTTGGCTCGTGTCAAAAAGGGTGATTTAGTACACCTTTTAACGGATTCTGACTATAAAATAAAGTATACTTGTGTTGTTTCAGATACAAACGATAATACAGGGGAAGCAACATTGGAAATTTATGATGAGTACAAAGGCATTCCTCTTTCATTTTTGGAAAAAAAGAAATTTTGCAAAAAAAGAGCGCGTAAAATATGGGATTTTGTTGATGGACTATATAAGCAGATAAAGCATAAAGGCGAAAGGAATATATTGCTTTCCTCATTGACAAATATAGCGTTTTCAGTTGAAAACGGTGAAGTCGAGCGCGTGCCGCGACTGCGGCGTTTTTGCGCGATGACTGAGCCCATTTTCAACTGAAACGTCTATAAGTATAAGTAACGAGCAACGCAGAAATTTCCCCGCCTTTCTTTGTCGCCCCAGCCGACACGGCCGCGAGTAAACGCAGTAATCACGGGGATTTTCCGCCCGGCGCACTCCCGGCAGCCAATTCCGTCGCCAGCCGCCGGGTTTCCTGTTTGTCCAAGTCGTTTATGAATACCAGAATTTGCGCCACAACCTCGTACAGCTCCGGCGGAATGTGTTCGCCTATGTCCAGGCGGGTGAGGTCTTCGGCAAGGGCAGCGTCCTTGTGTATGTGGACATCGGAATTCTGGGCGTTTTCCAAAATTTTTTCCGCTATCAGCCCTGCCCCCTTAGCCAGAATTTTGGGGGCAACCTCGTCCGGGTCGTATTTAATTGCTATGGCTTTTTGCCGGTGATAAAAAGGCTTTTTCAGATTGTCCATAGGGAC
>WQSB01000106.1 GCA_009788085.1 Defluviitaleaceae bacterium
CGTTGACAGCATGGCACATCGCGGTGCGTTATCCGGCGGCGGAAAAACAATTGCCGTACTGGGTTGCGGCGCGGATATCTGCTATCCCGCCGAGAATCGCGAGCTTCGCGAGGAAATCATAAAAAACGGCTGTATTATTTCAGAGTATCCACCCGGCACGACACCGCAAGCGTTTTTCTTCCCGGCACGCAACAGAATTATTAGCGGCCTCTCTTGCGGAATCGTTGTGGCCGAAGCCGGGAAAAAAAGCGGCACGTTAATCACCGTTGACCAAGCCATGGAACAGGGCCGGGAGGTTTTTGCCGTACCCGGCAACATTTCCAGCAAGTTAAGCGAGGGAACCAACCAGCTGATTCGCGACGGGGCTTTTCCCGTTTCGGACTTCGAGGATATATTATACGCGCTGGGCATTTCGCCTGCTCCGGACGCCCCGCCCGAACCCGTGAAAAAATCGCTCCTTGCACCTGAAGAAAAACGGGTGTATGATAGCTTGGATTTAAATCCGGTAAGTTTTGACATGTTGGCGGAAATAACCGAAATCCAACCGGGGCGGCTACATTTTATATGCACTGGCTTGGAAATTAAGGGGCTTATCCGAAAGCTCCCCGGGTCGAGATATGTAAGGTCGTAAAGTGTGAAAATTTGCGAAGCAAATTTTTGCACCAACCGATTTGTGCCGCCGCCGTCAGGCGGCATGGATTAAAATATAAATTTTAAACAAGGTGAATTTATGGCAAAAAATCTTGTAATTTTGGAGTCCCCATCTAAAGCTAAAACGATTCGTAAAATTCTGGGGAGCACATATAAAATAGAAGCTTGTGTCGGCCATGTGAGAGATTTACCCAAAAGTCACTTCGGTGTGGACGTGGACAATGACTATGAGCCGAAGTATATTACAATCCGCGGCAAGGGGGATATTCTGGCAAACTTGCGTAAGCAGGCCAAGGCCGCCAAAAAAATCTACTTGGCTACTGACCCCGACCGTGAGGGCGAGGCCATCAGCTGGCATTTAATCCACGCGCTGAAGCTGGACGAAAGCAACACCGAGCGCATTACCTTTAATGAGATTACAAAAAACGCGGTGAAAAAATCCCTTAAAGAGGCGCGGCCGATTGATATGAACTTGGTGGACGCACAGCAGGCGCGGCGCGTTTTAGACCGAATCGTAGGCTACCGCATCAGCCCCCTTCTGTGGAAAAAGGTAAAAAAAGGCACCAGCGCGGGGCGGGTGCAGTCCGTTGTGCTTAAATTGGTTTGCGACAGGGAAGAGGAAATCGAGCAGTTTATCCCCGAAGAATACTGGACGCTGGAAATTAATATGCTTACGGCCAACGGGAAGGGCAAGCTGACCGCCCGCTACAATGCCGGGGATAATAATAAGCGCGAGTTAAAAACCCAAGTCGATGTAGATGATTTGGTACAAGGTTTAAAAAAGGCCAATTTTACCGTAACCGAGGTAAAGCAGGGCACGCGCCACAAAAAGCCGCCGGCCCCCTTTACCACCAGTACGCTTCAACAGGAGGCCAGCAAGCTTTTTGGCTACGCGACGTCACGCACCATGCGCATTGCCCAGCAGCTCTACGAGGGCGTGGACGTAAAGGGCGAGGGCACGGTGGGTTTGGTTTCCTATATCCGCACGGACTCGCCTCGTATATCAGACGACGCCTACGAGGACGCCGTTACCGCAATCAAATCCGAGTACGGCGAAAAATATCTGCCCGCTGAGCGTCCCCAATATAAATCCAAGGGACGCACTCAGGACGCTCACGAGGCCATACGCCCCACAAGTGCGGCACGCAAGCCGGAGTTGTTAAAAGCATCGCTGACAAGCGAGCAATTTAAATTGTACAAACTCATTTGGGAGAGATTCGTATGCTCGCAAATGGCCGCCGCCGTTTACGATACCTTGGCAGTGAAAATTTCCGCCGCGACGAAATCCCCAAAATCCGAGACAATTTTACGTGCCGGCGGTTCTGTGCTGAAATTCGACGGATACTTGGCCGTATACAGCAAGAACGAGGACTCCGAAAAGGACGTTACTATTCCGGCTTTGGAAGTTGGAGAAAAGCTGACCGCAAAGGAATTTTTGCCGGCGCAGCATTTCACCCAGCCCGCGCCGCGTTTTTCCGAGGGCAGCATGGTCCGCACCATGGAGGAGCTGGGAATCGGCCGCCCGGGCACCTTTGCCCAAACAATCACAACCTTGATGAACCGCGGATATATGACCAAGGAAAACCGCGTGCTTTACCCCACGGAGCTTGGCGAAATCATCAATGAAATCATGAACGACTATTTCGAGGACATCGTAGACGCGGATTTCACCGCCCGAATGGAGGACGACCTCGACCGCGTTGAATTGGGCGAGGTGGAATGGAAAAACATCGTACGGGACTTTTATCCGCCTCTGGCCGTAAAAATTCAGGAAGCGGAAGAAAAAATCGGCGACATTGAGGTCAAGGACCAGGAAACGGATATCAAATGCGAGCATTGCGGCCGCTTTATGGTAATCAAGTTCGGGCGGTTTGGAAAATTCCTGGCCTGTCCCGGCTTTCCGGAATGCCGTAACGCCAAGCCCCTTTTCGAGGAGGCCGGCGTGGACTGTCCGCTATGCGGCGGCAAGGTGGTTATCAAAAAATCTAAAAAAGGCCGCAAATATTTCGGTTGTGAGAAAAATCCCGAATGCGATTTCATTTCCTGGAACCTTCCTACTGGCAAAAAATGCCCCGATTGCGGCGCGTTTCTGGTGGAAAAAGGCCGTCAAAAGCGCGTAATCGCCTGCTCTGCCTGCACTTATGCCACGGAAGCTCCCGACCAAGAGGGCAAAAACGATGAATAATATCGACCTGCATTTGTTCACAGCCCAGCTGAACACCCTGTTGGCAATAGAAAGCGAGCACGCCGCCTTGGAGGGCGTGTGCGAGCTGTTGCGTATGCACACCGCCGCAAGCCTTCGCCTTGAAAGCCGCGATGAACGGGCGGTTATAGAAATGCTTGTGGATGGCGACACGACTGCGGTAAAGGCCGACGCCTCAGAGTGGCTGAAGCTGCCCATACTTGCCGGGGACACGGCCATCGGCAGCCTCAACCTGCACAGATTACACCCTTTTTCCCAAAACGAAAATCTGGCGGCACGAATCGCCCTTGCCATATGTACAATTTTGATGCGTCACCGCGAGGGGCTTCTTTCCGCCGACAAAAAACGGCGCGTCTTGGCCGTCCGCAACCTTATAAACAGCTTATCCTTCTCGGAGTTGGAGGCCGCCACCCATATCATCAAAGCCCTCCAAGGCGACGAGGGGCTTCTGGTTGCCGGACACATCGCGGACAAGCTGGGCTTCACTCGCTCGGTAGTAACCAGTTCGCTCCGCAAGCTTGAAGGCGCGGACTTAATCGAATCACGCTCTTTAGGAATGAAGGGCACCTACATACGTGTCAAAGACACACTTCTAACCGAGGAATTGGCTAAGCTGTAAGCAATTGAAATTTTCTAAGATTTGGGATTGCTCTTCACCACTTCTCATGATAGACTGGCGTGGTATGTACCACTGTGGTATGTACCACCATCATGAGGGAGTGTTGTTAATGATTAACATGATAACCAGCGCGATTTACATTTTACTACTCTTACTTGTTGTTTCTGTTTCAGTTGCGGCTCGGGTAAATTACATAAGAGCAAAACGGAATCCTATGTTTATGCTTTTATGCGTCTGCATTCTTGGTGCACTTGTAAGCAGCTTTGCGATATTGCTTGTGGATATCGAAAGTATTAATTTCTTTATCTGGGATACCGTGATAATTTTCGTGGGTATCGTGCCTATCGTGCTGTTGATGGTTGTTTTTAAGTTTTACTTTCCGGAACATAAGCTTCCTAAATTTGTTTTAATTTTGCTTTGCGCCGTCCCCGCCATAACCGTGGCGGTGGTCCTTACCTCGCCGTTTCATTCAATTGTGCGCAGCGTTGAAAGCTTCACTATTTGGCCGCGCGAGGTTGTGTACAGTTTAGGAATCTGGGCGAGAATTCAGATTTTTTACAGTATTGCAGTTATGCTGACAAACATTGCTTTGATAGTATATTGGAGCATCAAAAAACCGGAGTACAGCAAGACATCAGCTGCTTTGTTTATTGTAGCACTGGTGTTGATACTGATAAGCAGCATGCTTCAGTTGCTGGGTGTTTTTGAGCTGCAAATAGACACCACATCCATAGGCATTGGTATAGCTTTGTTACCCACGCACCTGGCCCTATCCGACAGAAAGCACGGCATACTTTTCAGCATGTTTAACACATTAAAAAGCCGAGTCACTTTTCCGATTCTTATAGTAATGTTTATAATGATGATTGCCGTGATAGTCTATGTAGCCAGAAACACAAGGATTCTTATGGAAGACGTTGAAGACGAAAGAATAGCCGTGGCCGCCCAAACGGTTCAAGCCTATCTTGGTGCTTATGAGCAGCTGACATTTGCCACGGCCTCCGCGATGGGCGGTAGTGCGGATCTGATTCGGCTTATCCACGAGGGTGACAGAGAGGCGATTTGGCAGTACACATACAACAGGAAGCGGCATTTTGGCGTGGACGAGATTATTGTGGGCAGTGCCGACGGAATTACCCTCGCGCGCTCGCATATGAGAAACCATGTGGGCGATACCCTTGCTTATGGCGATGATATTTCGGGTGTGCCCTCAGTGGCGGCGGCCCTGCGGAGGGAGCGTATTACCCTCTACACTCCAACACCTACGGCATACATGGTTATGACATCCACCTCCCCCATTCTGGACGGGGACACCCTTATGGGCAGCATCGTTGTCAATTTTGTTGTGGGAAGCGAAGCGTTTTTGGACGGGTTGGCCGAAACCTTTGGCATTGACGCAACAGTTTTTCGCAGGGATGGACAGTCTGTCGCGTCTACCCTTATTCATCCCGTATTCGGCACGCGCGCGGTGGGAACCGTTGCCCGTGGGGACATCGTGGAAAGGGTTATCGGGCAGGGGCAGAATTTTGCACTTGATTTGGCTGTCTTTGGCTTTTTGCCCTTCTCTGCGTATTATTTCCCGCTGCCCGGCGTGGACGGCAGCCCCAATGGCATGTTTTTCGTCGGTGTCTATCAAGGTCATGGCCTTGCAGTCACTAACTCAATACTTCGTAATATAATTCTTATATCCTTGCTTGGTCTTATCTCCGTTTCTATAATCATGTACATTTTGATTTCCCGCTCCCTGAAACCACTTAGCTCGCTTGCCAAAAACATCAATGATGTAGCTTCCGGGAAAGTGGATGTTAATATAGATCGCGAAAAAATTACAACCGATGAAATAGGTATGCTGACCTCAGACGTGCTTGACCTTGCGGAGGTTATCAAAGCCGTGCTGGACGACTTGGCCATCGGCCACGATATGTATATGGTAAAAGGAGACAGCAGTTACAGAATAGATGCAGACAAATACCACAACTCATTTAAAATGGTGGTAGACCGCATGAACGCCACCTATGACGAAGTGAAAGATACTATCATGAGTTCAATCAG
This sequence comes from Defluviitaleaceae bacterium, assembly GCA_009788085.1. Classification (GTDB taxonomy): domain Bacteria; phylum Bacillota; class Clostridia; order Lachnospirales; family WQUN01; genus WRAH01. Next base: position 5,526 of record WQSB01000106.1, read on the forward strand.
CGCGCTTGAACAAATAGGCGCGGGCAATTTTGATATAGAGATTAATGAAGAAGACATGGACGGCGATTGGGCAGCTCAGCCATTGGCTATCCGCGCAGTTACCACAAATCTGAAAGAGCTTTATGAGTCAGCCTTGTACTTGGCTGGAAGTGCCTCCGACGGCAAGCTTGACGTAGAGGTTGACCCGTCCAAATTTAGGGGAAGCTGGTCCGAGCTTGTCAGCACCTTAAACACTCTTTTAGCTGCCGTGGCCGAGCCGCTTAGGGTCATAAATGTGTGCCTAAATGAAATGAAGGCCGGAAATTTCAACTTATCTAAAATTAATGAAACTATCACCGCGTTATCCCTTAATGCGGATACGAGTAGCTACAAGGGCGTTTTTGCAGAGATTGGTAATAACATAAGCACCACCGTCAAGGAAGTTTCTTCCTATATTGATGAGCTGAATGAAATATTGGCGCAAATGGCAACCGGTAATCTGCAAGGGAAAATCCAACGGGAATATGTAGGGTCATTCAACTTGATTAAACGCTCTATCAACAATATTACCTCCACTTTGCACAAAACCATTTCCGAAATTTCAGTGGCATCCGAGATGGTGCTGTCAGGCTCGAAGCAAATTGCCGCCAGTGCCGCCGACTTAGCCAACGGTACACAGGAGCAAGCCGGTTCCGTGGAGGAGCTAAACGCCACAATTGACATGATTAGCCAGCAGACCAAGCAAAACGCCGAAAACGCTTCCGAAGCAAGCAATCTTTCCACTAAATCATCACTTAATGCCCGCGAAGGCAACGAGGCAATGAAACAGATGCTTGAAGCTATGTCGCAGATTAAAGAATCCTCTGGCAATATCTCACAAATTATAAAGGTTATCCAGGATATAGCCTTCCAAACCAATCTGCTCGCGCTCAACGCTTCCGTTGAAGCCGCCCGCGCCGGCGAACACGGCAGGGGATTCAGCGTAGTCGCCGAGGAAGTACGCAATCTCGCCGGCCGCAGCCAAGAGGCCGCCACCGAAACCACCAGCCTTATCGAAACCTCTATCGGCCGGGTGGAAGCCGGTTCAAGCATTGCGGAATCCACTTCCGAATCCCTCAACACCATTGTGAAAAACGCCTCCGAAATATTAGAGATTATAAACGGCATCTCCACCGCCTCAAAAGAACAGACCGATGTCATCGCGCAAATCAGCGACGGACTTATGCAAATTTCACGAGTGGTGCAAAGCAACTCCGCTGTTTCCGAAGAAGCCGCCGCCGCATCCGAGGAGCTCAACTCCCAAGCCGAAATGCTTCAAAGCTTAGTGGAATACTTTAAATTATAATCCGCACAAACCCGGAAATTAAAAGGGCCGTCTCGCGAGACGGCCCTTTTTGTTTTGGCTTAGGTGAAAATATCCGTTGCCTACAACTCAATCAACGTGGTACAATAAGTCAAGAGGCCAGCCAAGAAGCAACAAATTTTTTATACAACTGAAATCAGCAATGCCACAACGGTCGTGAAGTGCTTGCCGGCACTCCACGACGCTCGTATTGATGAAATAACCATCTCTACGCACACAGGGCAGACCTGCCGAAGCGGCTTCCATAGTATACTCCATTCCCTTCCCACCTTCAATAAGTGCGATTGATTGGATAGTATTCTGTGGTACGTTGTTGTCGGTATTGTGTTCCCGTTTTAATGCTTGCTCGTGCGTAGAATGCCGGATTTTCCGGTGTCTGCGCATTTTTTATTTCCTTGGCTGGTCTTTTAATTTTTTCAAATTCGGAGGGACAGCATGGCTATTTTCAAATGCAAAATGTGCGGCGGGGACATTCACGCAGAGGCAGGCGCGGCTTTTGGAACCTGCGATTCATGCCAAACCACATCCACTTTGCCCAAGGCAAACGAGGAAAGAATAGTAAACCTTTTTAACCGGGCGAATCATTTCCGGCGGCTGAACGAGTTTGACAAAGCCCTGACCGCCTACGAAAACATTCTGGGCGAAGACTCAAACAACGCCGAGGCCCATTGGGGCGTGGTGTTGTGCCGCTATGGTATTGAATATGTAGAAGACCCGAAAACCGGCAAGCGCGTGCCCACCTGCCACCGCGCCCAATATGCGTCTATTCTGGCCGATGCAGATTATTTGGCGGCGTTGGACAACGCGCCGGACGGCTACGCAAAGGGCCTTTATGAAGAAGAGGCCAAAATTATCAGCGAAATCCAAAAAGGCATTTTGGCCATCGCCAACAACGAAGAGCCTTTCGATGTTTTCATCTGCTACAAGGAAAGCACCGACGGCGGCAGCCGCACCGTTGACAGCACTCTCGCACAGGATATTTACTATCAACTCACCAATGATGGCTTCAAGGTTTTCTTCTCCCGCATAACTTTGGAAGATAGGCTGGGGCGTGAATATGAACCCTACATATTTAACGCCTTGAACACTGCAAAAGTAATGCTGGTCATTGGCACAAAAAAAGAACATTTTGAAGCCGTGTGGGTGAAAAACGAATGGAGCCGTTTCCTTGCCCTTATGAAAAATGACCGGTCGCGTCTACTGATTCCCTGCTACCGCGACATGGACGCCTACGACATGCCGGATGAACTCGCGCCATTGCAATCACAGGATATGAGCAAAATCGGGTTTATACAAGATTTGATTCGCGGGGTTAAAAAGGTGCTGGAGGCGTCAACTTCCGCAGCGGCCCAAGCACCTGCCACATCCGCAACCGCAGCCCCCGGAGTGGAGTCCCTTATGAAACGAGGATGGCTGTTCCTTGAAGATGCGGATTGGAAGCAAGCTGATGAATATTTCGATAAGGTGCTGGATATCGACCCGGAACATGCCCCGGCATACATTGGGAAACTATGCTGTGAACTGAACATTAATAATGAAGACCAACTGGCAAACCATTTGTCGGCGTTGGAAAAGATAACTGTATATCAAAAAGCCCTTCGTTTTGCTAAAGGTAATTATCGTACAAAGATAGAGGGCCATAATTTGGCAATCAAGGAGAAGGAAGCACTACTCCAAGCTAAATTAAAGCTTGTCAGAGAGCGCATTGCTAAGTTTCAAGGGCTTCTCATCGCCGGGTTCTCAAATACAATCGGATTGAAATCAAATGGTACGGTTGTCGCTACCGGGATAGACACCGGCGAATGGCGGGGTATCGTCGCTATTTACGCAGGCTTTAACCACTTAGTCGGGTTGAAAGCGGACGGTACGGTTGTCGCTGCTGGAGAGAATGATTATGGGCAGTGCGACACTGGTGAATGGCGGGATATTGTTGCTGTTTTCACAGGCCCTATCCACACAGTCGGGTTGAAAGCAGATGGTACAGTTGTCGCTGTTGGATTGAATTTCGATAAGCGGGGCAACACTGACGAATGGCGGGATATTGTTGCTGTTTTCACAGGCCCTATCCACACAGTCGGGTTGAAAGCGGATGGTACGGTTGTCGCTGTTGGAAAGAATGATTATGGGCAATGCGACATCGGTGAATGGCTGGATATTGTCGCTATTTCCACGGGCTCTAACCATACAGTCGGGTTGAAAGCGGATGGCACGGTTGTCGCTGTTGGAAAGAACGAAGATGGACAATGCAACATCAGCGAATGGCGGGATATAGTTCCGCTTTCTGAGGAGCAAGTATTGGCATTAAAACAAGAGGACGAGCGAAACAAAGAGGAAGAACGCCGCAAGCATGAAAAAGAACAAGAAGAAAAACTCAAACGTGAAGAGCAAGTAGCCAAATGGAGAAAACAGGGCTTATGCACTAATTGCGGAGGACAAGTCGGCGGCTTATTCACAAAAAAATGCAAATCCTGTGGCAAAGTTCAAATAAGGTAACAACCCCGCCGCATTCCTAGAGACATGTGATTAAGCACTTTCTTCCCGGCCTCACAAAACAAAGTTATCCTTGATGTAATCACCAAATCCCATTTTTTGCGCAGAGAAATTGAAAACTTTTTTCGCGCTATTGATGGCCCTTTTGGCAATTTGAGAATCTACATCTTGGTTAAAATCTGCATATCTTGCAGCGTTAAACTGCTCTAAAAATTCGCAGTGTGACATCAATCTCGTGTTCTCAAAATCTTTATTATATAAGGCGCACTTCAAACGTAATGCCGTTAACTCATGCCCCCACGGCATTTCTCCCATATGATGCAAATATGCTTTCAAAATCTTTTCTGCGGATTGTTGACAGTTGTTCTCGTTCATACAGCAAAAGTCCTTTTTCTTTTATCGTTTTTTGGATAGACGGAAATGTTTGAGATTTTTCAAAATCAGAAATACGGTTTACCAGCATATCCATTGGCACAGTACGATACCCTCTTAAATGCTTTCGAAGTGTTGATGATTTTCTGATGGTATGGAGCGCGTCATCAATAACTACCATTAAGTCAATGTCGCTTCTTTCATGTGGCACACCATAAACACATGAACCGAAAAGATAAATTCGTAAAACATCATTGTCAGAAGAAATTTTTTCAACGTATGTGCGTATTGCTTCTTTTATTTGCGCATCCACTACAATTCACCGCCTCGTATAATAATGTTTGTATTTTAGTTGTTGCTTGAAACGTAATAATTAAAATACACTGCAAGAAGCGGATAGAGTTCAGAGTTCACCGCCT
>WQSB01000107.1 GCA_009788085.1 Defluviitaleaceae bacterium
GATAATTTTGATGCCATTTTTTGCTTGTATGACGGATACCGCGCTTCTATATTATATGGGGTCAGCTCTTCCAAAAAGTCCTTCTGCTCGTCAGAAAGTTCACTTTCTATGCCGGCCTGCTCTGCTAACTTTGCAAGGTCGTGAATGCGCTTAGGCTCTTCGGAAGTTTTGTCAGCGATGACAGACTTCAAGGATTTTTCAACAATGAGGTGGCAAATAAAACTCATCCACAACCAGTCTTTGGATTTAAGCAAATTCCTTGCGACAGGAATATCATCATCGCATAGTTCCAACCAATATTCTGATTTATTAAACATTTTGCACCTCCGTTCCATGTATATATTATACATGGCTATAGCGTTTCAGTATAGCATTGAAATTATTTTATTTACGCGCTACAATTTAGATGTATTGCTAAGAAAATATTTTATACGAAATTTACGGAGGCACAATATGAATATCGTGGGATATTGCCGAGTGTCAACAGATACAACCGACCAGTTGAACAGTTTGGAAGCGCAAAAGCAATTTTTTGACGAATACGCGCAAAAAAACGGACATGCACTTGTGAAAATTTATGCTGACGAGGGCATATCAGGTACGAAAACGAAAAATCGTAAAGAATTTCTACGCCTTATGAAAGATGCTAACACAGGCATCTTTGATATGGTAGTGGTAAAGGATATATCACGTTTTGCACGGAATACGGTGGACTTACTTAACAACACACGACAGTTGAAAGCATTGAACATCGAAACGCTTTTTCTCACAGCTAATATGACTGTGCTGGGCAACAGCGAATTTGTGTTGACGATTTTCGGGGCGTTGGCGCAAGAGGAAAGTGCCAATACCAGCAAGCGGGTGAAGTTTGGCAAACAGCGCAACGCAGAGAAAGGGCGCGTACCAAATCTCGTTTTTGGATATGACAAGACAAAAGGCGATTTTTTCAACCTCACTATTAATAAGAACGAAGCTATCGTGGTACAACGCATCTTCACTATGTATGTAAACGAGGGTTATGGTGCGGCAAAAATTTCGCAGGTGTTAAACAGCGAAGGTATTCGCACGAAGCGAGGCGCGGCATGGTCGCAAAATGCCATAGCGCGAATACTTAAAAACGAATTATACATCGGTAAAGTCATTAACGGCAAAGAGGAAATTACAGACTTCTTAACGGGTGTGCGGCGCGATAAAGATGAATCCGAGTGGAAAATTGTAGACCGTCCCGACTTAGCCATTATTTCGCTGGAGTTACATGCACAAGCGCAAGAAACGCTCTTCGGGAGGCACACGGCTTTTAAAATCACAGGTGAACGGCACAACAACAAACACCTGTTCAGCACGTTAATAAAATGTGCTGATTGTGGGTATTCCTTTCGCCGAATAGTGATGAAGTATAAAAACACCTACACCCGCTGGGTGTGCAGCGGGCGCAATGCAAAAGGAACAGGCAGTTGCGGCAATCGGACAAGCATAGACGAGGGCGAGTTGATTGAGGTCTTGCGCAAATATTTCACCAACATATTACTGCGCAAGCCTTCCATTATAAAACATATTGTGAAGGAGTTTACCGGAATTTATAAAGCACAAGATACAAACGAACAACGTGCCGACGAATTGCAAGCCAAACTTGCGAAAATCCGTCATAAACGTGAAAGTCACATGGATATGTATTCTGATGGCGTAATAACCCGTGATGAAATGCGTGAAAAAATGAACACCGCAAACGCCGCTATTGAAAAACTGGAAAACGAACTCAAGCTTATTTCTTACAACCTCTCCAAAAGCGGCCAGCTTGAAAATATACTTTCAAAGACGTTCACCACCGTGGAGGATATTGTTTCGTTGGAAACTATGACTAATGCTCAACTCAAACAAGTTATCCAAAAAATTATGATAGCACCGGGGCGGGAAAAAGATGGCGAGGAAGCTGAATCAACTGTTGACATCTACCTTCGTTTATTCGGTGACATTGGGCTTGACGAAACCTTTCTTGTTTCTCCTGTCCATACATAAGGACGTAACCGAACGTTTAGTAAAAATCAACCCCAACTTAGCCGGTGAGGCACGTCGGGTGCTTGAGGTAAATAAGTCTGAACGTCATATTCGCGGCGGCATGGCCACAAAGGAAAAATATTTGCATCAGCATACCCATATTAAGAAATTGTAGTTATAAAGCAAAAAAACCGCGTTCACATAATGCCATTGAACTAATGACGTTATGTGAACGCGGTTTTTTGATAATAAAGTTCTTGGATGGGGGGCTTTAGGGTGAGTTTCCACTAATTCCGTGTCCGGCGCGAATCGAACGCGCGGCCTTTCGCTCCGGAGGCGAACGCTCTATCCCCTGAGCTACGGACACACCTGTTCGATTGTCTCACAAGTCCTCTTGCCCGTCAAGAGAGTCGCCTGCAAATCACGCGGAAATCAATTTTCACACTTTTACAGTCCCTTCGAAAACCCGTACGCAATCCCCTGTCATGTATACGGTTTCGTCGGTGTACTTGATGATTAAGCCTCCGCCCCTAAGCCCTACGTGAATATCTGCGTCCTTGTCGCAGTAGCCCATTAGCACCGCAGCTACCGCCGCCGCGCACGCGCCTGTTCCGTTGGCCATAGTCTCTCCAACCCCGCGGTCCCATACCCGCATTTTAAGATTATTGCGGCTAAGAATCTGCGCTACTTCCACGTTAATACGCTCAGGAAAAACTGGTGCGCACTCAAACAGCGGCCCGATGGTGCTTAGGTCGAAATGGTCGATATCGTGATGGAAAATGACTGCGTGGGGATTGCCCACGTTTACGCAGGTGATTTCATAGGGATGGCTGGTGATATTCACCGGCCGGCCGACGATGGCCTCCCCTGGCAAATTCACGGGGATTTCCTCCGGCCTGAGCCAAACCTGCCCCATATCCACCCGCACGGCGGTAACTTCGCCCTTTTCGATAATTAAATCCAGCCGCTTGTCGCCGCTAGGGGTTTCTATAATCATACCTGGCTTTTTGACGCGCCCGCTTTCATATAAATACTTCCCCACGCAACGGATAGAATTGCCGTCCATGCCACTCTCGCTGCCGTCCGGGTTGAATATCCGCATTTTCGCGTCTGCTCTCCCCGACGGCTGAATCAGCACAATTCCGTCGCCGCCGATGCCCGTGTTTCTGTCCGTCAGTCGCCCTACAACCGACTCCGGCGACGGCATCTCCGACTCGAAGCAGTCGAAATAAATATAGTCGTTCCCGCACCCGTGCATCTTCACAAACGAAAAAGTGCCAAGCTCCGCAGATTCTTGACACTGTAGTCTATTAAACATACTTTCCCCTTCTTTCCGCGCTTGCCATAATTGGAAGTTACTATAAATTGGAAGTGGAGTCAACTGTTTTTGGCGTCTTTGCAGTTTTTTTATTCGGAAATGCATCAGGGATATCGGTAATCAACGCTTATGGTGGAGTAATTCCGCCCGGTGCGCGTCCACGGGAAATAAACAATCGTTCGTCGGCGGACAAATTTCCGTAAGCGCGGTGAACTCCGTCGGGGCTTACGCTGATATCCAGCAAAACGCGGCTTTCGTAAAAAACCCACTCCGCGCCTTGGGTCTGGGTTCTGGCGTTGCGGGCTTCTATGTAGCCTGCGTTGGCCAAATTTGTAAGCCTTTCGGCCATTGTGGTGCCGCCCACGGCCTGTCCTCGCTCCACACGGTACAGCTCCATGGCGTTTTGAATAACCCGTGCCGATTGTATATCGCCGCGAAGCCGCGCTCTGTCGGTTGTAGTGAGAAATGTCGGAATCAAAATCGCGGCGATAATAGCTAAAATTGCAAGCACAATGGTAAGCTCGATTAGAGTAAATCCTTTCTTGTACATATCCTCCTCCTTACAATACAGTTGCCAATTCAAATGTAGGCAAAACCACCGCCAGCATTACTGCGGCCAGAATAACCCCCATGACCAGAGTGACAAGGGGCTCGATGAGCTTATTCATGCGACGGATATTATGCCTGTAAGCTGCTTCGAAGTAATAGTGGCATTTTTGAATGGTCTGAGGGAGGCTTCCCGTTTCCTCGCCGACGCGGGCCAGGCCGATTAGCAGCGGGTCGATGTATTTCATTTGCCCCAAGGCCTCCCAGAAAGCTATTCCCGCGTCTACATTCGCGGAAAGATTTTGCAAATCCTCCCTAACCCGGGAATTTTCCGTTATCTCCCGGCATAGGGGGATGGCCCGGGAAACGCTCAGTCCCGAGGAAAGCAGAAGGGACATGGCCTGAACCAGGCGAAAGTTAATATTTTGGCGCAGTAAAGGGATTCTGAGCTTTATCCGCGAGGAAAAAGCTTTGCCCCTACTGCTTCGCAGAAACAAAAGCATAATAATAAGGCCGCCGGAAATCCCCGCAAGCACCACAAGCCAGTTCTCCCCAAGAAAATCCGAGATGCCGATAAGCATGGCGGTTAAGGCCGGAAGGGGCACACCCGAGGCGGCGAACATATCGGAATAACCCGGAATAACCAAAGTTACGGCCAGCACAATAACCCCAAGCATCATCAAAGAGACGGCTGCGGGGTACATCATTGCGGCGGTCAGCTCGTCCTTAAGAGTTGCCTGCTGCTCGTAGAAGTCGGCCAGCTGCTCACAAACCTTGGGCAACTGAGCGGTTTTTTCGCCTATGTCAACGTATCCGCACATAAAGGCCGGAAAAACCTTCGCGACTTTTATAGCTTTAGAAAACTTTTCGCCCTGCATTACCATTTTATGTACGTCCGAAACCACCGATTTCAGTGCGCGCCCCGGCATCTGCGCATACAAAATCGGCATAGCTGCCTTAATGGGCAGGCCGGCATTTAACAAAAAGGCCGCTTTCCGGCAAAAGACGGCCAAGTCCTTCAAGGACAGCGGCCGGCTGGGGCGTCTTCCGAAGGATAACAAATCAGCGACATCCATATGCCAAATAGACTCGCGTTTGAGATTTCCGCTTACAGGTCCGGGATTTATGGGCATGGTTATCGGGTTCCGTATCTGTAGTATTTTTCCGGAAGTTATTGTATTATCTGGGTAATGCTTCGTACAGATACAGGCAGTGTAGCATGTAGATTCGTATAGTATAGCGAATGGAGAACACCATGCGATATTTTCAAATTTTCGTCGGATTTTTTCGCGCGGGGATGCTCTGCTTTGGCGGGGGGCCCGCGTCGATTCCTTTTGTTCACCGGGAAGCGGTGGTTCGCTACAAATGGATGGACGATGAGGAATTCTCAGAGGCCGTGGTTATAGGAAACACCTTGCCCGGCCCAATCAATACAAAGCTGGCCGGATACATCGGCTTTCGTGTGGGCGGCTTTTGGGGGATGCTGTCCGCGATTTTGGCTGCGGTTTTGCCCACCGCCGTTCTCATGGTTGTTCTCATGACCACCCTTGCCCATTTCTCTGAATATCCTTGGGCGCGTGGCATGACCCGGGCCATGTTTCCCGTAGTCGGAGTCATGCTTGCTGTTATGGGATGGCAGTTTCTGGCCCTTGCCGCAAAGGGGCTTAAATGGCCGGTCGCCATCGCTCATGTAATCGTTGTGGGCGCGATGGTGTGGTTTTTGCCCCTACACCCCGCCATAATTTTAGCGGGGCTGTTTGCATGGGCTTTTTTGGGGCATAAAATCACCGCGCTTTTTAAGAGAGGCAATGTATGATTTATCTGCAAATTTTCTGGGTATTCTTCGTTGCCAATATTTTTGGATACGGCGGGGGGCCCGCGATTATTCCGCTGATTCAGCGTGAGGTAGTCGTGAGCTTCGGATGGTTTTCCGATGCGCACTTTAACGAAATTTTGGCCATGGGTAATGCCCTTCCCGGGCCTATCGCGCCAAAAATCGCGTCATATATCGGGTTTAATCAGGCGGGCGTTCTTGGTGCGTTTATTGGAGTGTTCGCCACGGTCGCGCCGTCGCTGGTGCTGATGATTTCCCTGATGGGCGTTCTCAAACGTCACAAGGATTCCCCGCAGGTGCAGAGGCTTTCCAAGTACGTGCGCCCCACGATTGCTGTTTTGATGTTCATTATTACCTTGCAGAATTTTCTTTGGAGCTGGGACAATATAGGAGTGGTTCACTTGGTTGTCCTTACCGTAGCCAGCCTCTTATGCATCGGAAGGTTTAAATTTCACCCTGTTTTCGTAGTAATAGGCGCGCTGGCTTATGGCGCGGTGTTTTTGGCGTATTGACCATGGGTATGAAAATAAAAAGTGTGCCCGAAGAATACCGCACCCAATACCGCAGGGACGTAATGTTTGACGGCTACAAATGGGACTTGCAGGCAGGGGAACAAAGCACAATAAGCCCCTATGTTTTATTATTTGAGCCTGATGAAATGACGCCGTTAATTGAAAACGCTATCGCGCTGTACAACGAAACAATAGCTATGGAGCAAGAGCTGCAAAAAAATCCCCAGCTCGTTCTTGAAATGGGGATTTCACAGGAAATGACCGGCGCGTTATGCAATTGTAATCCACAAGCCCATGTGCGGTTCATGAGGTTTGACTTTCACCCGACAACAGACGGCTGGAGGATTTCGGAAGTAAACAGCGATGTCCCGGCGGGATACCCGGAAGCGTCCGTTTTGCCGAAATTGGCGCGGGTTTACTTCCCCGGTTATAGTATGTGCGGTTGTTTTGGTGAAGTTTTCGCAAAAAGAGCCTCGCTGATTTTTCCAAAAGGCTCTACAATTGCTTATTTGCATGACACCCATACTGTGGAAGATTATCAAATTATGCGCTACTTGGGCGATTTGCTGGAAACTCACGGATACAAGTCTATATATGTGTCGCCAGAGCATATAAAATGGAAAGACAACAAGGCAATTGGCCTAGGCGGGATAGTCAGATACTTTCCTGTAGAGTGGCTGGAATTTGCCAAGGGTGTTGATTGGCGCGGCTTTGTAAATGCCAAAACGCCGTCGTGTAATCACCCCATCGCGCTTTTGACGCAATCTAAGCGGCTGCCGCTGGTGTGGGACAAATTGAACGCGGACACTACAACATGGAAGAAGCTGCTTCCCGAAACAAAATGCCCAAGCACCTTATCCGGCCGCACAGGCTGGATTCTAAAGCCGGCATTCGGCAGGGTTGGTCAAGGCATTAACATTCCGGGAACAGTCTCCGAGCAAGAAGAGCACGAAATCTGCAAAGCTGCGAATGAAAACCCGGCTCAATGGGTTGCGCAAAAAATGTTTGACAGTATGCCAATAGATAAGCTACACATAAATGTAGGCATGTTTGTAATAGACGGTGAATTTGGCGGGTGTTACGCAAGAATAAGCCGCACGCCAAAAATTGATGAAGACGCAAGCGAGATTCCTATTTTGGTAAGGGGATTTTAACATGACTGCTGCACTTGCCGTGAAAGGAAGGGGTATGTAATGAACGGACGGGATTTATTTGAAATATGGGCACCAATTGGACAGGAACGCTGGACAAAGTTTGCAAAGCCGGCATTGTTTACGAATATAAAAGAGTATGAGCCGGCATCTTCCGGCGGAATTTTTAAAACCCCCGGCATTCCGATGGAGATTGCTTTGCTAAGCAATAAAACCTCCGCAATTATTGTGGATTTGCCGGGGGTGTCCGGCGTGGAATCCGGGCTTGCGCTGGCAGAAAAGGGCTTTCGGCCTGTGCCGCTGTACAATGTAGTACACGAAGAAAAAACCGGATTCCTAAGCCCAGTTATTGACAACACTCCAATTGTTAATGCACTAAAATCATGCGCCGGGGATTTGCAACAAATAAACATTGACAGCTCTGCCCCACCCGCGTTTTTATTGGATTATGACCGCAACAAGGACATTGCAGACAGTCTACACATGTATGACAATCGTTGGAGCCTGGACTTTGAAGACATGCCCGACGCACAATACATGAAGCAAGCGGGAATAAACCGTGTAATAGTTTGGACAACGGGGGAAATCCGAAAAGATTTACTACCAATAATTGAAAGCTATCAGGACATGGGAATTGAAGTAGTGACCTATGGCGCGGTAGAATCAAGCCCGATATTGCAAGAAGATATCCACAAATTTGAAAACGCCCGAGTTGGTTTGCTGCTTATTTCCGGCTTGGCTATTCTCAATTTATTTTTCATGTTTTTTATACAGGCGGCCCCGCTATTTTGGACGGCCCCAAGCATTATGTGGCTGACTTACCTTTGGGTGCCGGAAATTGTTGGCGACGCCTTTGCAGTTGCCTTGACCGGCGCGTATGTAGCCTTGTATTTCTTGACGCTAAGGCGGCGTAATTTAATACTGGCCGCGCTGATATTCTTTGGCTTTGACGCAGCGGTATTTTATGTCTATGTGATGTACTATGGCTTAGGGGCATGGATTGGCGGCTTGGGTTTGATTCTGCTTGCTGTGCCTGTAGTTTTTCTTGTTTTGCTAATACGTGGTGCTATGGCCCAGAGAAATTTTAACGACGCAAGCGACGAGGCCTACTTCCTGTCGCTGGATAAGCTTGACGACATGTACTATGGCGTAGGCCGCATAAGCCGCCGCAGGCATTTCAGGGGATTTCGTGGCTACGGCGGATATGGCGGAAGCGGCCGGGGCGGTTATCGCGGCGGTGGATACCGGGGTGGTTATCGTGGGGGTTACGGCGGTGGATTTGGAGGGTGAAACCCTCTAGTTCATCACCTTTTTGAAATGCAAATACGCAATTACGGCCACGACCATCATTATGGAGGCGGAGCCGAAAATAACAAGCCAGGGCGACGCGGCAAATTGCTGAAAAAGCCTGCCCAGAACCGGATAACCCAATGACTGCCCGATATAAGGAACCACCATTAAAACAGCCAAAACCTTTCCAATAAGCCCGGTTGGGGTTTCCCCTTGGATATAAGTCATCAGCGCGACGCTGATTATTTTTACACAAAACATAAATATAGTGCCCGATGCGATTATAACGATGTATGCCAATAAATCGGGGGTGTCAACTAGGAAAACCAAACCTATCGGAGCCGAACAGATGATACCTGCGATAACAAACAGAAAGCCCCTGGGTATGGTCAGCCTTGTGCCCAGCGTGCCCGCAACAATTCCACCTATTACTCCGCCGAACATCATAATGGCCAAGGCGATTCCAACATGGGTCAGGCTCATATTAAGATGCACGTTAATTAAAACCGGCAGCCCTATCATAAACATAGAGCCAAATATTAATTCCATTAGAAATACCGGAAGTATACATTTCAATATTATGGGCTTTTCCTTCATTATAAATCGGAGTGCCTCAGACAAATCGCCTTTTACAATTTGTGCAACACTTCCTGTTGTTTCTTGCTTTGTATAAGGTACGCGAATAAACAAATCCGCGACAGCGGTAATAACAAAGCACACGGCGCAGCCCACCAAAATCGGGAACAGCCCGAATCTGTCATAGAGAATACCCGCGATTGCCATGCCGCCCGTCATGGAAAGCATATTTACCACCATGATAATCGCGTTGCCGGCAGTCAATTTTTCAGCGGGAACAAGAAGCGCGATGCTTGCTGCCGTGGTGGCCATATAGATGGCCTGAATAGCGTTAAAAGCCAGAAGCTTTACAATTACGACGGGCACAACCTCCGCAAACAAGCCGCTTACCAGCATATACAGCACAATAACCGCCGTTATAGAGACATCGAGCCAAAACATAAGCCGGTGTTTTTTAAATCTGTCCGCCATAACGCCGCCCAGCGGAGTCATAATAATCAATGAAATAACCGGCAGCCCCATAGCCATCCCAAATAAAAACTCCGAGCCGCTAATGCTTAAAATATGAAATGGCAGAACCGCGGTTACCACCATATTGGCAAACAAGGACATTATCTGCCCGATTACCAACAACGTGAAATTCTTGTTCATCAATTTTTTTTGTTCCAATTTAATCATCTCCTTTACAATTGCAAGCATAATGTCTATGCTAAGGATAGAGTCAAGAGGAAATTTTCAGGGGAGCACGTGAGTCTAATTTGGAGTGTGCGGCGGTTGGGTGTGGCACTCAGATGCGGTTGCTTCACTCTAGCTACGCCTTCACGCGGTTGGTACATCGGTGAAAATCGGCATTCGCCTAACGGC
>WQSB01000108.1 GCA_009788085.1 Defluviitaleaceae bacterium
TATGCCCAGCCCGTATTTTTTTGCGATTGTGCGCGAACCGATTGGCTCGGCGGTTTGGATATAGTCCGTAACGATGGCCTGAAGGATTTTTAGCTTCCTGTCATTTAGTAGCATTTGCTCGCCCCCTTGTTAGCACTCTATCAAGGCGAGTGCTAACGATGGAATCATATCATGTCTTTTTTGCCGTGTCAAGGATTTTGTCTTAGGTTTTTGTCTGTGTTATAATGCTTACGACAGGGCGTGATTAAGTTGTTTAAATGGCCAAAAACCTCCATTTTCGTCAGAATGTTTATACCCATAGTATGCGTCATGTTAATCCAGGCGGCTGTTATTAATATATTTTTGTTCGCAAGCGGAACGATAGCCGACCTGAATGAGAATGCGATAAACATACTAAGCGGCAATGCGGAAAACCGCGCGGCGTATTTGGAGCACCGGATGGTGTCTTATTGGTCTAACCTGGGCAGCCTTGAGCAGGCGGTAACAGAAGGGCTGCGCGTTTTTTTGCAGGAGCGTGGCATCACCATAGACGAGTTTCTGGGTGATAACGAGCTTGAAATCGCTTTGCTTTACGAGCTTTCGTTTAACCTGCTTTACGCGCTGCGGGCGACCTCCGCGACGGGGGTCTTTATGTATTTTCTGGACGGATTGTGCCCCAGCTACGGAGGGACGCGCCTCCTGAACGGCCTGTACTATCGCGGCCTCAGCCCCATAGCTGGCCTCCATGAGAACATAGAATTTCTGCGGGGTCATGTAAGTATTTCGCGGCGGGACAGCATCCGGCACGGCGATTTATGGGGCGAGCTTTTCACCTTCGACCCCCGGCATGAGGGCTTGTGGCGAGGTTTTGCGTACCCTCAGCTGGCCGCGCGGGACAATCCGGGCCTGCCGCCGGTGAATGTCTCCTTTTGGAACGGTCCGCATTTAATGAATGAGGATTCTATAGAGGACGTGAATCGTCAAATTACATATAACCGCTTGATTTTCCTAGACTATCGCCCCGTAGCTATGATTGGTACGGAAATGCGTCTGATGACCTTGGAAGGATTTATTCCGGCGCGTGACCTTGCGAATCTGAGGGAAAGCGGATACGTCCTTTTGCGGAACAACGATGTCGTCTGTGAAACAGGGCCTTTCGTGAGCCGCCTATTGGCCGGGACACCCCGGATTTATCTGGAGCAGACTCAGTACGCGGGTTTGTTTTCCCTTGAGGAGGAGCCCAATGTCCGCGCGGTTTATAAAGCTCTGCGCATTTACAACCCCGCGTCGGTTTTTGCCGGGGAACGTTGGGCACTGGCTGCCATAAGCACCGAACACTCTCTCTTTGAAATGTCACGCACTGTGAACAATGTGATTTTGGGCGGCTCTGCGCTGGCTGCCGCACTGGGGACCGTATTTTTGTTGATTGCAATCAAAAACGTCACGCAACCGATAGGCTTGATTACGAGGAAGCTTCGGGAAAGCGGCGGCAACGCCGTAATCACCCACAAGTCCAATGCCGTGGAAATGGATTTGCTGGCCGGCACAATCAACGATATCATTGAGCGTCGCATCGCATCGGAAAGACAAATTCGTGAGGAGCGTCAGCGGTACCTGCTGGCGTTGGAATCCTCAGAGGACATTTTTATCGAATACGACATCGCTACCGACTCCCTGGCCGTTTACTATTTTACCGACAAGCCCCAGCAAACTCCGGAGCATAGGGAAATCTCGGGTTTCATGGGATTATTCAGGTACAAAGAAATGTTTCACCCGGGTGACCGCTTCAATTTCTTTTTGTCCAACAAACATGAGATTCGCGTGAATATAGCGTCTTTCCCGCATATCCGCAACGCAACACCCGTGGACGGCTATTACTGGATGCTGATGAAAACCATCGTGATAACCGACAACGACGGCAACCAAACTAAAATAATAGGCACAGCGAGGGAAATTACCGCTTCAAAATTAAAAGAGCTGGCCGCAATCGAAACCAACCGTCGCGACATAACAAGCGGCTTGCTGAACCGCGACTACGGCATCGGGCAAATTCAAATAAACGCGGAGGACGCATTCCGTGACAATCGTTCCTTCGGGCTGGTGCTTCTGCGTATTGAAAATTTCGACCTGCTGGAATTCGCCTACGGGATGGTTTTTGGCGGGATTTTCATTGCGGAGTTCTGTCACGCGCTTATGCGGCTTTTTCCCGAGACGCCGAATAACTTTATCACCCGTTTGGGCAACGATGAATTTTTAATGTACTACGAGACGGCTCCACCGGACGAAAACGCCATTCGCGAAGCCTTTGGAAAGCTTTACCTGGGAGAAGCATCCGACTTCACGCTGGCTTTGCACATCAGGACGGTTGTATACGGCGAAGAATTTCGGTTGCTCGAATCAGGCAAAACCCAAAGACCCGTCAGTGTTTTTCTGGATACGGGCACTTACGACGGGCTGGGCCGCCTCGCGCTGGAGCTGCTTGAACGCTCGCCCCATATCGGAAGCTCTATCCGGGCGTTGATGGGGCTTATAGGGCGGCTTTTCGGGCTGGAGCGTGTAGTGATTTGCAGCTATGATGCGGGCTTTGCCACAAATCAAATTTTGCACGAATGGAATACCTCCGGAGTTGCCGCCGCCAATTACGAAATCAAAAAAATCACAAAGGAAAGCTTTGAGCGGTTCAAGCTCATGCTAGAAGCAAGCGACGCCATGGTCTACTCCAGCGAAAAAGTGCCCTCCGACCATCATATAAACACGCTTCTGTGTCTTGTGCCCGGCGCAAGTGTCAGCCTGTATTGCTGCGTTCTGCACGAAGACGCCATCCACGCGGGGCGTGTGCTGTTTATGGCCTCCCGCCGCGAATGGCCCAAACACGAGCGGGATATTCTGCACAATTTATCAAAAATAATCGCAACGTACATGAACGTGGAAAAGTCCCGTTCGGCATCTCAAGCAAAGAGCCGCTTCCTGTCCCGGGTTTCCCACGAAATCCGCACACCGATGAACGCCATTTTAGGCATGACGGGCATCGCCATGGAGGATATTAAAACAGGTAATTCCCTTCGTGTGGAGGACTGCCTAAGCAAAATCGACACAGCGGCTAATTACCTGCTGGTTCTGATAAACGACGTGCTGGAAATGTCACGCATCGAAAGCGGAAAGCTGGTTCGCATTGAAAACAAGCCCTTTTCGCTTAATAATCTCATTGACGAAACCGAGGCTTTAACGCGCCTCGCTATCGAAAGCAAAAAGATTACCTTTAATATTATCCGCAGCTTTTTTAATGACCGGGTTATCGGCGACGAAAATCTGATTAAACAGGTTCTTATAAACCTGCTGAGCAATGCCGCCAAGTTCACAAACCCCGGCGGCACGATAACCTTCTCCGCCAAGGAAAGCCAAAACGGGCGGTTTAAATTCTCGGTGAAGGATACGGGCATCGGCATCCCGTTTGACAAGCAGGCTACTGTTTTTAATGCTTTCGAGCAGGTTGAAGCTTTGCCCTGTAAAAATCAGGGCACGGGGCTTGGCCTTTCCATCAGCCAGCATATTATCCTGGCTATGAACAGCACTATCAAACTGGAAAGCGAGCCTGGCAAGGGCAGCGAATTTAAATTCATTTTGCATTTGCCCCAAGGGGAGGCCGCGGAGGGCAATTCCGCGGCAGCCTTGGAGGACTATGCCGGCATGTTTGAGGGCCTCCGGGTTCTCGTTGTGGACGATGTTGACATAAACATAGAAATAGCCGCGTTTCCATTGGAAAAAGCGGGCTTTATGGTTGAATCCGCCTTAAACGGTCAAGAGGCATTGGACAAATATTTTGCCGCGCCCCCCGGCTATTATTCCGCGATTCTTATGGACATCCAAATGCCAGTGATGGACGGAATAGCCGCCGCCCGTGCCATCCGCGGCCATTCCGCTCGCCCCGACTGCCAAACAATCCCTATCATTGCCCTGACTGCCAATGCTTTTGACGAGGATTTACGCAAATCCATAGAATCAGGAATGAACGACCACATAAGCAAGCCCATCAATAATGTAGAGCTGCTGGCACTTTTGAAAAGACGTCTATAGCAGTTTTGCTTACTGCGCAACACGCTCTCAGGTGCGCGGGTTCGCCGCTTTTACGCGCTGGAATGCTTCGCTTATGCGCTTGGCGCGGTCTTGTGTGTCGGCTTCGTCCTTGTACCATTTCGAATTTTGTTGAATCAAAGAATCCCCGGGGCGCGCGTCCCGGGGTAAATTTTTTACCGGAAGGTTAATCGTCTCCATAGTGGAGGTGTTTTCCAGCACCGCCCAGCTTTCCTCAATGCGGTCGATTACCCATCTCGGCGCGGCTCGTTTTATGGATTCAAGCATACAATACCTCGCAATTTTTCATTCACTATCAGGGAAGAAAATCTCCCGGCCGTTGGTAATCATCGTAACCGTCCCGTCGTGGTCCGTGCGGTAAATTGTAATTCCGTGTGCCGCCAAGCGGTCGGTGACTTCGCGGTGGGGATGGCCGAACTGATTGTTCTCGCCTACTTGTATTACCGCGATGGAGGGGTTGACCGCTGATAAAAATGCCTCTGTGGTGGAGGTTTGGCTACCGTGATGCCCTACCTTGAGGACATCGGAGCGCAAAGTCATTCCGCCGGTAAGCATCTGAATCTCGGATTCCCGCTCCGCGTCGCCGGTAAACAGGAAGGACGTCCGCCCGTGGGAGAGGCGCAGAACAATCGAGGCATTGTTTAAATTGCTACCATGTCCTCCCCCGGGCGGCGGCGCGATTACCGTCAGGTCAATGATTCCCGCCCGGACGCTGTCGCCGGGGGAGGGGAATGTTACGGGAATATCATTATTCTCAATAGCCGACAAAAAATTCAAAAAGGTTTCCGTAGTATGCGTCACCTCGGGCATGATTACCCGGCCGACCTCCACACGCCCTAAAACTGTTACCAGCCCGCCGATATGGTCGCTGTGGGGATGGGTGGCCACAACGTAGTCCAGCCGGCGGATTCCCGCATCACGAAGATAGCTCATAACTACGTTTCGAGCCCTGTGGTCACCGCCGTCGATGAGAATAGTGTGGCTGTCGGAGCGCAGTAAAATGCTGTCGCCCTGCCCCACATCCAGAAACGAGACAATGATTTCGCCCTCGCCGGGCATAACCGCCCCGCCGGGAAACAGCCTGTCCCCAAAAAAGAAATATACCAGCGCGAAGATTAATATAAGCAGCGAAACAACAAAAAATGAACGCCCGCGCCCGCCGCGCCTCTGCGGACGCCGCCGCCGCCGTACCGCCCGCGCCGGAGGCCTTAAATTTTGCGCGGGCGGCCTTGCGCCAGGTGGCTTGCGCCGCACAAGCTTATGTCTTGCGGGTGGTCGCCCTCCCGGCCCTCGCTCCCTCGGGGGCCTTGCTCTTAGCTTTCGTGTCATAGATTTTCCACAACCAATCTTCCGTCAACCCATGTAACGCGGCTGGCTCTGCCCATGCTGATATAGGCTGTTTGCCCGCTTCCTCCGCCGGCGTTGTTTATAATAAAGGTTTGACCGGCAATATCAAAGCCTGCGGGGAGATAGAAAACCCAAGCGTCCGCAGAGGAGTCCCACGTAAAGCGGACATCTCCGGGCCAAGGGGTTGCAGAAACATTCGTGGGCCATGACCACAAGCCGATTTCTTGCCAAGGCTGGTCTGTGACGAATTCAATTCTTATTGCGGCTGCCGCGTCGCCCGGGCCTCCGAAAAGGTCTGTGTAATCCACCCCCGGGTAAGCACCGATAACAGCTTCATCAAAAACGGCATCCGGGTCGTACCTGAGAACGAGCACACTTACGCCGCTTATGGCCGGGCCGGTCAGTCGTCCGTTTGTTACGGAGAAAACAAGGCCCGTTATACTACATGTGTAATTGCCGTTTGCCAATTGCACCGCGAAGTTTACGTTTATGGGAGTGTCACCGACATTTGCAAGAACCGCGCCGGTTTTCGCGCCCGCCGGGCCGCGCTGAATCATTCCCACGGTGCCGTGGGTGGAAGTGGCTTCCGGATAAAATTTAAAGTCATTTGCAAACCAGTTGATAGCGGCGATTACCGGGTGGCGATAGAAGATACTGTGTCCCCAGACATTATGGAACGCATTCGCGTCTGCGTCCCAGCGAAACATGTTTCCGTTATTGACAAAACCGGCGGTGTCCCCAGGTCGAATAAAAAACAGCGGCGAGGTGTCTACGCGGGCGGTTATCAGTGCCCATCCAACAGCGATTTGCTCATTGGTAAGATGTCTGGATACACCGTCGTTTCCGTAGTGGTCATGGCATTCCACCCATGGAACGGTTCTGTCGGCGGTGCCCACATGATTTTCAAGATTGCCGTGCGTAATCCCAAAAGAGCTGCCGCGTATGTGGAAATCGGTAGAATTCCAGCCGTCCTGGCCGTCAATAAGGCGACCGTGGTCAACAGACCCGCGGATATGAAGACTGTGGGCATAGGATGACACCAAAAAACCGGGCAGGTCATAAATATACAGGTTTTGCCTGCCGCCACCGCCCAGCACTTCGCCGTACTGAAACGGTATTCCGCCTCTGGCCCGCACCCGCTGCTCTACGAATTGTGTGATGTTTGGCCAAAAGTCGCTGCGCAAAGAATAGTCGTCAAAGTGAAGCTCTATGTGATGCGCCGCGTCATAACGAAAGCCCGCCGCGCCGGCGTCAATAATTTCCCCCAAGAATTCCATGTAAAGAGCCTGAAAATAAGGGCTTCCTGTGTAGAAATCCCAAAGGCTTAGAAGATTGCCCCGCACAAATTGCTCTCTGTCATACCAGTTGGTAATCTGGCTGCCCCACGGCGTATTGCCCGGGGACGAATGGAACAGCGGGGGCTCGTGATATCTCAAAAACGGGTCAATACGGTCCCATGTGGCCGTCGTATGATTTGGTATGGCGTCAACAATGACATGTATGCCGTATGTAGCCGCCAACCGGGTCATTGCCCGAAATTCCTCCTCTGTTCCGAGGGCGTTGCCGATTCTAAAATAGGTGGGCTGATATAAAATCCACCACGGCCTTGCCCTGCCGCGCACCGCGTTGATGGACTCCCCGATAGGCGAGGTTTGAATCGTATTAAAGCCCGTCCTTGCAATGTACGGAAGATGCTCCTTTATTTCAACGAAGCTCATATTCCATACGTGAAGCAAGTTTCCGCCATGAGGCGATTCCGGCAAACCGTACGGATTGCCCCAGATAAGTACATTTACATCCGTGTCATTAGCACTGCCTCTTCCGTTTATCACGACAAAGACCACTGCCAGCGCGACCATCACAGAGATTGTGATAATTTTAATACTCTTCTTTGACATCTTTTATTCCATGCCTCCTTCGTCGGCGTCACAAAAAGGTTGGTGCAAAAACATTTTAAAGTGCTTTCGCGGTGACGTCAATTGCAGGTCAGACAAAATAATTTTTTGCACGTAATATTATATGACATATAATATTATAAAAAGGAGGGCGTGATGGCGATTCAGGCTACGGGGATATTGCTTGAGGGCTGTGTGTTGTCGCTGCTGGCGCGGGAAGATGCATACGGATACAGCCTAACACAGCAGATGAAGAGCACGCTGGGTGTATCCGAATCTACTTTGTACCCGGTGATGCGGCGGCTGCAAACGGACGATTGCCTGACGGTGTACGATATGCCGCACAACGGGCGCAACCGGCGATATTATAAAATAACGAAGCGGGGTTTGGCGAGATATTGGGAATGCAAGGCCGCGTGGGCGGATTTTAAGCAGCGAATTGACACGGTGCTAAGCGGCCAAAATGAAAGTATCATTGACGTGGAAGGGAGTTTGTTAAAATGACTAAATCGGAATATTTGAAGCAGTTGGACTACAGGCTGAGGGTGTTGCCGGCCGGCGAGCGTCAGGACGCGCTGGACTACTACGAAGGATATCTAAGCGACGCGGAGGATGAATTCATCGCAATAGCCCAGCTGGGCACGCCAGGGGAAGTGGCGGCAAATATATTGGCAAACTATGTGGCCAAGACCCCACATCCGGAGTCCGGCCATGGGACAAGAAAAGAGCGAACCAGCGGCGCGAAAACAGCGTGGATGATAATACTGGCACTGTTCGCGCTGCCGGTTGGCCTGCCGATTATAATCACGCTGGCTGGCGTTTCGTTCTCATTGTTTATCGCATTGTGTGCGGTGATATTTTCCTTTGCGGTAACGGGGGTGGCCTTGATTGCAGGCGGTATCATGAGCATCGTGGCCTTTCCCTTTATTGTCGCCGAAAGCTTTGGAGCGGCAATGCTTGCAGGCGGAACGGGCTTGTTCACTGTGGGGCTGGGTATGCTGTTTATCAGCCTTACAAGAATAACCTTGCGGGGCTTCCCGATGATAACAAGCTTTGTAGCCAATAAAATTTTAAGGAGGAATCACCATGGAAGATAACAGGCAATTTAACAATGATGGAACACCCGTCGGCGGAACGTCAACAGAGCCCACCATGTATGAACCCACCTCGCCATATGAGCCGGAATTTCGAAAAAGGCATCGCTTTGCGTGGAATAAAATTGCATTGTTCCTGCTTATTTCCGGCGGGATTATATTTGGGTTAGGCTGGGCAACGGGGGCGCGGGGTGGAGGCATAGTCTTTGAAAACGGACGGCTTAACGTAGCTACCAACGCCAACCACGAAACAGTCCAAATGAGCATTTCCGGCAGCGAGGCAATCACACAAATAAATATCACTGCCACGTCGGCCAATATAATAGTAGAACCTGGCCCGTCGCTAAGCGTTTCGTTGTCCAATATCAGCCGGGACGCCGTGCAGTATTCCGGCAACACGCTGACAATCAACGCACCGGGCACAGCCACTACACAGGGGCAGTTTGGTATGAACACTACAGTTCAGTTTTTTAGCTTTGGGCTTAGCCCCGGAAGAGCCGAAATTCGCATCCAAGTCCCGCCGGAACAGGTGGAGTCTTTGACTCTCTCCGGCACCTCCGGTAATGTAACCGTGAGGAATATTAATACCACAACCTTGTACGCCAGCTCGCGCAGCGGCAATATTCGCCTAAACAACATACACGCCCAAACCCTTAGCGCGGCCTCCACCAGCGGCAATGTCCGTGGGGAAAACATGCATTTTTCAATAGGAAATTTGCAAAGCACCAGCGGCAATGTAGTCGTGGAAGATATAAGCTGGGATGCATTAACTGCCCGTTCCACCAGCGGCAACGTGCGCATTTCTGATGCATATATTCACCTTGGCCGCATGGAGGATGGCGAAACATTAATACAATCAACCTCCGGCAACGCGAATCTGGACGCCAGCAATCGCCGAAGAGATTTGGCCTTTTCCCTTACGTCCCGCACGGGCACGGTCAGGGTTGACGGCCAGCGTTATGGAAGCAGCGTGAACAACAGCAGTGCAGGCGGCGTCATGAATGTTGACCCCGCGGGCAATATCACCACATGCACCCATTTGATACGCATGAGCACCACCAGCGGAAATGTGCGGCTTAATTTCGATTAGTGAGAACACACCCTAGAGTCCAATCCGGGAAAAAAGCGGAGAGGCCGCCCTAAGTTCGTGGGGCCCCCGAAGTGGGAATGCTCGCGCTAACGCTTGCCTTGCGATGATTGAGCCAGCTTGGGAAGTGCCTGTGCAGGTCTTGTGCCAAGCCCAGCGATGGCACTGTCCCTCGCTCGTCTCACTAATCGCACAGCTACGCTAGACGCACTCGTCATTCCCGCTCCGGGGGCCCCACGAACTTAGCGCGGCCTCTCCGCTTTTTTCCCGGATGAGACCCTAGTGGTGAAACCCGCCTAAACCGCGGTCATTCCGGTCGGGATTGGGAATGTGAAAGCGCGATTAGCGAAGTCGCGTGATTAGTACGCCGGACGAGGGCCGGTGCCACCGGGGATGTCTCGCTAAGAGAACCGAGTATCGGCGGTGCGCTGGGCCCTAAAACCCCGTGAATTGTGCAGAATTTGCGAACAGTGCGGCGCATGGCGGCAACTAGAAAGGCGAGAATTCGTGCAGATGATTAAATCTGCAAGCGAA
>WQSB01000109.1 GCA_009788085.1 Defluviitaleaceae bacterium
CGGCAAATCCAAGTATCATGCCATTGAAATTATGGCCTGCCCCGGCGGTTGCGTTGGCGGCGGCGGCCAGCCCTTCTACGGCAACGACCATTCCGTCGTAGAGACCCGCGGCAAAGCCCTGCACGCCGAAGGCGCGGACAAGCCCGTTCGCCTCGCTCACGAAAACACCGAGCTTAAAGCCCTTTACGATGAATTTTTGGGCAAGCCCGGCAGCGACAAGGCCCATAAGTTACTCCACACGAAATATACAAAGAGAACGAAGTTATAAAAGAGAAAGGCGAGGGTTTGCTCAGATGATAATCTGAAAGCAAACTCCCGCCTTTTTCTTTGTCGCCCCAACCGTGAGCAAATGCAGCAATCCAGGATGCATGGGCGAGCAGTTCGCAAAGCGAACGACCAGCCACTGGGGTTTTCGCACCCGGAGCACTCCCGGTCTGCAACTTCTATAGACGTTTCAGTTGAAAATGGGCTCAGTCATCGCGCAAAAACGCCGCCAACGCAGTCGCGGCATCGACTTCACCGTTTTCAACTGAAAACGCTATATAAAACTTTAAGCTGATTAACAAGTGTATGCCATATCCCGGATTGCCCGCTTCTAAGCGTGATAAAATCGGCCCGTTGTTTTAGCCGGTCTACTGCGTTTCCCATGGCAATCTTAATGCCGGCGACCTTAAACATGGAAATATCGTTCTCACTGTCCCCAAAAACCACCGTGCGGTTCAGGTCAAAACCAAGAAAATCAGACAAGTATTCTAACGCCGCGCCCTTGGAAGCGTCCCTAACGGTAAAATCAATTAGTTCCTCAGACGAAGGGTCGATATTTAAGCTGTTTTGCCTCAGGAGCCAGTCAAATTGTGACAGGTCTTGTTTTCCCGGCTCATTAACAACGGAGAACTTAAAAATGCCGTCCGGTGATAAGGATTTAAAATCCACTACCTTAAACGGCACTTTAAAGCCGGGATTAGACTGACGGGCGTTATATCGCTGAAAGAATTTGATGCGTGGGTTCTCAAAAGTGATATACATCTGGTCTTTTTTATGAGCAATCATTGGAAGACCATGCTTTAATCCATAGGCAATGATTTCATTTAGTTCTTTATGCGGCAGATTCCAAATCTTCACAGCTTCTTCGTCGGCATAATCATAAATCATTCCGCCTCCGGAAGTGCAGGTAAGACCAAACAGCCCTAAAGCGTCAATATACTCCCGTATATAAGTATAATGTCTTGCGGTGGCAAGTATAATTTTTACACCCTGTTTATGCAGGGCTTTAAGCGCGTCCTTGTCCTTGTCGGACATGCTGTGGGTATTGTCCACCAATGTGCCATCCAAATCACAGACCACACAGTCGATTTCACGCATCAATTCCACCCTTATTCTGTCAGTGCGTTAATAAATTCCGAAAGCTGTGCCGCCGCCTGTTCCTCGTCAGAGCCTTCCACGATAAGCTCAATTGCAGTGCCCTGTTTAAACCCGCCGGACATAATGCTTATGACGCTTTTTGAATCGATTTCTGTTGTACCGTCAGTTATTCTAACAGTGCTTTCAAATTTTTGCGCAAGCTGTGCAAGCTGCGAAGCGGGCCGGGCATGAAGCCCTGTTTTATTTTTTACCGTCAAAGAGTTCTTAACCATAAGTCACACATTTCCTTTAATATATATTTTAAGAGCAATAAGCGGCCATCGCATTTATTACTTATACGACGGCCGCTTTTTTAAAGTGAGTCTAAAATGCCAGGAAGCGCGCAGGATTCTCTACAAAAATTTTGTTAATAAGAGTATCCGAAATGCCATATTCCGGCATTTGCTTGGCAAGTGTTTTTGGAATAAATTCCATTCCCGGTGAGCCGCCATACGCCTTTAAATAGGAGGCGCGGCCCCAGTCACCGCCAATCATAATCCTGTCACCATACCCTTTATCGGCCAGCTTTTTAATCAACTCCATGGTGTCGATTACAGGATGGTACTTTATCCGCGCAATACAGTCATATTGCAAGTATACGCCCTCTTTAAGAACACGCTCATGGTATACGTGGTCGGGGTCCCGGTCCATATGTCCGATACAGATTTTTTCGGGCTCTACACCCTCAGATTTAAGAATCTGAGCCTGCTCAAGCCCCATCGTGCCCATCTGGGTATGAGTGCTTATGGGGCAGCCCGTCTTTTTGGAAGCGCGTGCGTTGACACGGATTAATTTTTCCTCAAGAGCCGTAATCTTGTAATAGCTGGAGCCGCATTTAATGACTCCCGCCTTAGCCTCCGAGCGGTCTATGAACGGGCCGAAAAAGTCGCCCTTTTCAACACCCTCAAGCACCTCTGAGGAAACCAGCTCTAAAATCTGGTCTGGGTCATAACGGTGAACAAAGTGGGTCTTGTCATAAAATGACCCCTTGTGGAATCCTGTTGCGGCGATGACATGTACCTTAAGTCCTTTTGAAATCGCCCGCAGCTGTTCAATTCCGCGGCCTATGCCCATGCACTGCATATCCACCATCGCACCGCCGCCGGCCTGGACAAAGGATTCCAGCTCCTTGCGGGATTTTGCAATATCGTCGATGGCAAAATCATGGTCTTCCAGGCACTCCAGGCCTCCCTCTTTCCAAAGATGGTTATGAAAATCCACAAAACCTAACTCTGAGGCAGAAACTTCTCCCCATACCGTATTTACTGTTGCCATTTAATACAACCTCCTTTTGAAATTTTATATCTTAAGCACCACCAGTGATAAACCTGAGCACGCGGAAGATTGGGCTCCACAGTGCGCCCCAGTCGGTGTGGCCTTGGATACCTACGCTGGTTCCTACCCAAGATGCGAAGTAAGCGGAAACGAGTGGCAGAATAAGTCCCAGTATAAAACATCCGAATACTGTGCCCTTCCAGCCGCCCTTTGCGTTACAGAAAACTCCCATGGTCGAGCCGCCGAAGAACATTGGGATAATGCTTGGGAAGGCAACAACCGGGGAATTAAAGGCAATAAGCAATCCGGTACCGATGAACATACCTACGCTGGTAGAAAGGAATCCAACAAGTGTGGCTGTCGGCGCGTAGGACCAAAACGCCGGAGTGTCGATAGCGGCAGTGGCACCGGGAACTATTTTGTCTGCAATACCTTTGAACGCAGGCATAAGCTCCGCAAGGAACATCCTAACACCCATGAGCAAAATGGTCATACCAACCGCTACCTGCAAGCCTTGCATAAAGCCAAAGAGCAGGAAGTTTTGAGCACCAGACAAGGCACCCATATAAGTTGGGCCTACAATTACAGCGATAGCGAAGAACATAAGCCCCATGATTATCGAATAACCGATAACAGCGTCGCTGAATACGCTTAGGAAGCCGGGGAGTTTTAATTCTTCACAACTGGGGTTCTTTTTCGGGTCTGGCTTAAACAACCTGGCCAGTAAAGTTGCAAGGAAGGTGCCAAACAGCAGGTTGTGCCCTACTGTAATGGGCGCGTCTCCTACAACCGTTCTGGAAATAGGTCTGAACATCCAAGTTGCCAGCCACCAGTACACCAGCAGAAAACCTACGGTGACGATAAGCAACGGCGCGCCGGTAGTTCCGGTTGAGAACCAAACCAAGAACAGCATGGTTACGGTATCCGCATAGGCCTTGTGTCCTGTAAGATAAATGGTTTTAATGGGAGTAATCCTGGCAAGCACTACGCACAGCAACAAACCAAGTGTCATTGCGACGCCGATTAGGCCCATTACTTCGCTGGGAAGTATGCCGCCCTCAATTTCACCGACCATTGTCCACGGGTCGATTATAACGCCGGTAACTCCGAATCTGTCAAAAATCGACTGCATCAACGGCCTTGAAGCACCTACCAATGTGGACGAGCCTACGGCAAGTATAAGCATACCTACCATCGCTTTAATGGTTGCCACCAAGGTATCGCGCACGCTGTTTTTAAGGGCAACATTACCGATTAAAATTACAAAACCCATTACAATTGCCGGTTGCCGTAGAATTTGATTAATGATTACATCCAAAGCAGGATTCACGAGTACTGCTCCTCTCTTACATAAATGTCTATACTTATAGACTTAAGAATGGTTTAACAGCGTCTTGCAGGCTTTGCTTGTTGTAAAAATCCTTGATTCCCACAACAGGTGCTCCGGGATTCTGAGATTCAAGATTAGATAAAAGCACCGTACTGCATAAATATGCGGAAGGGTTTTTGTTTTTGCAGCTGCCCATATCCGACACTTCCACTTTAAAATCATTGCAACCCAGCTCTTTAAGAGCCGCTTCTACATTTAAGCGAAGCATAAGACTGCTGCCCGCTCCAAAGGTACATACCACAACAAAATACGGGGAACTCATAAGTTCGCCACCTCCTAATATCCTTAACTAAGCATTTGGTGTAAATCGTCATACATAGGCTTAAACTCAGTTGCTTTCATGATACGCTCAACCATTTCGTCGTTGCTTAATACCTTTGATAAATCGCGAAGCAGGTCTATATGTCCGTCATTATCCCGGGTGCCAAACATAAACAACAGCGTAACCGGGTCATTATCCGGATGGCCGAAGCATACCGGAGGGTCAAGGGTAACAGTCGAAAGACATACCCTTTTAACATTCTCGCCGGGTCGCGCATGGGAAATTGCCACTCCCGGGCGTACCACAAAGTACGCACCCACCTCCTCTGCCACCTGCACGCATTCATCAATATACTCCGCACTGATTGACTGCTCCTTAAGCAGTAATTGCCCGGCAAGACGTATGGCTTCCCGCCAGTCAGATACTTTTTGCGCAAATGCGGTTGTTTCAGGCGTTAGCATATGAAGTAATTTATTGGTTGTATGTATATCACCCATATACAAACACCTCCTTCCGATATAAGTTTACTTTTTGTCACCCCCTAAAAAAGCGGATGCGTAAAACCCTCTTGCGCCGTCCACCTCCTCCTGCGTCAATGCGATGGGGCTGCCCATTAGCGTGGCGATAAAACTGACTTGCGCGCCTGTTTCTACCGTGTCCGCAACGTGCAAGGCTTCCTCCGGGGTGGCCCCGCAGGCGACGATTCCATGATTGGCCATCAGAGCCGCGTTTATTTTCCCCGCCATTGCGCGCACAATATTTTCTCCAAGCTTTTCTGTTCCCGGCAACGCAAAATCCGCTATGGGAATCGGATACCCTACCGTGTTTGCAATCGCCTGCATATGAACAGGAATTTCCCTGCGGCAAACCGCGAATGCAGTGGCATACGGTGAATGCAGATGAATAATGCACTTAATATCCGAACGAGCTTTATAAATAGCGCGGTGGAAAATAAAATCCACAGACGGTTTGCCCTCTGAAAACCTGTTTCCTTCTAAATCAACCTTAACCAGCATACTAGGGGTTAGCTCGCTAAACGGCTTTCCTGACGGCGTTAAATAAACAAACCCGCTTTCATCATCCCTAACCGAGCAGCTTCCTTTGGCCGGGCCTACGGTGGACAATCCCAAGCGTTCTAAAGTTTGGGCTGTCTGAATCAAACGCTCCGTTAAATTACCCATAACATCATCATCCTTTTTAAATTGGTTTATGTAAGGATTTCGTAAAGAATCTGTCTTACCTGACATGTAGTTTCGGCACTGCGTATTTTTTCCGCCGCCCCCGACATTATCACCTGCCCAAGCTCCATCATCGCATGGACATGGCTCTTGTTGTCCGGGCTTGCAAAGGCAAAAAGCAAATCAACAGGGTCATTGGTTGGATGGCCGGATTCAACGGCACTTTGCAGACGAACCATACTGATTCCAAGCCTGTTTACACATTCGGCCGTGTTGGCGTGGGGCAGTGCAATCCCCTTGTTAAATACCATGTAGGGGCCCTGCTGATTTGCTGTTTCAATCATCGCGTGGATATACTCCTCGCTTATTACGTCCTGATTTAATAAAATCTCGCCGGCCCGGTATATCGCGTGACGAAAGTCTGATGCGTTAAACTCTAAATCTATCATATCTTCCGTCAGTAAGCTCATTAATCCAATCTCATTATTCTGCGCCGCAGGGGCTTTGGATTGTTCCGAGCCTACCAGACGGAGCTTGGTCAGCTGACTTAGAATACGTTGTACATCTTGTTCCGATAAAAACGGTGAAACAAGTACACTGGGCACCTCAGCCTCTACTAATTGAACAGCGGTGATAATAAGGTCCACTTGATAATCCCGTAGCGTCTGCGGCAGGTCACGCAGTGTAATAACAGCCACGATTCGCAAGTCAAGCAATTTCTGCAGCTTAGTTACAAGCATATTGGTGTCACCGAAACCAAGCCCGCACACCACAACTACGTTTGGCAAACGGTGCGGATGGCCAAGTGCCTCGGCCGCTGTTATAAAATGCATCGCAATAAAACCAACCTCATGGACACTCATTTTAGTGCTCATGAACATCTCCAGCGGTGCGATATTCTGTTGTACCGCTCTAAAAATTATCGGATGATTTTGCTCTATTATACTCAGATGCGGGTTATACATTTTCAGGTCATGATGAACCCGGTGCATCGCCGGAATTACTGCCTTATATAAATACTCAAACAGATGTGTTGCATCCCTAAAATCAATCCCGGCGTCCCGGCTGACTCCCGCAATCAGATTGCTTACAAGCAGTTCACGGTCTACTGCCAGCCTGGAATCCGCAGGGATATCGTCAGAGTAATGGCTATCCGCCCCCTGAAGATACAATAATAGAAACCTGGTATCCTCATCGGACAACCGTATATCAAATGCGTCTTGCATTTCATCCTTCAAGAGGCTTACCACTTGATACTGCCGGGATGCAGTCATAATATCATTTGTGTCTGCCACAACTTTGGCTTTGTCTTCCATTCGCTTCCGGCAGACAGTTATGGCAATACCTATTACCAAGTCGGTATTGGAGACATCCGAAAAGGTTGCGGACAGTGCTTGCTGCATCTTTGTTGAAAAAAGCTGCGCTTTAGAAATATCCGCGTTGGCAAACAGATAGTGATACAGAATTTGAGGGAATAAGTAATTTATATTCTCTGATAAATTATCAAGAGGAAGTGCGATATATTTCTCAAGGGGCAATGCTTCCTTTAAAAGAGAGATATATGCTTTTCGTATTTGCTGTTCATCTCCGGAAGCCTTAAGGCCGTTTTTAGGTGCTGATTGAAGATATAAATGGTTGGCAAGAAGCCAAACGCGCACATCAGGCAAATCATTAATAACCGTGTTGCGGCTTACACCAAGCATCTCAGCAAGCTCATTGATTGTTACATAACCCGGAAAAGTGAGCAGCCTGGCTAATATAATATAGATTCTTTGGCTTGCCGGAAGGTTATAGCTTAAAGAATAATCCTCCAACTCACTCAGAAGTGCTTGTATGTTAGGTTGGTGCGATGACTGTTTGTTAAAAAGTAATGTTCCGTTTTTGTCAAGAATTAA
Source organism: Defluviitaleaceae bacterium (assembly GCA_009788085.1). Taxonomy (GTDB): domain Bacteria; phylum Bacillota; class Clostridia; order Lachnospirales; family WQUN01; genus WRAH01. Next base: position 7,402 of record WQSB01000109.1, read on the forward strand.
TGAAGGGAGGCTATGACAGACCAAAAAATCACTGATACTTTTAACGTCATATCTGGCCATCCTCAAGCTGATTCCATACCGGTTTGCCAGCTTTTGCAGCGTTAAACTGTCATCCATGCCTAGAATCGCAGCAAGAATCTCATTTCTTCTCCAATTCATACGCACGAAAATCACCACCCGATTGTATTTTCAAATATAGGGCATTCAATATTCAGTGGCAAGACCAAATATTTTCACAAAAGTGAAAAATAATGTGCTATTTACAATATGTTATTTGTCTAAATCTTGGAGTATTTTATCAAGTTGGGCTTTCACGTTATTTATCAACCCGCCGGAAAGGATTAAATCCGTGACGGGCGTTACTTCTTCGCGGTTTAGATTGCGTATGATGTATTTCACATGTCCAACTTGGGCGGCTGACGACACACTAAGTTCCGATACCCCCATCGCCACCCATAAAGGGACAAGGCGCGCATCAGATGCCACCTCACCGCAGATACCCCAGGGTATACTGTGCTTTGCCGCGTTTCGCGCTGTAATTTGGATTGCCCGAAGCACCGATATATTGCAGTTATCATAAAGGTGCTGCACCTTATCGTTCATGCGGTCGGATGCGGTTGTATACTGGATAAGGTCATTGGAACCTACGCTGAAAAAATCACATTCAGCTGCCAGGATATCACTAAGCAAAACCGCCGCGGGCGTTTCAACCATAATTCCTACCGGGATATCCTCACGGTAAGGTATCCCTTCGTTTTTAAGCGATAACTTGGCATTTTCAACACATTCCTTTGCGGCTCTGAGTTCTTCGAGATTAACAATCATCGGGAACATAATTTTCACATTGCCAAAAGCCGACGCCCTTAAAATTGCCCGCAGCTGTGTTTGGAAAACATCAGCCCGGTCCAGACATATTCGTATGGCCCGGTATCCGAGGAAGGGATTGTCTTCATCGGGCAGGTTCATATACTCTAAATATTTGTCGCCGCCTATATCAAGTGTTCGTATGATGACCTCTTTGCCCTCCGCTTTTTGGGCAATGTTTTTATAAGCGGCGAATTGGGTTTCTTCGTCGGGATAGTCCCTATGGCTCATATAAAGGAACTCTGTCCGAAACAGCCCGACGCCGTCGCATGTGGCCGAACTAAAGTTTTTGATGCTGTCCATGTCCCCGACATTAAGATTAACATCTACATGAAAACCATCCAGGGTATCAGCACTTAATGTAATGGACTCTTCGTAAATTCTGCGTCTGTTATTTTGCTTTTCCCGCAATACCTCAAAAGCTGCCAGCTGCGCTTTATCGGGATTGACTGTAACTGTTGCCTCATGGGCACACACAAGCAGCATATTATTTTTTTTAATTCGCGCTGTGGCTTCAGCCACGCCCATGACGGCGGGGATGCCCAATGCTTTTGCAAGTATCGCCGCATGTGAGGTGGCCCCGCCTTTTTCAACTACAAAGGCTCGCAGCCGGCTTTTATCCATTTTGACGGTTTCCTCCGGCGTGAGATTTTCGGCAACAACCACCGCGTCCCCCACGGAAGCTATCTCCGATGCGAAATCACTTTCACAGCCCATCATTTTGCGGCACAGCTTTGTGCATACGTTCTCAATATCCTCCGCCCGTTCACGCAGATAGGGGTCGTCCATGCCGGCGAACATTGCGCATACCTTCCGGCACTCGTCATCAATTAGATATGCAAGGCTGATGCTTTCAGTAGTCAGCCGGTCTATTGATTTTTTAAAGAAAGCCTCATCATGCAAAATGACTTTATATGCCTCAAATATTTCCGCCGATTCCGCACCAAGCTCTTTTTCGCTGCTGGCTATCAATGAGGTCAGCTCTTTATCATAAGAATCCTGCGCGGCACGAAATTTGGCAATTTCCTTATCATGCTCCCGAGTCTTGTATGGTGACAATTCGAAGTTATCGTCTGATTTAATAACCGCCGTACCGGAAGCATATCCCGGAGAGCCGCATATCCCCAATAAAATTTCCATGTAGTAGCCTCACTTTCCTTATTCATGGCAACCTTTATTTTCTAGGGCTACTTTCTTATAAATATAAATATGTTGCAAGACCAAATATTTTCACAATAGTGAAAAAATATGTATTATATCAGTTTTTGAAACTGCACATAAAAAATCGGCTTACGCCGCAGGGCAACAGCATTTACTTTGGGCCGAGGGGCCGGCGGTGCGGGGCTTGGGGATTCTGTGAGCGACTTGCGGAGGCGGGCGACGCATTGAGGCGGATGGAAAAACGAGCATTTTCAACGGCGGAAGCCGTTAAGGAAATGCCGTTTTTTCCCGCCTTACCAGTCGCCCAAAGCCGTAGCATTAAGCGAACGGAACCCCAAGCCCCGAAGACCGCCGCCCCTCGGCCCCAAAGTAAATGCTGTTGCCCTGTTACGCCGCATTAAAAGCAAAAGCCAATAGCGGAAACAAAACAGGCTATTGGCTTTTGTACATTAGACTTCTTGCACAACTTCAAAATTTTCGGAGAGGGCTTAGCGAAAGCGGCGCGGCTTGCTGAGCGCACGTAGCGTTTTGCGAAGC
>WQSB01000110.1 GCA_009788085.1 Defluviitaleaceae bacterium
AAAAACCATCCAGACTATGAATAATGTAGGGTGTACCCCATAGCAATTGCTGATTTCTTTTTCTGAGTTTACACAAACTACTTGACACAGCCTGACACAGCCGAGATGATTTAAGTTTCAGCCGCCAATAGTTACAGTATCTTGACCGGGCGAGCCCATGTTGGAACCTTGCCTTCTCAATATTTGCTGGCTGTTCTGTCCGGATGCGGTTACTGTACCGCTTACGGTAACTGTGCTACGTTCTATCGAAACATATATACCTGCGCTGTGCGCGCCTGTTACCGCTATGTTTCCATGCACAGTAACCCTGCTGTCTCTTGACCTTACCCCGGTTGCTCCCTGCCCAACACCCACATTGCTAAAGCCGTCAACACGAATATCGCCACGAATCGTAACGTTGCTACCCATCAATGCTCTTATTCCACGCAGTTGGCCATTGGTGCCCGGATGATCCAATCCATAGCCGGAATTTGTTATACCTAGCGTGGTTCCTTCTTCAACATAGACTATTCCGCCATTCCACACATCCAGGGCAACATGCACTTCATTTGCAATCAGATTTATCCGACCGCCGCCAGTTATGGTGAACCTTGCTGCGTCTACCATTACAGCCTGCGAACCGCCATCAACAACAATGTCCAGAGTGTGTCCATTGGTGTCAATGGTTATATTACGGCCGCCGGTTATCCAAAGAGAGTATGGATGTGTAAAATCTGCACCCATGGTAATTGTTGCCACTCCGTTTTGAGACACAGCGGAAATAGCCGAAAACAACCCAAAAGATGTCCTGATAAGGCTCGGGTCTTGGGGATCATCTTCAGTTCCTGGCTCTTCTTCAATTTCAGGCTCTACATCGTTTTCAACCTCATCCCCCTCTACCTGTTCGTCCTCTTCTGTAGCATTTTCTTCATCCGTTGGGGGAGTGGGGTCGGGTGCCGGATATTCCATCACATCGGGTATGGGCACTGTAATCAGCACTGTGCGGGTGTCGCCGTCCCAGTCCAAGTCTATACCAACAGCTTCTAGGGGCAAACGGATTGGAACCATTGTCCTTCCCCCAATCAGTTGAGCGTGCACATCAAGGGTGTAGTTTACACCATTGACTGTAAACACGTCCTCGTTAATGGTGATGCGCAGTTCATAATCAGCGTTTGTGATTACGGCTGTTTGCGTATCTCCATCCCAGTCTACTTCAAAGCCAAGGGCTTCAAAGACACCGCGAATGGGTACAAGGGTTCTGCTGTCAACAATGACAGGACCTTGACCGCCGGGGAACTCTACTGCCTGTCCGTCAATGGTGACGGTGATGCCATTGTCTGCCAGTACCATGCCGGGTGCTAATGAAAACACCAACATAAACACGAGCGTTACGGCTAACAATTTTTTTGCGAATCTCATAGGATTCAGCCTCCTTTTATTATGATTTTTATTATGAACTCCTTAGTGACCGGGCAATCCTCAGAAGCACATCTTCATTGCGCTCAAACAATGCTCTGTTTCCGCCATGATAAAAGCTGTCCACTCAAAAGCAGTTTCTTCTTGGCGAGCAGTTACTCTACAAATCAACGTCTGTAGAAAACATGCCTGGGAGCTTGCAAATGCGACATTATCGAAAGCTCTCTCCTTCCACCCTCGCCTTGTCCATATAAACCGATAAATATGTTTTCAGTCGGATTATGGATGTTAATGAATGACGGCCAAAGCATTAAGGCAAAATCGTGGTTGCCTGGCGGGTTAAGGTCAATCCACCACATGACCGTAACTTCTCGGTTCTGGCTTGCAAATCTAGCTGTTCCATCTTCAAAAAGCTCTATAGGTGTGGGTTGGTCTCCAAAAAGATTTCCGTTGCCTGCATATGGATCTAACATCCATGCTCCCACAAATCCCCGTGAAGTTACAGCTCCGTTCCGGCTGATAGGAACTGTGAAAGAAGCATGTGATATTGAATCACTTAGATGTATGACGTAATCACCGGCTTCTTGGAAAGGAACAATTATCACTAACTCCTGCGGCATACCGGGCAATATATTTCCGCGACCGCTTGCGAACACGTTGTTCCCCATAAAGCGGTCGGACACTGGATTTATTTGCCTGCCTTCCGGTCCGAATACGCTTACATGAACGGGATTTAAGGTGTGTGGGACGTTACCGATATTCGTTACATTCAGAAACAAGTAAATGAAATCGCCGTCCTCAGTCGGCCGCATCGTGCTGTCTCTGCCAATACGGTAATATGAAACCAGATGAATCTCAAGGCCATCAATTACAATGTTCCGGTAGAAGTCGCATTGTGCCGTTGCTTCCCATTGTATGTTTTGAGAATCCGGAGCACCGAATGTAAGAGAGCGGGCAATACTCAAAAGCAAGTCTTCGTTATTTGTAAAGATTGCTCTGTTACCGCCGTGATAAAGGCTGATGCCACAGCATGAAACAAAGCCTCCCGTCAACGGCATCCACTTTATAGCGTCAGGCGTTTCTACCATGTATCCTGCGCTCCCATCGCTAAAGTGAAAAGGCTGCGAGTTGTTTTCATCTACAAATATTTGCGGATCCCCGGCTATCATGTATCCGGCAAAGAGGTCGATTGAATCGTCCTCATTGCGAATCACTATGCTTATGGGTCCGTCATCGTAAGAAACATATGACCATGCTGAAGGGATGTGAAGACTCATCCCGCCGGAAGAAATAATCGTCCAATCTCCTGTTGATTGCACATTCACTGTTAGCGGAGTCAATGACCTTGCTATCCGCAAAATTAAATCCTCGTTGTCAATGAATACGGACATGTCACCGTCGTGCAAAAGCCTGAAAAACAGCTCTGCGGTTCTATCAATCCAAAGTATACCATCGTCAAATTCCAACCAAACACCATTTTGCCCATTGTCAAATATGAAATGATCTGAAAATGTGCTATCGAAAATTAAACCCGAAATGGAATCAGTTGGTATGTGCCCAGCTATCATTTCAACCGTGCCGTCAACACCTTCGCCCGATATATTGAAACTGCCCCACTCGTTATAGCTATATGACCATGAAACGGGTATGTTCAAAGTAAATCCATCGTTTATATTAGTTATAAGCACCCATTCGTCTTCATCTGTTACGGGTGCAGGCACTGTCGGTGTCTCCGCCTGGGCTGTATGGACTGATGTATTTGGAGCGTCTGCAATAGGCGGCTCATAATCCGGCCCCGACCGCAAAGCGAAAAACGCTACTATTGCTATAACCGGCACCAACACAGCGGCGGCAATAATGCCCATCTTTTTACCACTGTTAGGTTTAGGCACATTCGCTTGGGTGTTTGCCTGGGATGGATTCCCGCTTCCTGCTGAGCCGGGGGACTTTTCCGCAGAAAGATTTGTTCCACACTTATGGCAGAAACCTGCGCCTTCAGCTAATTTATTTCCACACTTACTACAAAACATGTTTTCACCCCTCAAATTTTATTTCCACAGCTCGCACAGAACACGGCGCCTGGGATTATTTCAGCATTGCACTTTGAACACACCGGCTGTTGAATTGGTGCGGCCTCAGAACCGTTGGCGCCAACCGTCACTTCCGGCACCTTGTTACCACAACTGCTACAAAAAACTGTCTCGCCCGGTACATACGCCGCATTACAATTCGGACAGCTTAATTGGCCCGCCGGTGGTGCGGGTTTCAGTATTTTCAGTTCTTCGTCATAGCGGCCCAGGATTTCATCCAGCTTGGATTTGCTTTCATCCAATGCGCTTAGATGCTCTGTGACCGTATCAAACATTGCGACTATCTTATCAACGTCAAAAATGTCCTCTTTATGTAACTTATAGGACGTTTCCCCGATTCTTCTGTATGTTTCGCTAACCTTTGACTTGATAGCGTTCTGTTCGTTCGTGGATGCCTTTGAGATAGCATTCTTCTTGCTCTCAATGTCCATGATTGCCTTGCTTGTTTCGTCAAGCGCGGGCTTTGGGTCGATGCCTGCGAAAGTCTTTTTCAGGTCGTTCAAAAAGCCGCTCATGGCGTCACCTCGTTCTATTTTGTGGGCAATCATCGGAGGGATTTCCATAAAATCCTATCCTCCCAAAGCTGTCCCGATTGAGTTTTTTGTACTTGGGCGCAAGCCCCTCAATATTATACAATACCCGAAGCCCCGATACCTCTGCTGGCGGCATAATTTCAAGGAATATTTTATTTGATACCTTACGCTTCCACTCCTTTGCGGGCAAATAAATGACACCCGCAATCCCTGTGCAGGATGCGGGTGTCTGTAAGGGCTTTATTAAGTTTTAATCCGAGGCATAGGGCCGGATTATTCTGACCTCTCCTTCCAAGTCAGATATTATCTGACCGCCGGAAGCGATAACAAATTCCAACTCGTCTCCAACCGGGACGAGTTCAAACTTAATGCTGTCGTCAACCGCTCGTTGCCCAATCACATTTACAGTCTCCGTACTAATCAATACAGTACCACCGGCCAAAATCATCTGGAGCGACTGTCCCGCCTCTGCATAGCGGCGAATAGATGCACGAGAGAGGGTAATTAACTCTGCCCCATCTGGTGAACCGTGGTCTACTATTACTACAACATCCTGATGATTACCAACTGCCGCATATGCTAGTACCGGGAATGAGATCGTTTCCTCAAATTCCAAATACCTGACAGTGACGGTCACAAGCCGTTCATCACGATTGCCTGTATCAAGGTGAACCTCCACCGGCGTAAAGATAAAGGAATCGTAAGGTGGCGGTGGACTCATGGAATCCAGCAGCACAAACGTATCGTAGGCCGGCGAGTCGCTGGTTATTGTAACCTCAAAATTCTCCGGGTCTAGGTGCAGCATTTCAGGAGATTCACCATCAAAGTAGCCGCCGGACACATTTACCCAAACCCTGTATCCTGAAAACACATCCATTTGCGGAGTCTGGACGTTTACAAAGTTCGGCGTTAGCGGCTCGTAACTATCACCGCCCATTACAAAGGCTGCAACACCCAAAGCAACCACAACAGCAAGAGCCGCAATTACTTTAACCCGTAAGCCCGTTTTGTTGCCGCCGGTACGCTCCAGCCGGTCTTTTAACTTCTTTGCATTTTGGAACCTCTTCTCTTGGGATAGCTGTGTGCATCTCTCCGCTATGCCCTTGAGGTGTAAGTCCTTTATCCGCTGCACATTATAGCTGTTGGTCAGCATCACGGTGATGAGCATACCTAGCGAGTAAATATCCGTCCTGTGGTCGCTCTGGGAGAAGCCGTACTGCTCCGGCGGGGCAAAGGGCCTTGTACCGATAACCTCCGTGTCGGTAGATACTTCTTCTTTATACTCCCTTGCAATGTCAAAGTCCAACAACTTGACCGTCCCGTCATCGGTAAGCATAATGTTTGCAGGTTTTATGTCCCTATGTATAATGGCTGACGGTTGGTTGTGCAGGTATGTCAGGACATCACATAGCTGCGAGATTATAGCAATGGCGTCTTGTGCATCAAAGACCCCGTCGGTTTCCAAAATCTCTTGCAGAGTCTGGCCCTCAACGTAATCCTCCAGAACATAGAAACAATCCTCGCCCATAGCTATCTTGTGTATCTTAGGCATGTTTACATGGGTCAGCTTCGCCAGGCTTTCATAAATCGGAAACTTGTGCGTCTGGCGCAGCGCCTTTAATATGAGTCTGGAACCATCCGCATCATCCACCAGGTACATTACTTTGTCATCGTCAGCATCCAGTTTTTCTACAATTTCATATCCCTTTAATATCGGGACTTTTTCAAGTATCATTGGCAACCCCCAAATTTAGTTATTGAATCCCTCCGCTATAGCATGATATAATATTCTGGGTGAAAAGTATGTTTAAGAACACAGGTAATCTTGACTTCGAACTTAAAAGCACCGAAAATATCCACAGCTTCTTGTCAGCCAACGAAGCTGAATTTGACGACCAAAATTTTTATAAGCTACTTAACACCCTTATCGCAGAGAGCAGTAAGAGCAAACCGCAACTAGCCAAAGATTCCCATATAAGCGAGCCTTACATGTATAATCTTGTCAACGGACAGAAACGTCCCACCAGGGATACCGTTATCAAGGTCTCCTTTGGCTTAAACCTACCCCTGGACACTTCTGAACGCCTGTTAAAACTGGCCGGCTACGGGGGCTACTACGTCCGCCACAAAAGGGACTCTATCCTGAAATTTTCCCTTGAAAGCGGCCACAGCATTGCAAAAGCCGACGAATTATTGTCGGAGTACGGCCTACCCATTATATCGTACTAGGCAACCTTAATTGTATACATTTTCGATGTGAATTTCAACCCCTGCTTCTGGTATCCTTGTATATTCCCGCGATAGGGGTGCTTCATCACGTACAATTACATTGACGCTTCATTTCAACAGGTGAAACTGTGGCGTTAATGTAGATTACGGTGGTGAATGCTCCTTATGATGATAAGCGAAAGGCGCCCCCTTTGTTCCTGCAATATCAGTCCGTTTTCTGGTGTCGTCAATTAGCTGTCCTCACGCTCCAACGTCAATCCTCAGTACGAATCTGTCAGTTACCGTATATCTGTTAAATGCAATGCGTCCGCATTGCCAATCTTCTTTTCATCATCTTTAGTCTAGCCGTTGTTTTGCGGCTATGTCTGATGCTTTATTTGACGCAAGCGAAATAATATTGTTCCCAATAATATCGGCCGCTTGCCGCAGGAACGGCAAGGTGTCCAAATGCGGACACCTTGCCAGAATGCGTCCATCGGGGCATCCCGCTGTTTGGCTATAATCCGACTTGCCGCATTATTAGAACAACGAATCGAATAATACCCCTAAATTCATAAACCGCGCCATCGACGCTGACTGCATCGGTGTGAAGTTGATCCCTGCGTTCATGAAGTTTGCAGGGTCGAACCCTCCAGCGCCGCCAACTGCAGTTTCCTGTTGAACATGGACGGCAGGGTTTCTGCTAACGCCCTCTGATGCCCTTGTCAGGCGGCTCATGAAGTTAAAGCCATCCCGCGTTGCAAAGCGCTCCAGCTCTCCGCTTTCGGCGGCGGCGGCCATACGCGCCTCGTCTATCTGCATACGGCCCTCCGAGTTCAGCGATATGCCTATGCGTTCAAGCTGTGACGAAAAGCTCCTGCCTATGCCGCCAAGCTCGCTTGCCAAGGCGCTGCCGTTTCCGGCACTTCTTGCGGCTTCCACCAAATTGTTGAATGAATTGACCATATGGCGGAATGCGTTCTGCTGTGCGATTATGTCCCTGCCCATTTCCACTTCCACAGTACCGACTTCGCGCAGCTCTGCCATTATCCCGAAGCCTAAATCAACATCGTTGGCCCTTGATGTCTGCAACGCTCCGGTAAACCCACGGTTTACCCGAAATTGTGCGTTTTGGGCATGTTGCGATATGTTTTCAACGCCTGCTGCACTTACAGCGTTTCCGACCAGACTACTGACTGTGAAGTTTGGCTGCCCGGCAGGAGTGTTCGCATTTATGCCGGTTTGGGAAGATTGAAGTACGAGGGCGCTGGTTCCTGCCTCCGCGTTTAAATTGACGGACGCGGTGACGGCAATATCGCTCCTGTTGTTTATCGCACTTGCAATACGCTGTTGGACATCCCTGTTTGTGTCGTTTGCGGAAACATTGAAATGGATATCGAACTGACGGTCGCCAACAGTTATGGCGATGTGGTGCGCGCCTGCGGTAAAGCCGGACTCTGTTGCGCGGGCCGATGAGTTCAGCGCTGCGCCGTCATGCCTTTGAGCCTGTGCCAACTGGACTATCTCGACGTTGAAGTCCGCAGCCCCGCTGCCCCTGAGCCTGTTTGAATCAAACGACCTTATGGCAAGTGCATCGGTGTTGCCCGAAACAGGCCGGTTTGCCTGCATCGGCGAGTTTGTGTTGCCGATGCCGCGGATGGTGTTGAGCGCCCTCGTCAGCGCCTCGGACGTTTCCCTGAGCTGTACGACCGAGTTTCTGGCTGCTTGGGAAGTGCCTGATTGGTTTGCACCAAACAGGCTGCCGCCCTCCCTGACAGACCGCGGCTGCCAGCGGTGGATGCCGGGATTTCGACCTGAACCTGTCGCCCACCAATTAGTGTTGCCTACGTTTCCTACATTCATACTTACTTGTCTACCTCCTTGTGCTGGGGCATTAATAACCCCAAATTCTATTAACATCGGCAAACGGCTTTCAAATATAATAGCCGATTCTCACGAAATGCCGCTTATCCGTTGTTTTTGGTTTTGCAGTGGGTTAGATGATGGCTGTCAACCCCTGCTGCGTGCGGCCCAATTGTCAAAGGCTTGCATTATCGCCGCATGTGTGTCCCTTGAAACTTGGGGCAGATTCTGGTTGAGCCTCATGCCATAGTACAACGACCTAAATGGTAGATTGCGGTATCCCCGGCAGCCTGCGATCGGGGTCAACCTGAACAAAGTCCTCCGGGCGTTGGTCGCCGTTTTCCGACATCCACATCGTACCGTCACGGAGCATCCGGAATGTCACATCTTCACCGGTACTATTGGAGCGCACTGTAGCTGTTCGCACGTTGATTCTGTTTTGCACCTGCATCATCGGGTGTGCGCCTTTTGGGTTTTGTACATTTTTGAGTTCCATATAATACTTTTTTGCTACATTCAATGGCAATGTGCTTTTAGTTAAAGTGTTAGCATGGCTTTTAACATATCATTGACAGGAGGCGTTGCCTATGCCGATAAGCAGGAAAACATACACTGAGGAAGAAAATCAATTTTTGAAGAACATCGGTTTTAAAATCCAGTTTTTGCGCAAGAAGGCTGGTATGAGCCAGCTTGAACTGGCAGAAAAATCAGATTTGAGTTACGCTACAATAAGCCACTTGGAAAGCACGGCGGTTTACGGACTCTCTGTTGTCGCAATCCACCGTATTGCAAACGCACTCGGAGTGGGGCCGGAGCAGTTGATACAATTTGACTAAAACGCTTGCTTTCAAATAGTTTACCTTTTGATAACTGGCGCCCCCTCGGTTGCTCGTGCGGTTAAAATGAGAAATTCAGCCAAACCTTAACAAAATTTTCTTGATATTAATGTACATATTGTGATAAAATAGCAGACGTTGTTGCACTGTCAAAAGGTAAACATTTTGATAGTGCATTTTTTGCGTTTCATAAGCCGGTGCTCCCGCAAACGCCTGTAAAACGTAGCTTGTTTCAAGCCAGTCTGCTCCAAAAGTTCAAAAATCGTCAGATTTCCGCTTTCCCACTGCTTTACGAGAGTGGCGAGATTTTCGGGGGGCTTTTTGATAGGTCGGCCGAAGCGAACACCCCTTGCTCTGGCTGCGGCGATGTCCTCGGCTTGGCGAATTAGCGTATATTCACGCTCAAGCTCCGAAACTGTGGCATCGTCCAGCAAGAGCTGCACCGTTGCATCCGGATTGTCGTTTTCCGTTTGCGCACACACATGTTTTTCTTTCTTATTATTCAATTCTTTGTTATTTAGTTCTTTATTATTTAATTGCGTTGGGTTTTCAGCTTAGGCTAATCCAGCACTTGACAAGGTTGCAAGCCCGGCAAGGCTCCAGTCCCAATCATCAGGGACGCTCAGCATAAAAGTCATGAGCCCTTTTGCTTTATATGACAGGGTTCTGTTCTTTAGGTGATGCTTCGATATGACGGCGTAGCCGCTTGTTTTTTCTGTTCTAAATACTGGCATGACGATAAACTCCTATCTTTTGTCAAAGAAAAAGCCACCCTTGCACTTTTTAGTGAAAAGCTGGCTCTTTCAGTTATTCAATTCGTGGGACTGCTTATTGTGGGCTACACCCTGAACGCACTGAGGCCGTCCAAGTATAGCTGCGCAGGTATCGCCGTCGGGAACAGGGCTGACACCCTCCAAGGCACCATCTCCCGGCTTTGCGCCTGCCTGCTGCTTTCAATGCATTCATTGCCTTTTGCTGGCGGGGGTCTGCCGCATTGAAACGGATAGTAAAGCGGGCTTCGTCTTTTTTCA
>WQSB01000111.1 GCA_009788085.1 Defluviitaleaceae bacterium
GCCTAGAGGAATATCTGTACGCGGTAGTCCCCAGCGAAATGCCCACCGGCCACGGGCTGGAGGCGGCCAAGGTGCAGGCCGTGACAGCGCGGAGCTTCGCCTATCATCAGTTCTATGAAAACCGCTTCCGGGCATTTGGGGCCCATGTTGACGATTCCGTAATCAGCCAAGTCTATAATAATATCCCGGAAAACGAGCAAGCCATTACAGCCGTGCGCGCCACCGCCGGGCAGGTTCTCACATACGACGGCGCGGTGATTTTGGCAAATTACTTCTCCACCTCCAGCGGAATGACAGCCAATTTCGGGGAGGTATGGGCGGTGGGAAATCAGTTTCCGTCAAACAGCCCGGTTTATCTGCAAGCCCATCCGCAGTTTGACATGCGGGACTTCCGACCCGGAGACCTAAGCCTTGAAAGATACGCCGACGTTTTTTTTCGTAACACAGAAATCCCCGGCTTTGACAGAGAATTCCCGTGGTTCCGCTGGCAGGTGCGTATGACCGCCGAAGAGTTATCGCGCAGCATAAACGCTGGACTCGCCTCAAGGGTATCCGCCAGCCCCGCCATGATTTACCCCCATATACAATCCATCGGAAATTTATTCGATATCCAAATTCTACGGCGGGGGCAGGGCGGAAATCTGATGGAAATTCATATTTCTGGCACAGAGGGCGGCGTTTATGTAAAAACGGAATTTAATATCCGTACACTGCTCAACCCCGGTAGCATCCCCGTCACTCGCCATGACGGTACTCAAGTCAGCGGGCTTTCCCTTCTGCCCAGCGCGTTTATCTCCATGGAAAAAGAAACCGACGCCAGTGGGCAACTCGTTGCAATCACCTTTTTCGGCGGAGGCAACGGCCATGGCGTCGGTATGAGCCAAAACGGCGCACGGGCATTAATCGGCCGAGGATACACATATCAATGCGTATTGCGCCATTATTACCCCGGCACAGTTATAAAAACAATCAGCGAACTTCGGCCACTTCCTTAAATCCGCGTTGTAATTGCCGCTCCGGTGCGTGCGGACTCGAATACCGCCTCAATAATTTTCATTACGCGCAAGGCTTGCTCCGGTGTGACGATGAGTTTGGCCCGGGAGTTTAGAGTATCTACTATATTATTGTAATATTCCGTCCATATTTCGCCGCCGGGGTCGGGTAGAGGGATTTCCACCGTGGTTTCCTTGGGGCGGGGAAGCATTATGCGGGTGGGGCCGGCGGCTGTGTATACCAATTCTTCCGTCCAGTCCATTTCATTTGGGTCGGCCTGTTTTACGATTTTTCCGTCGCATTCCCAAGTGTTTACGATGGCGGTGCCGTCCTCGCAGCTCAAATGCCAGCGCGGATGAACAATGTAGCAGTTTGTGTCTACATTCACCACACAGGAGCATCCCCCCGCAAAGCGCAATGTAGCGGTAAAGCTGTCATCAACTTGACTGCCGGGCATACTGTGGACGTGGCCGTATACAGAAACCACCTCTTGTGGAATCAAATCCAGCATTTGGTCAAGCAGATGAACCCCCCAGTCCAGCAAAATGCCACCGCCGTTTTGCGGGAACGCCCGCCACCCATAGAGCCTTAGCGAGCCCTGAACCCGGCTTTCGACAACATAGGGTTTTGTCAAAAGGCCGTCCGCAAGAATCTTTTTTACCGTTAAAAAATCCCTGTCCCAGCGGCGGTTCTGATGCACAGAGAACAGCTTGCTCGTCTCCTTCGCCACGGCGATTATCTCTTCCAGCTCGGAGACGTTCATGGTAACGGGCTTTTCGCAGATTACATTTTTCCCAGCTTTTAAGCAGGCAATTACATAGTCCTTGTGGGAGTCATTCGGTGTGGCCACCAGTACAATGTCAATATCCGGGTCGGCATAAAGCTCCTCCGGCATTGCGTATATTTTAACACCCCAGTCCTTGGCGCGTTTTTTACATGTTTCCGGCCTTATGTCATAGCCGCTTACTACAGCAAGCCCGCGCACATGCTCTTTGATATTTTTAAAGTGCCATTCGGACATGCCGCCCATTCCGATTATTGCCATTTTCAGTTCCATTAAAAGTCTCCTTAAAATGTAGGTTATTAGTATTATACCATATTTGAGGAGTTGCCCAATATTTGCATTCACCGTAGACTTTATGTATACTTTGGCGTATATATTGATAGATTAATTGCTGTGAAGGGAGCATTTTCATGTTCATTGATAGTATGTTTTTAATGTTGGTTGTGCCGGCGATTTTATTTGCCATGTGGGCGCAGCATCGTGTCACCAGCAGCTTTAGGCGGTATTCCGAGATGCCCACCAGCAACGGTCTAACCGGGGCTGACGCCGCACGGGACGTTTTGGCGCAATCCGGGGTAACAGGCGTTACAATAGAAAGAATCGAAGGGCATCTGACGGACCACTACGACCCGCGCACCTCTACGATTCGCCTGTCCGAAAGCGTTTACGACAAGGCCACGGTTGCCGCCGTCGGAGTGGCGGCCCACGAGGCGGGACACGCCATCCAGCACGCCCACGGATATTCGCCCATGCATATTCGCAACGCGATTATCCCCGTAACCAATTTTGGCTCGAAGCTGGCCGTTCCGCTGGTTATTCTTGGGTTCGTTCTGGGAATGACCGGACTAATCAACCTTGGGATAATTCTATTCGGCGCGGTTGTGGTTTTTCAATTGATAACACTGCCCGTGGAATTTAACGCCTCAAGCAGGGCCTTGGCCACACTGGACGGCTACGCCATGCTGACCGTCCCAGAGGTTGAGGGCTCCAAAAGGGTTCTGTCTGCTGCCGCTTTAACATATGTAGGCGCGTTGGCGGTGTCTCTGGCTCAATTGATTCGCCTGATTGCCATTTCGCGCAGTAGGTAGGCCTTTGGGGCAGAGCCCCCATTTAGATGAAGTATTGATATAAATCGGTTTTAATCATGCCGTTAAAGAGCTTGCGTTTGGCGCGGGCTCTTTTTTTGTACGCCGTTTCAAAGAATTCGTCGGGGGTGAGGACGTAAACATTCCATTTTGTGGGGTTGAAAAGCCGGCCAAGCTCTGCGTATAGGGCTTCGGCTTGTTTTACCTGGCCGAGACGTTCGCCATAGGGCGGATTTATAATGGCCACGCCCATTCCCGTGGGTAAAATCGTTTGATTAAGCGGGCGTACTTCGAAGCGGATGCAATCATCCACTCCGGCAAGCTCCGCGTTGGCTTGGGCCAGCTCCACTGCATCCGGGTCAATGTCCGCGGCGTAGATGAGGGGTTCAAAATCCGTGCGGATGGCCGCATAGGCCCCTTGACGCGCTTCCTTCCATATGCTCGCATTCACTTGCGGCCNTTTTTCCGCCGCAAAGCTTTTCGCCAGGCCGGGGGCGATATTTTTTGCTTTCATCGCCGCCTCAATGGGAATAGTTCCCGAGCCGCAGCAGGGGTCAAGGAAGGGCTTGGGCTCGCCCTTTTTATCAAATCCGTCAAAACGCGCAAGGTCAATTAATGCCGCCGCCATGGTTTCCCTCAGCGGAGCCGCCGTCGCCCGGGCCCGGTATCCCCGCTTGTGCAGGCCGTTCCCCGCACCCGTGGTGTCGATGGTCAGCGTCGCGATGTCCTTCAGCAAAGCCACCTGAATCGTGTACTCCGCCCCGGTTTCCTTAAACCATGAGACTTTGTATTTTTGCTTCAGCTTCTCCACTACGGCTTTTTTGACAATCCCCTGAACATCGGGCACACTGAACAGCCCCGACCGCACGGATTTCCCCGTTACCGTGAATTTTCCGTCCACGGGAATCCACTCGTCCCAAGGCAGGGCTTTTGTACTCTCGAATAGGCCGTCAAAGGTTGTGGCCGGGAATTCTCCCATTTTTAGCAAAACCCTGTCCGCGCTGCGCAGCCACAGGTTCGAACGGGCGATAGCTTCAGGAATATTAGGCGGCGTAAACTCCACCTTACTGTCAAAGGTTTTTATATCCGTATATCCCAGCGCGCTTACCTCGCGCTTAACCACTGCTTCCAAACCGAAAGCGGCGGTTGCAATTAGGCTTGTCATATCTATCCTCCTACAGTAAACGCAATCAGCCCTTCGCCAAAGGCCCAGCCGGTGGGGTGCGGCGGATGCGCCTGTCCGCCAAGACTTAGGTCAATTTTATAGTCGCCGGGGGGCAGCTCGCCGAAAATGGCAGTCCAGTCCAGTTCAAATTCCAGCTGACCACCAACTGGAAGGAAGCCGTGACCCTGTACAAAATGGGACTCCCAATCGCCTTCGAAGGGCAGAATCGGCAGATGATATTCCCACCATTCCCAGCGATAACCGACGGTTGTGTGCTCTGCCGGGACTATAAAAATAATTTGAGCCCGGTGGTCTATGTCGTAATTGGCGTTGTTTTCCACCACGACGCGCATTCCGGTTGGTGTGACCTCGCTGTGAGAAACTACATTCACAGAGGGAGGCCATTCCGGTTCCGGCGCGTTCGGCAAGGACTGCTGAGTTGTGGCGGTTACTTCAAATTCCACAAATGCATAAGTGCCGGGGCCGCTTTCGCTCCAATAACCCGTCCAGCCGTCGCGAATAAACATATACCGCCCGGGGGCAAGCTCGCCGAAAAACCATTCGAAATTAATCCGGTATTGCTGGATGCCGCCGGCTTGTAGCATATATGCTTGCATAGTCCACATTCCGCTGCCCGCGCCCGGTAAATGAGGCACAGGAAGCCATCGCCCTTCGTGAAAATACGCTAAATCCCATGGCGCGCCATAGGTAAATTCTTCGCTTGTGCGGTTCTCCAGCGAAAAGGCTATGCCCGTGCGGCTTACTTCCACATCCCCCACAAGAACGATTCTGTCGGCGGGCTGCTGGATTGCCTCGGCGATTCTATTGGCACGAAAATCGCGCATTTCTTGTGTAACCGCCGGTTGCAAAATAATAATATCCGGGTTGATATTATGTCTCCGCAAGAATTCCGCAAAAATGACTTTTTGCTCAGGGGTATATGGGTCAAGCCACAATGTTACACCGTTTTCCGCGCCCTGCCCCCAGCTTGTGGCCCCGACTTCCCGCGCAGCCTCCCACAAATCGTTGAGCCTGTCAATTGTGGCGGTGAGTTCCTGTTGATTAAACCTCACCGCATATACGATAATGCCCATTTCCCGCATTTCGTAGATTGCCGCAGCAGAGGCGGGGTGGTCAAATGCTTCCGGCAACACGGCAACATTTAGAAATCCACGGTCGTCAAAACGAATCGCACCCATGTATTGTGGCGCAATAACCCCACCCGACGGCACGGCGGAATCACCCATTGCCAGTGCTTGCGCGGCGTCGCCAAAGCGCATCTGATTGTATATATTCTCAAGGCTGATGTTAGACCTAACAAAGCTGTCCAGAGATTCCTCATCCCAGCCCAATTCCAAAAGACGCTCGCGGGCAAAGGCCTCGGCGGCCGGGTCGATGGGTTGGCTAGTGTGTCCTTGCGGTGATTGTGTACTCACCTCCGTGCCGTAATCATACATACATGATGTTGTCATTAGCATCGCTGTCATCACTAAACAAAAATAAAAAATTTTACGTGCCATGGAATTCAGCCTCCTTTTTCTTATTATAACGCATAGCAATCATTCTTTGTTCCCATCTATAGCAAACGTCTTTTTTGCACCCTGCTCTAAAGCGTTTGCTACAATCCGTATAAGATATTCAGGTTTTCTAAAGTCGCCGTCACGGAAAATAGCAGAAGCCGCCACCAGCGCACTGCGCACATAGGTGGCATTTTGCTCAAACAGCACTCGGTCTAGGGGTAGCCCTTTGCTTTCGGCAAATTGGCAAATGAATGTCACGGTTGTTCGTGTGTTGCTGATTCGATTTCTTGTGGCAGTGCATACTCAATCGTCATATACCCCAAAACCGCTTCTGCTTTTTCTATCGGCACTGTACGAGGCTGCCCTGCCCAATCATAAACATCGCCAAAAATATGTGCGTGAAAACGGCACAAGTGTGCGAAGTCATAATCTCCCAAAATGGGATTTGTCAGTAAATCATTGATTGCATTACAGGAAAACTCAACCTCGGCAAGATTAAGCATATCCTCATCTTTAATTCCAAGTCTGTTTCTAAGGACGGCGCAGTCTTTATAAAGATAGGGGTCAAGCATGAACCGATTCCCCTGTTACAGTATACTTCTTCACAAGAACGCGGCGTATGTCATCGTTAGTTAGTTCACCGCGTTTCTCTTTTTCGGCAAGTTCTAAAAAATCTTTGGAGGGTTTTATACCTTCCACTTGGACTATACCGATGGCATAATCCCACGCTTTATCATTGGGAATATTTATTTTTTTGCTCATGTTTGTCATTCAACTCCATTCTGTATTATTCGAATCGGCGCACCTATCTTTGTTCCCAAGTATAGCAAATGTCTTTTGCTATATGGTAATCATTTTTTAATAAAAATACAATGGCGGCCTCCAATCGGATAGCCGCCATTATTCTTATCGAGCTTTTTTGCAGTCTCTTTGTTAGTTTGTAAGCTGTGCGGTTAGTATCGCATTTAGCATGGTTACGAAAGCATACATATTATTACGTATCATGCCGGGCCATTGTGATTCAATGAAATAATAGTCGTCTAAATCGCTGTGAAGAATGGTGACGGTAAGGCCGTATTCGGGAAAACCTTCGCCTAAGCGGGTAAGCTGGTTGGCCATTTCTTCCGGAATGTTTTCGCGGTATTCCATGCCTGTAAAGTTGACCACAGTGAAGCCGGCCTCTAAGAAAATGAGGCTGTCTGTGGGCATTGCCACCGCACGGGGAATGGAACGGAATTCGAAGTCATGGGTGAGAGCCAGCTCTGTCGCAATTTCGCTTACGCGGGCGGCGGAGGGTGTAATATCCCAACCCAAGCGCATATTCCGGGTTTGTTGTTCAAACAATCTGTCCGGCATGATTTCAAACATGGTAAGCTGGAATTCCATTTGCAGCTGCATAATCTCCATGGCTTCTTCTATGGTGTCCACACCCAGCCAGCGCATTTCTTCTTCCCAGCTAAACCAAGGGCTTTCGGTAATTTGTGCAAATTGCTCTTGCAAAAGAACTTCCATGGCGGCGATGATTTCCCCACGGTCCATAGCTGAAACATCTGCTTGCGCAGCAGCACCGTATATTATAACGGGCCCTTCAAGTAAAACGTCGGCATTTATCATCATAACTATATTGTCCCGTTCGGCTTCATCCATCAAATGCAGATGCCATGCCGCGCCAATAAGCCCTACTTCTTCCGCGCCGAAGAATACATATCTGATGGTGTAATAATTGTCATAGTCCAGCATTCTTTTTGCACTTTCCATAAGCAATGCCGTGCCGGAAGCATTATCGCTGGTTCCGGGGTCCGGAGGGCTGTCATAATGCGCGCCCACAATAATGGTTCGGTCGCTTGTGCCCGGAACAGTAAGTACGACGTTTTGGCTCACACGGTCTCTGCGAAGCAGTTCCTGGTCTTGATGCCCAAGCATTGACAGCACACTCCACCAGCTTACGCCGCCGCCCCACATGCCAATGCGATAGTCATTTACTTCCCAATAGCAAAACTCTTCAATTACAATGTTATCGGGGCTGTGACCCATGGCCAAAAGTTCTGCCACTATCCACTGTGCCGCAATAAGCTCTGTATAGGAAAACGCTGTGCGCATGGGAATGTTTTGACTCATATAGTAGATATAACCTGCGGCAATTTCGCCGTATCCAAGTTCAAGTGTAAACATTGGTGCAGAAACATATATTAGGGAAATATCATCCCACAGGGTAGGATTAAGCCTTTCAATACGCTCTGCGTCAAAACCAAAGTCAGGCATAACAAAACGGAATGGGAACAGCACGGAAAACATGTCATCCACAACTTCCGGTGTTACCCACAGCACACCCTCTTCAACAAATATGCGCGTGGAATCCTCCGAGCTTACAAGCACACCCAAGTCAGAGCTTTCGACATACACAAGTACGGCCCCAAGCTCGTCCACCCACTCTACATTTACGTTGCTTAGTTCTGCCCAATCCCGCAGGGAGATAAATATTTTGCCGTCACGCTCGATACTGCGGATTTCCTCCGGAAACATACGGATAGGCATTTGCGGTATTGGTGCTGGTGTTGCCGCTGGCGCGCGGCGGATGACTATTTCTTCATACACCACGGGCTCCGCTTGTGGTTCCTCCTGCGCCGCAACGGGCAACGCAAAGCCAAGCACAAGGCTTAGCACCAGTACACATGCAATAAATTTCCTCATTCTATTCCTCCAATATGTAGGGGAGTACATCCCCCAAGATGTTATTATTGTACCATAGTTTAAGGCCCTAGTAAATTATAGCTGCGTAATGATTTCTTTGACGGCTTCATAAAAGTCTGCCGGGTTATCTACGTCTGTTGCATGACCAGCATTTTTTATCCAATACAGCTTTTTTTGTGGCGCATTGATTTTTTCAAAATACTCTGCGGCTAAAGTGCTTGGGGTTTGCCAGTCGTCTGTGCCAAGCAAGTAAAATACAGGAACAGAATATTCTGTTATATCCCACACGCTGTAATCAGTCTGCCATTTCATAAGGTTAATGTTTGTTTTCGGGGCTTTAATCATCAAAAGCAGGTCGCTTATCTTAAAAATAGGACTTTTGAACAGGAGCTTTAACAAGCTGCCCGTTTTTAATGTAAGCCCATATTTTGTCCGCAGAAAAAAGAACCGGGCTTCAGATGCAACATAATTTTTATCCTCAACTTTCATGTATGGTAAGTTTTGCAACTTGATTATTTTGTTGGTATCGCTTTTGTGTCCCTTGATTTCAATGGATTCTTTTAGCTTATCATATATGATTTTCATTTCGCGGCGCGTGTCAACACAATGACCTGTACCGATGTAGCAAGCAATATCTTCCGGGTATTTAAGTGCGTACTGCGTTCCTAAAATCGTCCCCCAGGACTGACCCATCAAAATAACCCTGTCTGTTTCGTATTTTTGTTTGATATAAATGATTGTTTCTTTCAAGTCGGCTATCAAGGTTTCGCTTGTCAAATCTTCCGGCTTTGATTTATTCTTTTTTTGCGTTCTGCCTGCCCCCCGCTGGTCATAGTAAACAACATTACTAAAATCCCAATGGGGACTTAAAGCATGAGTGAAGTTAGCCGCTGATGACCCCGGCCCGCCATGCAAATGCAAAATGACTTCTTTATGCGATGTAGACGGATAGTGTAATAAATACTGGTATATGCCGTTTAGCAGCACATATTCTTCTGTATACGTTTTTGCATTAATCACAAACTCCTCACCTCCCCAATATATATTTACTTGGAAAGCGAAATATTGCTACTATCTCTTTCCAGCTGTGTTTTTTTCTTATGGCCTCTAAAAAAACCACACCAAGCTACAGCCCAAACAGGCAAAAATATCAAAAAACCTATCCTGTATGGCATATATATAGTTCTGATTCCGGACACAGTTTCGCTGCTTCTGTCAAAATCAAGAAAAATTAGCCCGAAGAAATTGTACGTGCCGGAAAGGATATTATTAAATTCAGCACCTTTTAGCCCTAAGCTTCGGATATTTCTGGTAATGTAGCTGTTTGTAAGTGGTAATCTTTGCATAAGCAAAAAATATTCATATTCAACGCCGTCAACTATTATATCGCCGTATACCAAGGCAAGCGTTGGGCGGGAAGGTGTTCTCTGTGTGTACTCATCCCTGCGCCTTATCTGATAGGAATACAGTGTAGCTGTGCCCAAATAAGTTATTTCAATCGTTTCCGCCGGCGTAAATACATCGTGGTAAAGAAATATTCGGGGATTCTCAACCATCATAGTAGAAATGACCGAGGGAATCCTATATGGGAAATGTTCTCGTGGAATTATATGTA
>WQSB01000112.1 GCA_009788085.1 Defluviitaleaceae bacterium
TTTTGGCTGGGGCGGCTTGGGGACGAATACGTTGCCGCCGCCGGAATCGCGGGACAGTTTTTGTGGCTGTCGATGGCGTTTACGTTTATGTGCCGCATCGGCGCGGAAATCGGCGTGAGTCAAAATATTGGAAGGGGCGACCCGGTCACCGCCAAAAAATACTCCCAAAACGGCTTTATGCTGGCACTGTGGATGGGTATTGCCTACGGGCTGATTATCTTTGCTTTCCGGCGGCCGTTTATCGGCTTCTTCGGCTTGGAGGACGCCTATGTGGCCGGCATTGCCGAGCATTATTTGGCTATTGTAGCTTTGGCTTTCCCGTTTACCTTCACCCACTTTGTAATCACCGGCGTTTACAATGGCTTTGGAAACGCCAAGCTGCCCTTTTATATAAATTCCGCGGGCTTTCTGCTAAATATTGTCCTCAGCCCTATTTTGATTTTTGTGGCGGGCTGGGGAATTACGGGCGCGGCTGTTAGCATGGTAGTATCACACGGTTTTAATTTCTCTTTGAAAATTTGGGCTATGACTTTTTATAAAAAACGCCCCTTTGAAAAATACGCCCCCTTCGTGCGGATGACAAAGGACAAGGTTACTCAGATTCTCAAATGGGGAATTCCCGTGGCTACGGAGTCCGCGCTGTTTACGATGCTCTACATGGTAGTGACGCGCTTTGTGGCCGATTTTGGCACGGAGGCCATTGCCGCGCAGAATATCGGCCTACAGGTGGAGGCTCTGTCATTTATGATTGGCGGCGGCTTCGCCAGTGCCCTCACGTCCTTTGTCGGCCAAAACTACGGCGCGAAAAAATGGGGACGCCTGCGCGCCACCCACAGAGTTGCTTCAATTTTTATGGCAGCCTATGGCGTGTTCGTAACCGTGGTGCTGTTTGTTTTTGCCGACCCCTTGATTTCTATTTTCCTTTCCGACCCGGCGGCCATCCGTATGGGCGGCGATTATTTGCGGATAATAGCATTGGCCCAGCTTCTCTTTAGCCTGGAAGCCGCAGCTGTAGGCTCCTTCCGGGGGCGTGGCCTCACCGTAAAGCCCACAATCGCCGGCGTCACCAGCAATACCCTTCGCGTGGGCATCGCTTTCGTCCTGGCCGGAATTTTTGGCGTAAACGGCATTTGGATGGGCATTGCAATCTCTATGACCATCAGAAGTGTTTGGCTGCTTATTTGGCATAAAGTGGATTACAGAAAAATGCCGAAGGAAGACGAAGGGGAGACAGCTCATGAAAATATCTAAAGAAGAAGCTTGCAATTTTTTGGTTCACTATCAGCACTTGGCAAAACTTCTTTATGGTGTTGACGGGATTTTGGAATACATCAAAAAGGTAGTAGGAATGCTTTGGAACAGAACCGGCGGCGGCTGGCTGGGGACACTTATGCCCGATAAAAAGATGCGGCAGCGGATTCTTGAAGAATACGTTGAAAGCGGTTTGGTTTTGAATACACATGGGAGGGTTTATATGCCAGCCGCGAAAAGAAAATACGGCTACTACGTAATCCCCGTATTATATGGGAACCGTTTTATTGCCCGGTTTGAGCCTGAAAAATCAGATTCACACATACGTATTAAAAATTGGTGGTGGGAAAAGGGAGTCGCAGTTTCAAATGATTTAATTGATTGCGCGATTCAGACGATGGGACATCTCGCCGCATGTCTTGAAAAGAAGCAAGGCGTTCATGAAAATTTCACAGATTCGCCGGGACTTGCGTTTATCCGCAACGACAATATGATTTTAGAATTACCTCCCTTGGCATTAACAACATGACAACAATTCGCCGGGACTTTGCAAAATACGTCAGCCTAAGCATATTGGGAATGCTGTGCTTTTCGGGCTTTGTTATTATTGACACGCTGTTTATCGCCGCCGCGCTGGGGCCCAACGGGTTGGCCTCGCTGAATATTTCCATTTCCGTTTTCAGCATTTTGCAGGGTGTTGGGCTGATGGTTGGCATCGGCGGCGCGACTCGGTTTTCAATTATAATGGGGCCTCTGCCACCAAGCCCCCGCCGCTCCGACGGGCAAAACCCGGCTATACTTCTTCGCCACCATGTCCATGCTGGTGATGCCGTTTTCACACATTCGTTGGCTTTGGCGGGCTTTTTTTCGGTTGTTTTTGTAACTGCCGGGGCGTTTTTTGCCTCTCCTCTGTCGCGGTTTTTGGGCGCGAATTACGAGATTTTGGGGATGACGGTGGATTTCATCCGCACGATTCTGCTGTTCGCGCCGGTGCTGATGCTTAACAATGTGCTGATTGCATTTATCCGCAACGACAATAACCCGCGCCTTGCCATGGCTGGAATGGTCACGGGCAGCTTGTCTAATATCGTACTGGATTACATATTTTTGTTTCCGCTGGGATTGGGAATGCTTGGCGCGGCTCTGGCCACGGGGATTTCCGTGGTGCTTAGCATTGGGGTTCTTTCGTTGCATTTTCTGCCGCGCAAAAGCGAAATTCGCCGGCTTCGTTTATGCGGGTGCAAAATCCGTTTCAGGCAAATTTGGGACACTATTGTCCTTGGGTCCTCGGCCTTGGTTGGCGAACTGGCCTTTGCCATCGCGCTTATTACGTTTAACCTGGTGATTTTGGGGCTTGAGGGGAACATCGGCGTGGCGGCGTTTGGAGTTGTAGCCAACATCGCAATTGTCGCGCTTAATGTTTTTGTCGGGGTAGCGCAGGGCGTTCAGCCTCTGATGAGCAAAGGGCACGGGCTCGGTGACGCGCAGATGGTCAGGCAGACCTTAAAATACGCGCTAGTGTTGGTTTTCCTGTTGGCAGTGGTGGTCTACGGCGTGGTGAATTTTCACGCGCATTCCATCGTGGCGGCCTTTAACGGCGAAAATGACCCCACTCTTGCACGGCTTGCCACAAGCGGCCTACGGATATATTTCATCGGCCTTATTTTCGCCGGGGTCAATATGATTATTGCGGCGTATTTCAGTGCCATTGACAACGCCAAAACAGGGCTAATTATCTCCACTTTGCGCAGCTGTGTTATAATTATTCCGATGTTGCTGGTTTTAAGCGCGGTGATGGGAATGAACGGCGTTTGGCTGGCATTTGTGCTTACTGAACTAATTGTAGCCGCGTTGGCGGTGGTGCTTGTATATAGACGCTTCCGCTAAAAAGGATGAAGAAATGATAAATTTAGATTATGCATCACATACCCCTGTGGATGGGATTGTACTGGCGGAATTCTGCCGGGTAGAACGGGAATTCGGCGGCAACGCGCTGGCGGCCCACGGATTGGGAAAATCGGCGGCGGCGGAAATGGAGCGTGCCACGGCGGGCATCGCTGCGCTAATCGGCGTAAAACCCGAAGAAATTATCTATACCTCCGGGGCCAGCGAGGCCAATAATCTGGCCATAAAGGGCATTGCGCGGGCATATGGCTATCGCGGAAAGCATATTCTGTCAACCTGCTTGGAGCACCCGTCTGTCAGCGGAACGCTGGTTTTTTTACAGGAGGCCGGCTATGAAATTGAGCTGTTAAAAATTCTGCCCAACGGAAAAATAGACCTAGTACATCTGAAATCCGCCATCCGACCGGACACGATTTTACTGTGTGTAAGTGCGGTTGACAGCGAGCTGGGTGCGGTGCAAGATTTGGAAGAAATTTACGACCTGCTGCTAAGCCATCCCAATTGCCATATACATGTAGACGCCGCACAGGCCATGGGGAAAATTCCCGTGGCCATAAAGGCTGCCTCAACGCTGTGCTTTTCGCCACATAAGTTCCACGGGCTTGGCGGCTTCGGCGTGCTTGTAAAACGCGCGGGCGTTGTGCTGGAGCCGCTTATTCACGGCGGGGGTTCGGCATATGGTGGAGCAACGGGTGTGGGCGGTGCGGGTGGCTTAGGCAAAAATTCGCTTTACCGTGCCGGAACGCCTTCCCCGGCAATGTCCGCCGCTTGCTTTAAGGCTTTGCAAATCGCTTTGGACGAGATAGACTCACGCCTTGAAACCGTGAAAAATTTACGCCAGTATGTACTCGATGGCATTGCGGCACTAAACTTGAACCGATGCCGCAGTGGCGACGAAAGCGGTAAAATCCGCATAAACTCCCCCGCCGGCGGAAGCCCCTATATTTTGAATCTAAGCATCAAGGGCGTAAAAGGCACGGACACCCAGGCCTCCCTTGATTCCAAAGGAATCGCAGTTTCTGTAAAATCCGCCTGCTCTACGGACAGGGCCCCGTCACGCCCGGTTTTCGCCATTACCGGCGACAAAAAAAACGCCCTCGAATCCTGGCGCGTCAGTTTCAGCCACCTCACCACAATTCAAGAGTTGGACGTGCTTTTATCCAGCCTAATATAACCCCGCACATTATCATATGTTCTTTTTACTATTGCGGAGACATTATTAAAATTTCCTTCGGCGGTTGTAATAAAGTCGCCTTGAACATCAATAATAATCGCGATGTGGTCATGCTCCTTGTTTTCAAAAACGTTATCAAATAAAACAATATCGCCCGCCTCCGGGTCGCTTTCTTTTGCAACCCAGCAGTTGATTTCCGGCAGCTTTGCCCACTGCTCCCACGCACCGCAACCGGCAAAATTGCAACTCACCGCTTCATGTTCATATCTTACGGGCAATTTATAACCAGCCATAATACAGCACCAATACACAAACGCGGCACACCAGGTATTGTCCCAGCTATTCACGTCCCAAGTTTCGGAGTACGGAAACAAATCCGAAATTGGATGCAAGTTTGTGGCAGCACCCATAACATTTCCGTGATAAAATTTGCGTGCCTCGGCCTCTGCAACGTCGGCCAGACTATAATTTGACAAACTGCACCTCCCAGAAACGGAGACATTATAACATGAAGGAACTCACCTTTTCCGAGAAAGTCGAGCGTAGCATTCACAAAAAATACCGCAAGGGCATATGGCGGCCGTTTATTGAGGGGATTAAGACGTACGAGCTGATTCGCGAAGGGGACTCGATAGCGGTGTGTGTATCGGGGGGGAAGGACTCTATGCTTTTGGCAAAGCTGATGCAGGCCCTTCACCGGTTTAGTGATTTTCCCTTTGAGTTGCGTTTTATGGTGATGAATCCGGGCTACAATGAAATTAATCTGCAAAAGGTCATCGCCAACGCTGAACTGCTGGAAATTCCCATAACTGTTTTTGATTCTGATATCTTTGAAGTTGTCCAAAAAACCGACCGCTCGCCCTGTTATTTATGCGCCAGAATGCGCCGGGGACATCTGTATTCCCATGCGCAAAAGCTCGGCTGCAATAAAATCGCGCTGGGGCATCATTTAAGCGACGTGGCGGAGACAACTTTAATGGGAATGCTTTTTGGCGGGCAATATCAGGTGATGCGGCCCAAGCTCGACAGCCAAAACTTCCCCGGGATGGAGCTGATTCGCCCCATGTACAACATTGAGGAGGACTCAATTTTGGCGTGGCAGCGGTATAACGGGTTAAGCTTCATTCAGTGCGCGTGCCCGCTTTCGGAAAATTGCAATATCTTTGACGCGGGCGGCGGCACATCGAAGCGGCAGGAGGTAAAGGCACTTCTGCGTCAGTTAAAGCGTGATAATAAAGACGTGGAAAGAAGTGTTTTCAAAAGCATCGTAACGAAGCTATAAAAAAACCTTGTGTACACATTCACACTGCGGTATAATGAACTTCGTACACTAAAATACGTACCGAAAGTAGGGTATTCATGAATTTATTAATCGTGCCCAAGCCCCTTTTTTCAAGCGATATGAACGTGGAAGGGTATTACATGGCGGCCCAGTACGGGAATGCCATTTTGGAGTCTACAAAGTCCAATCCGTTGGATAGGGCGATGGACTCTCCGTTTATAGACTTCATGAATGAAGTAGGACTGGATGCCCTTACACAGGATAAGATTGTTTTTCTTCCCATAAGCCAGATTCAGCTGGTCACAGACCTTACCCGCGATATCACCGAGGATGCGTCAAAAATCGTTTTTTTGCTGGATAACAGAATCGTTCCGGACGAGCTGGTGCTGGAAAGATGCAAGCATCTTTCACAGCAGGGCTATAACTTCGCCGTGTACTTTAAAGGAGACCTTGAGTATGTAAAGGCGTTTAATCCTTTTGTAAGTTATGTATTCCTAAAAGTGCCCCTTAATAAACTGATAGAATTCTCCGCGCTTGTGCAGAGGGAATTCCCCAGAGTTACCATTGTCGCGACGGAAATCAGCGACAAACCCATTTTTGACCAAATCGTGATGTCCCGGCACTCTAAAATAGATTTGTTTGATGGCGCGTTCTATAAGGTACATATACCTTCCAGTGCCAAACAAAACGCCCTCTCCCCGCTTAAAACCAACTATATTCAGTTGCTTAACATCGTGAATCAGGACGATTTCGACTTTCAAACCTTTACCCGCACCGTCAGACAGGATACGGCCTTGGCGATTCAGTTCATGCGGCTGGTCAATACCGCCAGCAATGCCCGGACGGAAGTCAAAAACCTTAACCAGGCCGCTGCTATGCTTGGGCAAAAGGAAATCAAAAAATGGGTCAGCACCGCCGTGTCCAACGCCCTGTGTGTGGACAGCCCCTCGGAAATTACCCGTCTGTCTTTGATTCGTGCTAAATTCTGCGAAAACCTTGCCCGTCACTTCGAAATGGGAATGGCCCAGGAAAATTTATTCCTGATGGGCCTATTTTCCGTGTTGGACGTTGTGCTGGATATGCCCATTCAGGAGGCTTTAAAAATGGTGTTTGTCCCGCCGCAAATCCACAGCGCATTGGCCGAGCAAAAAGGTGATTTATACAGCATACTGTTCTTTGTGCAGCAGTACGAGCAAGGGCATTGGAAGGAAATTTCCCGCGTGGCCTTGGTGCGTAATATCACCATTGACCAGATTCACTTTGCTTACAAAGAGGCCCTGCTTTGGTATAGCGACTTGATTAATATTACTGTAGACCAAAACGACATTTAATAAGCATGACCTCGGAAGCTCGTTTCATAGCCAAAAATGAAGACAGCTGGAAAGCTCTTGAAGTTCTTTTAAAAAAAAGGCTGGCTGCCGAAGACGTACGGGAATTTGCCCGGCTTTTTCGGCTGGCCAGCCATCATCTTGCCTATGCCAAGACCCATTACCCCACCGGGAGCTCTTTGCCCTATCTAAACAGGCTTGTTGGCGTGGCGCATAATTCCTTCTATGTGAGGGAACGGGGCTCTTTCTCGCTGATTCGCGAATACTTTGCCTCTACCTTTCCCCGTGCCGTGCGCGAAACCTGGCGTTTCTGGGTTGCCGCTACGGCTTTTTTCGTGCTTGGAATTTTATTCGCGGGGTTCTATGTTGCCGGAAACCCTGCGGAATTGCAGAATATTTTGCCTGCCGGAATGGCCGATGGCTTCGCGCCGGGTCATGTTCCCGACTTCGGTGACGGCGATGTTGATTGGGACTATCCTCTCATGACGGCGATTATTGCCACCAATAATATCGCCGTGGCTTTTAATGCGTTCGCGCTGGGGCTTCTTGCCGGCCTTGGCACGATTTATATCCTTGTTTATAACGGGCTGGTTGCCGGTGGCCTTTTCGGATTTCTGCATCAGAGCGGCGCGGATATGGTTACGGCTTACGCTTTGGTTCTGCCCCATGGCGTGCTGGAGCTGATGGCCATTTTCCTGTGCGGCGGCTGCGGTCTCATGCTGGGAAAGGGACTTCTAATCCCCGGTGATTATACGCGAAAGCATTCTTTAATCACCCAAGCGAAACGTGCCGTCGTGCTGATTCCCGGCATCGTGACTATGCTTGTCATCGCCGCCATAATCGAGGGCTTTTTTACCCCGCTGGCCATCAGCCCTTGGGCAAAGCTGGCTTTTGCCGCCCTTACGGGGGCTGGATTTATTATTTATTGTATGAGGAGGCGTATTTATCATGCCTAAGTCACATTTGAATTTATCCGACAGCTGCGCAGAGGTCGTTGCTTTATATGAAAAATCCTTTGATGAAAAGGTTGACGAGATAATGCGTCAATGTAATTACGATGCTGATTTGATTTTGCAAGCTCAAAAGGCAGCGGAGCTGCGGGACAATGAAGACCGCGCCTAACATTTGCGAAAGTCTATTGGCCCAAAGCGGCTTACGGCCTGTTGCTGGCATCGACGAGGCCGGAAGGGGGCCTTTGGCTGGGCCGGTTGTGGCGTGCGCGCTGGTTTTGCCGGAGGGGCTAATTATCGAGGGTGTAAACGACTCAAAAAAGGTAACGGCTTTAAGGCGGGAGAAGCTGGCCGCTATTATAAAGGAAAACGCCGTTGCATATGCCTTTGGTATAGTTGACGCGGCGGAAATTGACAGGATAAATATTTTGCGGGCCACG
Organism: Defluviitaleaceae bacterium; assembly: GCA_009788085.1. Lineage (GTDB taxonomy): Bacteria > Bacillota > Clostridia > Lachnospirales > WQUN01 > WRAH01. The sequence goes on from WQSB01000112.1 coordinate 8,331, forward strand.
CTGCTGGCGATGGAGCAGGCGGTTTCCGCTTTGGAGGTTGAGGGGCAGGCACTTAGACCGCGTGTCGCGCTGGTGGACGGCACTATCGCGCCTGTTTGCCCGTGTCCGGTTATATACATTGTTAAGGGCGACTCGCTTTGCCATTTGATTGCCGCCGCAAGTATACTTGCCAAGGTGGAAAGGGATACTATTATGGAAGATTTGCACAAGAAGTATCCCGAATACGGCTTTGACAAGCACAAGGGCTATGGCACCGCCGCCCACCGCGAGGCTTTGCGGCAGCACGGGCTTTGCCCGCAGCATCGGAGGAGTTTTTGCCGTGCGTTCCTATAAAATAATCGGTGCCCGCCGCTTTCATGAGCTACAACCGGGAGACATGTTTAAGGCGGTAATTCATGATATCCGGCCGGGTGAGGTGACAATCCGTTTCAGCGGAGGCGAGCAATACACGGCGCGCTCAATGGTTCTGCCGGAAGCCCGAATCGGCGAGGAGAGTCTGTTTTCCGTGCGGGAAAATGATTTCGATGGCCGGATTATTCTGGAAATGGTAAAATCTGACGCCGAAACAAAAAAAAATAACATGCTGGCCGCTGCCATAACAAATGCGGGGCTTTCTATAACGCCGGAGCTTTTGGAGCTGGGCCGAGGAATCATAGACAGCGGGCTTCCCGTGGATTCAAGAACCTTGCACAAGGCCACTTTTTTTGCTCACGCCGCGCGGGGGACGGAAATCCCTCCGGAAGCCGTCAATGACTTCGACAGCGTAATCTTCCTGCTGCGGGAGAACATGCCCGTAAGCCCAGACGCGATTCACACCTTAAACCGGATTCTGCAAAATCCTAAATTTCTGCTGGAGCCGCCGAACGAGCCGGAGCTTTTTGACCCTTCTGTTGACGGCTCTGCCGGGGGGAGGAGAAACCCCCTGCCGGATTATTTCCGCCGCTTATACACGAAACTCGCCGGGAAGGACGCCCGGGATAATCTGCTGTTTATGGCCCGGATGAAGCAACGGAAATATTTTCAGCTTCCCTTTGCCGTTGGAGGGGAGAAAGACCATCCATTACTGGCGGAATTTCACTCCAACGCGGTCGGCCATGCAAGCGAGGCATCCGCACTTGTCGCTATCGAGACAACGTCTCTGGGGAGGGTGGAAGTTCTCGTGCAGAAAAATCCCGGCACCGGCGTATCAAATGTGTTAAAGTTCCGCGCGGATAACGACTACGCTCTCACGCGGCTGCGCCAAACCGCGTCGCGGCTTACCGGCGCGCTTTCCCAAAAGGGCATTTCTGTCACGGCAAACGAATTTACGCCTATCACCGAGCCCTTTACAATTTTATCCCCATTGCCCGACACTGTAATTTCACCCACCCCAGAGCGTTTTACTTTTGACATGCGCGTATAAGAAGGGAGTGTCCCTATGGACAATCTGAAAAAGCCTTTTTATCACCGGCAAAAAGCCATAGCAATTAAATACGACCCGGACGAGGTT
>WQSB01000113.1 GCA_009788085.1 Defluviitaleaceae bacterium
TTGGCAATTTCGTCATATACAATGGGTCTTGCAGTTCGTGCCGCAACAATGGACATGAAATTATAGAATGCCATTTCATCGCCTACTTGGGATAAATCTTTAATATCCCTTCGCAGATAAGTGTCGATGTAGGCGCGATAAAAGTCCTCCAAATCTGGAGCGTCCTCGCTGTAGAGTGCTGGAAATGCGCCGCAAAAGATGTTCTCGTAAATTTCATTAAGCCCCATTTTTGGTGTGACATTCACCCTCGACATCAGTCGTTCGGGAACTGTTGTGAATGGCTCGGATGATATTCCGGTGATTTCGCTGGTGGATAGCCCTAAAAGGTTGACGATACCTACTCGCCCTGCAAGGGATTCGCTAACATTTTTCATCATACGAAAGGCTTGTGAGCCAGTTAGCCAAAAGTCGCCTTTTTTGCCGGAGGCATCAACACTCATTTTTACATAGGGTAAAATTTGTGGCGCATATTGGATTTCATCAATTAAAACGGGTGGCGCATAGCGTTGCATGAAAAGCGCAGAGTCTTTTTGCGCCATTGCCCGTGCGTCCGGGTCATCAAGGGTCACATATTTGCGTGAATCCTCCGCAAGCCGCTTAAGAAGCGTGGTTTTCCCCACTTGGCGTGGTCCGGTTACTAACAGAACCGGAAATGTTCTCAATATTTTTTGTATTGAGTTTTCGATGGCTCGTTTGATATACATAGCACACCTCGAAATGACTATTCTAAGATATGAATTTATTATAGCCATATTTCGTAATTTTAGCAAGCAATTATTTTTCCCACAAAGAATAACTTGAGTAAGTACGGACATAAGGATATAATGGTTCTCAATGCTATCGAAAGACCAGCTATTAAATGTCAATCCCTAGTTGAGAAGTAATTTCTGGTCGCGCTACCGCTTGACTTCCGAAGTTTTTCTGCGAAAAACATCGGGTAATAAATAAAAAAAAAGAAAACAGGCGGTAAGAACATCTGTCTTCAAAAAACCACAGGTCGTGACGCAGGCAGTCACCTAGTGACTGCGCGGCCAACGCCGCCAGTGCTCTCGCACCGGAACGGACTTATATGTACCGTTTGGCGGCCTACGAAGGTAGGCGCAAACGAATACTCGTTTTTCCAAAATATCAACTCCTTTCGGGACGGAACCCTTGCCATTAGCTCGTCCGTTCGGGAATCAGCATTTTTCTGCGCCACGACCTGCTTGTCATAAATGTAACACAGGGTGTATGTAACGACAAGAAAAACTACAATTCAACATAATTATATTTTGATATTGCAACAATCCACTCTGAAAACACAGGTTAAAAAATTAAAAATTTAATTTACTAACATCTGTTTTCAGAATTTTGTTTCTTAGGAGGTTGAGGTTCATATGGTCGGTTTTCTTTCAGGATAGCAAATATTATGTTGCACATTTTTCTAGCCACAGCACCAACAGCAGTTAAATGATGTTTGCCTCTTGCTCGAAGCGATTGATAATATTCCGAAAGGATTGGGTCACAGAATACCGCTCGACCAGCAGCAAGCCAGATGGCGCGGCGAAGATATGGTGAGCCACGTTTAGAAATTTTATTTCGGGTGCTTGAAAACTCGCCGGATTGATTGACTTTTACGTCAAGACCGGCAAACGCAACCAATTTGCCCGGTGCATCAAAACGATGTATGTCACCAATTTCACTTACGATTATTGCACCCAAAGTATCACCAATGCCTGAAATAGTGGTGATAAACGAACCCATCTGTTCAAGAAGCAATGCTATTTTGTCCTCAAGTTCGGAAATCTGGTTTTCCAGAAAAACAAGCTGTTCAATAAGTTGCTTGATTTGAAAGGCAAAAGCATCTTTGGCGAAGTGAACACCAAAAGTGTTATCAGCGAGAGATTGTAATTCTTTAGCCTTATCTTCTCTAAACCGCCCACGACTTGCCTTATTCAAAAGTCCAGCAAGTTCATCGGTAGATACAGTAATCATGTCCTCTGGTGTTGGATAGTTTAACAAAACTTCTTTGGACGTAACGCCAAAAGTATCCGAGAAGAACTTTCCGTATTCAGGAAATACTTGGTCAAGCAGAGCAATGACTCTACGCTTACAATCGCCGCAGGAATCTACTAAAGCTAGACGATAACGTGAAAGTTGACGCAACGCTACAGTGCCTTCTTCGGATAGACTTGTTGTCGAAAACTGACCAAAACGCATGATTTGAGCAATGATATACGAATCTTTACTATCGTTTTTCGTTTGCCGAATATACATCTTGCGAAATGCTTCGGATTGAATGGGGTTGATGACTTTAACATCATATTCCAACTCAAAGAAGAATGCATGAACACTCAACCAATAGTGACCAGTTGCTTCCATGCCGATTACAACATCGCTTTTATCAACTTGGAAACGCTCCATGAGAGCAAGTAATTTTTCACAACCCTCTTTTGAATTAGAGAACGATATGCTGTCAACCAATGCTTTTCCAGAAACATCAATCAATGACGCTTCGTGTTTGTTTTTGGCAATATCAATGCCAACGTAAAACATAAAGAACACCACCTGTGTTATTGATTTATGGCATGAGGTTTCCCCCTGTTCTTTACGGCACACAACCTCGTTAGATATTCAGCGCAGGTTCGCTATCCAGCTCATTCGTGTCAGTCCGTAAAGACAGAGGCGGTAATTCTTTCGATGGAAGCAAGACTTCAAGGAGAGCGACTGCACCCCCTGCCAGATGGGATTATTGTCCCATAAACAATATGAAACAACAAGGTTTTGCATGGTGTCCTTGTACATCAACACCGTGACTTTATTATACGAGGAGAGGGCTTATGCCAAATAATAAATCCATCGCTATTTATTCTCGCAAATCGAAATTTACGGGCAAGGGGGAAAGTATCGACAACCAAATTGAGCTATGTAGGCAGTACATCCGCACACACTACCCCGATTACGATGATGAGAATACGCTGGTGTTCGAAGATGAGGGTTTCTCGGGCGGTAATACTGAAAGACCAAAATTCAAAAAAATGATGGCGGAGGCTAGGGGTAAAAATTTTTCTGCCATCGTGTGCTATCGCCTTGACCGCATCAGCCGCAACATTGGTGACTTTGCCAAGCTCATTGAAGAATTGGATGGGCTGGGAGTTTCTTTTGTGTCGATAAAAGAACAGTTTGACACATCTTCCCCAATGGGTCGTGCCATGATGTATATTTCCTCGGTATTTTCCCAATTGGAACGAGAAACCATTGCGGAACGTATTCGGGATAACATGCACGAGCTTTCCAAGACAGGTCGCTGGTTGGGTGGGATTACGCCAACGGGATATGTTTCGGTGAGTGTTGAGAATGTTACCGTGGACGGCAAAATAAAAAAAGCCTGTATGCTGGGGACTATTCCGGAGGAGGCGGAAATTGTAAAGTTTATTTTCGCTAACTTTCTGCGAAACAACTCCCTCACGAAAACGGAAACGCTTCTTCTTAATAACGGTTACAAAACGAAAAACAACAAGCTGTTCACGCGATTTGCGATTAAAAATATCCTCACCAATCCTGTGTATATGACGGCGGATAATATTGCGTATAACTATCTGCGTGAATGTGAAGTTGATTTGTTTGCCGAAGAAAGGGAATTTGACGGTAAATGCGGGATTATGGCGTACAACCGTACCATTCAAAAGCCGGGAAAGACTACGGTGATAAGACCCATCAATGAATGGATTGTTGCGGTAGGCAAGCACGAAGCCTTAATCAGTGGCGAAGATTGGATAAAATCACAGGAGCAGTTGGGGCAAAATAGCTCAAAATCTTACCGCAAACCACGCAGCAATGTGGCGTTACTTTCGGGATTGCTTTTTTGCGAATGTGGCGATTATATGCGTCCGAAGTTAAGCAAACGAAGAAATTCACAGGGCGAGTTAATTTACACCTACCTATGCTCCATGAAAGAAAAAAGCCGAATGCACAACTGCCAAGGGAAAAACGTCAATGGCAATATGTTGGATGCGGCTATTTGCGAAGAAATAAAACGGCTTAACAAAGATGGTTCGGAGTTTGTTAAGCAGCTTGAGTTTGGAAAAAAGCAACTGGAAGGCAACCGTGATGAATGCGATGAAAGTCTAAAGCACCTGCGAAGTGAGCTTGCTACCAGCGAAAAAGAAGTCAACGGGCTTGTGTCCACCCTAGCCAACGCCGCAGGGATGCCCTCCGAAGGTTATATAATGAAGCAAATCGAAGAACATCACAAAAAAATAGAAGCCTTCAAGTCGCGCATTAGCGAGTTGGAGGGCTTGACGGCAACCCATGCCCTTTCCGATATTGAGTTTGATTTGCTACGCCAATTACTAAGTAATTTTTCCACAACCCTAGACCACATGGAGATTGAACAAAAACGCGCCGCATTACGCTCCTTCATCAAAAAAATAGTATGGGACGGCGAGAATATTCATGTGTACCTGTTCGGCTCGGAAGATAAAGGGGATATTGAATTGCCACCCATATCCTCCGGCAATAATTCAGAGCCAGCCAGCGAAGAAGATGAACACAATCCCCTCGAAACACCTTCTGACGATACAAGCATCCCATTTGGTAAAAATAGGAAATGAAATGCTAATGTTTATCCGCGCCAGCAAGAAGCGGGGCAGTGATATCTACCTGCAAGACATAGTAGGGGTAGACCGCGAGGGTAATGAGGTACGAGTGGAGGACAAAATAGCGGACGACAAAGACCCGATAGATGACCAAGTAAGCCTGAAGATGCAAATCAAGCGTCTGCGAGAAGTTATTCGGCGAGTCCTTCACGGTCGGGAAAAAGTTGTGATAGAAATGCGCTATGGTTTGGATGCGAATGACGAAATGACCCAGCGAGAAATCGCGGGTAAATTAAAAATCAGCAGAAGCTATGTTTCTCGAATAGAGAAGAAAGCCCTGCATAAGCTGAGCAAGGAGATGCAGAATGGAGAAGTGGCACCAATAGGCTTATAAAGTTTTAAAGGGGCTGTCTCGCGGAGCAATGTCTTAACTTAATGGCATTGCTCCGCGAGGCAGACATCATGACGCGGGCGTCGCCACAAAAGATGAAATTAAAAGCAAAGAGCTGAAGAAGCTGATAAAGTAAAGGAGCCGGAAGTGGTCGTAAAGGGGTTGGGACTATCACCAAGTCCGAGAGACAGACTGATACACGGCTCCTTTTGTGTGTACATTTACGAAGAGAGTGCGACACATGCAAGACACTTTTGACCTACTATACGCAAAGAGTGTGGAGGGTAAGACATTCAACAACCTGTATGAAATAATTACATGTAGGAATAACATCTTACTCGCATATCGAAACATCAAAGCAAACCTATCCGTTTGGACGGGACTGCACTTCTGTGCTTCTTTTTAATTGTGCGTCGGGCCTTGTATCTATAGAGTCTCGGGCCATCTTCCTTTATGGCAGATTGCAGGAGTCAGGTGAAATTGGAAGAAATACATATTGCAAAAGAGGCAGAATTGTTTTATACTCGCGTGGATGTTGTAAAATGCATGTTGAGGAAGCTTTAAATTTTTGGCAAATACTTATTTGGCATAAAAAAATTACATCTAGGGGAATAATTTATAGAATTTTTATATTGACAATACTTTGTCATTTTTGTTATGCTCAAGAGTGCTCAAAATGAGGGGGGTTAATATGCTAACACAGGCAATACATCAGGATAATGCGGTACTTAGTGCGGCTTTACGGGGAACTCATGCCCGTCACGACGCCATAATGAACAATATAGCCAATGCCGATGTGCCCGGTTTTACGGCCCGCAGGGTGGAGTTTGAGTCTGCCCTCAGCGAGGTTATAGACAACTGGCGCGCAACGGGCAATTTGGATTTATCAAGGGCGCGTCCTTCATTGCGCTACCAAGAGGCATTCAACTTCTTCCGTATGGACAGAAGTAATGTGGATATGGAGCGCGAAATGGTCGCGCTTTATATTAACTCCGTCCGTTCGGACGTGTTGGTAAACAGCATATTGCACAACTCGCGTATGCTGAACCAAGTATTACAGGGGAGGTAATGTATGAGCTTCTTTAACACGATGAATATTGCGGCTACAGGGCTAACTGCCCAGCGTTTGCGCATGGATATCATTGCTGAGAACATAGCCAACGTAAACACAACCCGCACGGCAGAGGGGGGCCCCTACCGCCGCAAAACGGTGATATTCGAGGAGATTCGTGACAATGACCCGTTCTCCAAAGTCTTCGGGAACATTTTCGGGATGGGGAATAATTTGCCTGCGCCGCAAGGAATGGGCGTTCGCGTAAACAGAATAGCCGTGGATGATTCCCCGGGGCTTCTCACCTTTGACCCAACCCACCCCGACGCCGAGCGTGACCCGGAAAGCCCTTTTTACGGGTATGTCCGTATGCCCAATGTTAATATAGTGGAAGAAATGGTCAACATGATTTCCGCGAGCCGCTCCTACGAAGCAAACATTACGGCCATGCAGAACGCGCGCACGCTCACCCAAAGAACTCTTGAAATCGGCCAAGGGAGGTAATAATCAATGGCAATAACAGCGTTAATTGACACGAATGTTTTAGCCGCCCCAATACAGCCATTCTCCGACCGGCTACAGCTAATCGACCAACCTGCCCAAGAACCCCACAGCCCCTTCGGGGCATTCTTTGACGCAGCCATGGGAATGGTAAACGATACCAACAGAATGCAATTGGAAGCGCGTCAGTTTCAGTTTGACTTTGCCACCGGCCGCTTGGACGACATTTTGGCGGTTCAGATGGCGATGGATCGCGCCTCCAACGCGCTAACTTTTACCACTCAAGTAACAAACCGGATAATTGAAGCGTATCGGGAAATCATGAGAATGCAGATATAAAATTGCAGAGGTGTGAATCATGCCGGAACGAGTGAATAAAATTATAGACCCCATAAAAACCCGTTGGGTAAGTCTTTCGCGGCCTCAGCAGTATAAATTGGTCGGGGTCATTTCAGCTGTTATAATTGCTATTGCATTGGCAGCGTTCTTTATATTCCGCACGAACTATATTCCGCTGGCTCCCGTTCGCGGAATCATAGAATCCATGCAGATGCAACAAGCATTGGACGAAGAGGGTATTTCAAACAGGCTTAATCGCAACATGTCAATGCTATATGTTGACGAGCGGCGTGCGCAGGACGCGATTAGAGCCATAACTCTGGCCGATGCCGCCCCCCCCGAGGACCACTTTACATGGGCAAACGCCTTTGATACAGGGCTTGGGACAACGGAAAACGAGCGTTTCCACAGGGCACGCTTGGCTACCGCCGGCGACATAGAATCCCAGTTTAGGGCCGTCCATGGTATAGACAGTGCCAGTGTTACTCTAAATCTTGCCAACCCAAGACCCTTTGACAGAAACGCTCCTCCGCCTTCGGCGGGTGTTATAGTGCGCACAAGCCGGGACATTCCCCCTCACGAAGGGCGCAACCTCGCGCTCATCGTGACCCGTGCCGTAAACGGCCTTGAGCTGGACCAAGTCACAATTATTGACCAGCATGCCCGCGCAATTTGGTCAGAGGACATAAACGCCCAAAACGACCCTGTCAGCACCGTTCAGGAAGTGCGCAATCAGCACCGCAATCATATAGAAATGGCAGTCAATCGCATGTTCGCCCTCATGTTCGACGAAGTACAGCCGAGTATGAATTTTGTCTTTGGGGATACCTTGTTTATCGAAGAAATATCAAATGTCTTCACTGCCGTGGATGGTTTTGACGGTGGTATTCCTTTTGAGGTTGAAAGCAGACGCGCAAGCATGGAGGGCGTAGGCGGTGGTTTTGAGCCGGGTTTGGCTTGGCAGGGTGCTGCAGTGCCGGGCTACGCAATGGGCGACCAAGGCACTGTTTCCGCCGACCAGCGCGATATTTTTACACGATATCATGTAAACCATCATGAAACCATTGCTCAAGTAGGCCCCGATTGGGTTGATACAGAGAGGTCCACTGCGGCTGTAGTGGCCACCAATTGGCGGTATGTTTATGAAGGTCGTTGGATGGAGGAAAATGAAGGTAGCACCTCTGCGGATTGGGATGAATTTGTGCGCGCCTCCGCTCGTCCAACCAACATCACTGCCGAATATCCGGGCTTTGATGACGCTTTTAACCTCTTGGTGGCAGCAACCGGATTGTCCGTCAATAACGTGCGTTTGGTCATCTACGAGCAAATTATCCCTGTGCCCACAATTCCTACGCCGTGGAATATTCCGCTGTTTGTAATGCTGGCGGTGCTTGTGCTCTTGCTGTTGATGCTGGCCTATGGCCTCTTGCAAAGACAAAAACAAGACAGCGAAGAAGAAGCCGAGCCGGAGCTTTCCGTGGAAGATTTGTTGGTATCCACCCAACTGGAAGAAGCAAAAGAAGAAGCGGCGGAAGAGTTGGACGCTATCGAATACTTCAAGGACAACGAAATCAAGAAGCATATCGAGAAATTCGTCAACGAAAAACCGGAAGCCGTCGCTTCCTTGTTACGCAACTGGATTAACATCGAGGAGTGGTAAGTTATGCCGGTCACAGCAACCTCAACCGTTGCCGACCTTACCGGGCGCGAAAAGGCCGCAATACTGCTTATCGCTCTCGGCCCGGAAAAGTCGGCGCAAATCTTCAAGCATCTTAAAGAATCGGAAATCGAATCACTCACTTTGGAGATTGCCAACACTCAAACGGTTCTGCCGGAAATTAAAGACGGCGTTCTGGAAGAGTTTTATCAAATATGTCTGGCTCAGCAGTATATCACCGAAGGTGGTATCGCCTACGCAAAGAATATTTTGGAAAAAGCCCTTGGAGAAAACAAAGCTTTCGAGGTGCTCAGCAAGCTCACGGTATCGTTGCAGGTGCGACCATTCGACTTCATACGAAAGACCGATGCCGCACAAATCTCCAACTTCCTTGCAAATGAGCATCCTCAAACCATCGCGCTTATTCTGTCATATCTGCGGCCTAAGCAAGCTGCGGAAGTTATTGCAAGCTTGGGGCCGGAAAAGCAGGCCGAAGTTGCCCGCCGCATAGCCCTGATGGAAGGAACTTCCCCCGAGGTTATAAAAGAGGTAGAGAAGGTTTTCGAGAAGAAACTGAGCGCGCTTATGACCGAAGACTACACCCAAGCCGGCGGCGTAGACGCAATCGTAGAAATTCTAAACGCTGTAGACCGTTCTACGGAAAAGCATATCATCGAAACCCTCGAGGTCGAGGATATCGAACTGGCCGAAGAAATTCGCCGCAAAATGTTCGTATTCGAAGATATTCTTATGCTTTCCAACCGCGATATACAACAGGTGTTGAAGGAAGTGGACAACAAAGAGCTGGGTATAGCCCTGAAGGGCAGTTCGGAAGAACTGAAATCCCATATTTTCGCCAACTTGTCAAAACGTTTGGCTGCCATGATTCAAGAGGACATGGACTATATGGGCCCCATCCGCCGTTCCGACATGGAGGAATCCCAGCAAAAAATCGTAAACATTGTGCGTAGGTTACAAGAGTCCGGCGAAATCATAGTCGCCCGTGGTGGTGGAGATGATATTGTCATGTAGTGGTAGGGTGCTGAAAGCGGGTACAGTCAGTGTAGACCAAGAAAACAAGGTCGTCATTGATGTGATGCAAAATCCGCCTTATCAGCTACCGGATACAGAAGACGACAGCGGACAAGAGCAAAG
>WQSB01000114.1 GCA_009788085.1 Defluviitaleaceae bacterium
TTATGGCCGCTTCCCGACATTACAATCGGTGAGGCTCTGGCTTCATGTGGCGTAGGCCCGCCCGCCGACATAGCCGCCTCTGTAGGCGAACGCCTAAAATCCGTAACTGACAACCTTTTGCCTCGGGCCATTTCCGCGCTGGAGAACTTCCCGGCCGCTCATCCGGCTCTCGACGCAAGGCTGGCCGAATTCACATACAAAGTCATTGACGAAAACGTAAGCCGCCTGGCCGGAATGTTTATATCCAAGGAAAAAATCTACGCCAGCATAAAGGACGGCGCGCTGGCCTACTTGACCAATCCCGAAAATTTTGACGAAATCCGTGCCCGGTGCTACACCGCCATAGACGCCATAATGTCAAACGAGGCCGCGCAACAGGCCATCATCGACCGTATCTACGCCTTTCACATCCGCGACGGGCTCGCCACGTTTTTTCAAAAAGAAAAACACGCAATCAATCGCGTGTTAAGTCTGTTTGCGGGATATTTGGCGGCTCACATTCCTATTCAATCAATAATCGAGAACAAAATTGCCGCTTTTGACATAGCCGAGCTGGAAGAAATAATCCTAACCGTCGCCGGGCGTGAGCTTCGTGTAATCGTGCTTTTGGGCGGCGTACTGGGTTTTGTAATTGGAATACTGGTGAATTTTATTTAGGGCCTGTTGCCACTAATTATCTCAGCAACGCGCCATACATACGCAATGCGTCAAAAGGGTCTGCCAAGCCCATCATCGAAGGCGATATCGAAGAATTGGGAAACGCAGCCAAGCCGGAGAATGACGACGGCAGGTTCATCATCATCGCGAGAGGATTATTAAGTGCATTCCCGTTCAGCATGTTAAGCAAAGCAAGCATATCCGAGCGGTCGGCCCCGCTCATCATGGACGTAAACAAGTCTATGGGGGAGCTATTTCCGTCCAGACGGTGGAGAAGCGATACTAATTCCGTACTGTTATCTTCAACAGCCGCAGCCAGCTCTTCGTTTATGATGCGTCGTATTTCATAATTTTCAAGATAGGAGCTTCCCGCCAGCCTTTCGGCCAAGGCATCGCTGAAGGATACGACGCTTCCGCCGGTCTCGCTGACAGCGGTAACATCGCCGGTTTGGCCGGGCGGGTTTATGCTTACTACTGCGGCAGGGTTTTGTATCATTGTTGCCATGGCAGGGAAATTATCCATTATGCCGCCTAGTATATTATTCGGTAAGCTCATGGGGTCTATCATGTTCGATTCTCCTTTTTGGAAGAGGTCTACTGATTCCTAAATCTTGCGTCAGCCGCGCTGTGCTCGGCATAGGTGCGGGTGAAATAATGGGCTCCGGTAGCCTCGTCCATCAGAACGAAAAAGAGGTAATTCGTATCCGAGGGATATAACGCGGCGCGGATGGCGGCCTCACCGGGGTTTGCAATGGGGCCGATGGGTAAGCCGGGGTGAATATAGGTATTATACGGTGAATCAATTTGCAAATCCACTAATAAAAGCCGTGCCCGGGGAATATCCAGCACATAAGCAACTGTTGAGCACATTTGCAAAAGACGGCTGGGCCACTGGGGAGAGTTAAGGCGGCTGTGAATAACCTGCGACACCATGGGACGCTCGTGGGCAAGACGGGTTTCACGCTCGATAATCGAAGCCATGATTATGACCTCGTCAAGGGTCATGCCCAAATACTCGGCGCGATAGTGAATCGACTCGTCAACAACTGTATCAAAGGCCCGGAGCATTCTACTAATAATATCATAGGGGGAGGGGTTTATGGGAATGCGGTATGTGTCGGGGAAAAGATAGCCCTCCAGACGATTCGGGCGGTCTTCAGGAATATCCCGCAGAAAAGCGAAGCTGAAATGCCCGTATTGCGCTACACGGATAAATTCCTCCGCCGGAAAAAATTCCCGGTATTCGAAATACATAGCCATGTCTCGAATCGTCCAGCCCTCGGGTATGCGAATCACTTGTTCCGGAGCGAAATCATCTGGCCGCCCCCGCAAGGTCAAATGAACATCTGTATTGGTCATGTTTCGGTTCAGCGTGTATGTTCCGGCACTGTAATAGTCGGGCCTGCCAAATAAGAACAGCTCCGCCTGAAACAGCAGACTACTATTGATAATTCCCTGTTCTTCCAGCATCCGCGCGACTTCTGCGGCGGAGGTGTCCACTTCCAGCACAAACTCAACTACTTCGTGAGGCCCCTCATATGTCATCGCATAGGCTAAATCCTCGCCCCATTCGATGCCTTGAAGTGTAAAATGCCACACGGCAAAACCAACCACGGCTATGATTGCCAAATTAAAAGCCATACCCAGAAAGTATAACCCAACATTTATTACTCTGTCCAGCTTCATGAGCTTATATCCTCCCATTCTTCATATAATCGGGATAATTTTTCCTCCAGCGCGGTTTTTTCATTAAAAAAACTTTGGGCGGCCTCCGCGTTGCGGCCTATTTCATCATCGGCTAATTGGGCATCATATTCGGATATGAGCTCTTCTGCCTTGGATATTTCCGCCTCAAGCCTTTCAATGCGGGCTTTCTTTTTTCGTGCGGCGGATTCCATTTCTTTTTTTCGTAGCCAATCTTCCTTTGATGAAGCTTCCGTTGTTGTTGTGGCCTCGGAAATATCCGCCGCCCCTTGCGCCGCTAAAGCGGCCTTTTTTTCTATATAATAGTCATAATTGCCTTCATATGCTACCAGCCCGGAGGCGGTAAGCTCCAGCACCCGTGTTGCAGTGTTATTAATAAAGTATCGGTCATGTGAGATATAAACTGTAGTACCTGTGAATTCCCTCAAAGCTTCCTCAAGAATTTCCTTGGAGAAAATATCCAAATGGTTGGTGGGTTCGTCCAATACTAAAAAGTTTGCCCCTGCCAGCATTATTTTAGACATTTGCACACGGCCGCGCTCGCCGCCGGATAGGGCCGAAATGGGCTTAAAAACATCATCGCCAATAAACATAAACGCCGCCAGCGTTGTGCGGATTTCTGTTTGTGTAAGGCGGGGATAGGTGTCGGCCATCTCTTGAAAAATCGTCTTTTTCTCCGACTCCGCATCAAAAGCATAGGACTGGTCATAGTAGCCCAAGCGCACATTTACCCCCTCGCGGATTTTCCCGGTCAAGGGCTGATGCTCCCCCACGATAAGTTTAAGTAACGTAGTCTTGCCAATTCCGTTCGCACCGATTAAGGCGGTTTTATCGCCTTTTTTTAATTCGAAGCTTACATTTTCAAAGAGCTTTAAATCACCAAAACCCATTGCCAAATCTTCCACAAAAAGCACATCGTTGCCAGAGTTTATCCGGGGCTTTAGCCGCAAGCGCATGGTGTCCGGGTCGTCTGTGGGCGCGTCTACCCGTTCGATTTTGGCCAGCAACTTCTCCCGGCTTTTGGCACGAATAATAGCCGCCTCGGTTTTATAGGAACGCAGGGTTTTAATTACTTCCTCGTGATGCTTTATGACCTTCTGCTGCTCTGCAAAATGCTTTTCTGCCAGCACGCGGTCAGCGGCTTTTTTGTTCACAAAGTAGGAGTAGTTCCCATTATATACTATAGATTTCTTATTTTCAATTTCTATTGTTTTTGTAACAACTTTGTCCATAAAATACCGGTCGTGGGAAATCAGCAAAACCGCGCTACTTAACCCGCGCAAATATTCCTCCAGCCAGGCCACGCTGTCGATGTCCAAATGGTTTGTTGGTTCGTCCAGCAGAAGGATGTCGGAGCGTTCCAGCAGAAGTTTACCCAACATAGCGCGGGTGCGCTGCCCGCCGGAAAGCAACTCAAATGGCTGCTCCCATTGCCACTCGGCAAAACCCAGCCCACGAAGCACGCCTTTTAGGCGGCTGGTTGTTTCGTAGCCGCCTGATTCTTCAAACCGGACACTTAAAGTATCATATCGTTTTAGCGCGTCGCTTAGCTTTTGCCCTTCCAGCTCACCCATTGCCCCTTCCAGCTCACGAAGCTCCGCTTCCATTTTTTTAAGGGGTTCGTGTACGCTGTCCAAAACCTCGTACAAAGTGCGCCCTTCGTTGGAGTCGCCGGTTGCCCCCGCCGCCGAATTTTCGTCGTTCAACTGCGGCAAATAACCTATGCGAATCCCCGCGCTTTTTGTAATCGCACCCTCGTCCGCTTGCCATTCCCCCGTAATTACCCTAAAAACAGAGGTTTTCCCAGCCCCATTCACCCCCACAAGGGCTACCTTTTCCTTCTCTTCTATTATAAACGACACGCCGTTTAGGATTTCCTCCACGCCAATCGCTTTTTGAATGTCCTTTAATTGCAGCAATTTTTATTCCGTCCTTTGCGTTTCACGATAGGGATAAGTGTTGTCGCAAGTATGAACTCGCTATTACTTGGCAACGCCCGTATGGCTAATGGATTCCCATCTGCACCATCCGTAGACGATACATAAAATAAGAGTCTCGAAGCGTTCCCACCCAAGGTCTAAAAAATGCAATTGCCCGTAAGTTCTTGTAATATGCATTGGTCGAAACCTCCCGTTTGAGCCACGGCATATTTTTGCGACTCCATGTCAAAGGAAATTATACCACCGAAATGAGGCTATCTACAATCATTTATGAAACTAGAGGATATCTTGCGAACGATACCAGACACCGGCAGTGTGCGAGGCCCAAAACCCCTGTGAAGTGCGAAGAATTTGCGAGTAGTGCGGTGCATGGCGGCAACTAGAAAGGCGAGGGTTTGCTCAGATGATAATCTGAAAGCAAACTCCCGCCTTTCTCTGTCGCCTCAGCCGACACGGCCACGAGCAAACATAGCATTTACAGGGGTTTTGGCCTCGACTGCCGGTGTCCGGTGTCGCTTGCAAAACGGCCCCTTTTGCAGATGATTTGGGGAAAGGTTTTTTTACTATCAGCCTATAGCAAACGCACTTGAAAACCGTGGGTGCAGAGCGATGCCGCGACTGCGTCGGCGGCGTTTTGAGCGATAGTAGCCACGGATTTGAAAGACGTTTGCTATACAAAGAACTCCACTGCGAATCCAGAAGGAATCCACACGGTTCCGTTTTCGATAAAGCCGCCGACCCGCTCTACATTTATAATGCGGACTGCGCCTAGGGAGTCGGTTACAATTACGGCGCGGGTTTCGTTGTTCCATTCCACGGTCGCGCCATGGGCATAGGCCGTCAAGCGAAGAGGGACATAGGGCTGGGTTGTATCTATGGTGGGCTCTGTGGCGGGTGCTGGAATCCGGGCAAATACAGCATCAAAAATCGCTTGTATACCTTCGGACATTTCCCCAAAGAACGCAGGAAAATCCCAGTTTAAGTCATGGTTGTGGCCGTAAAAAATATTTACAGTTACATTTGCGCGCCCCAGTTCTTGAAGTCGTGCATACAATTCCCGAACATAACGCACATGCACATTTGCGTCCAGTGTTCCGTGGAAAATATAAATGGGCAAGTACAGCTCTGGAATTAAATCCATGTTAGGACGAAGGGCAAAATGCTCTTGAAACCATCCCGAGGTCAGCAAAATAGGATAATTTTCCCGCATCCACTCGTCGTCTCCGCGCTCAATGGCGTCCAGCAAAATCTGTGCGTCGTACATATGAGGCGGCATACCTTGAAGATGCCATAATATTAATAAATCCTCCACGGTAAAAAACCCGTCCTCGTTTAGGTCAAGGACATCAAAGGGAGCACCCATTGCGGTTTCCCATGGCCCGGCATAAAAGGCATCTCTGTTGATGCGCCCGTATTCGTCCATTTCGAATACATCTTCCAACATCATCATGACCGCACCGCCGGAGGCTTGCCAGTGTACGACATCATACATATTTGTAATGGGAACGCCCGTCAAAAGTAGCACATCGGCCAAGCCGGGGTGGGTGTATTCAAACAAAGTGGAAATCTGCGCGCCCTCGCTCATTCCAATCAAGAAGATTTTGGCATCGGCAAGGCGTGGATTTTCCCGCACGGTGCGCAACATATGATATACATCCTCAACTACATTTGAGGGAAGATAGGTCAAATATCCGGCTTCGTCCACTTCTACGAAAAATGGCGGTTGAGTGCCGTGAGTCACACCGCGGGTATTGGCGGTCATAAATGCCACGCCATTATTTGCAAACTCGTTGGCCCAAAAGTCCATAAAATTCCAAAAACCTATCCCGGGGACGTAGCGCGTCATTAAATAGGTATTTGGGCCGGATGTGCCCGTGTCTATTACAATCGCGGCCACCGGGCCGTCACCGGCGGGTATGGTCAGTCTGCTTTGAAAAACATATCCGTCCGTGGACGTAATGCTTAAAATTTCGGAGCGTTCGTTTACGGACTCGCTTGCAGAGTCAATCGCGTGTACAAGCGCGGCTAATAATGCTTCAATTTCTTCGTTAGCGGGATAAGCCGCCAACGGCACAGCCATCACCATGGTCAATAAAAACACTGTTACAATCAATTTTATCCTTTTCATTATATCCTCCTTTAATTTTCCAGCCCGCGTTTTTTATACAGAATCGCAAAAAACGCCAGCAACACAATAAAATTAGCAGTGATAATCCCCATCCGCACCCATTCGAATTCTCCCGTGCTTGCGAGGTTAAGTAGAGTATACCCCACTTGCTCCGTAAAGAAGTAATAAAGCACATTGTCTACAAAAAAATTATCCTGGAAGAATATTGGCAAAATTACAATCAGCACAAATGGTGTGGACATGGCAGAGGCCGCTGCCTGATTTTTGGCCAACAGCCCAAAGGATGCACCCATGGCAATTGCGGCAACGACACCCAGGCTTGTTACCGCCAGGAACGCCGCAAAGGATATGAAATCCACACCCATGACAAAATAAATCGCCACATTGGTAACAATCGTAATGGTCGCCACGGTAAGTACATTACTAATGAAGAAATCCAATACGGATACCGTGGAGGTAATAAGCACATTAAGGGTGAATTTTTCCTTTTCCTCGGCAATCAGGCAGGACATTGTAAAACCGCCTGTCATTAGAACATTCATCAGCACAACCATGATTAACATGCCGGCAAACGCTTCCGGTGGTGCGTCATATGGCAGAATCGTACTTTGCAGATACGCCAAAAGTATCATCAAAACCGGGGAGACTGCAACAAATGGATTGTAAAAGAAATTTTTCATTTGCTTATTGTAAAGCGCGTTTATTTTTCTCATTGAAATCATGCTAATGGCTCCTTTCGCGTCGGTTTGGCAGTCATGATAAAAACTCCTTTCGCGTCGGTTTGGCAGTCATGATAAACCCCTCCCTGTTAGTTTTAAAAAAATGTCCTCAAGGGTGGGCTCTTGGGAATGAATCGTCAGCACTTTGCCGCTGCTTACAAGCTCCGCGATTTTGCCGCTGCTTTCGGCATTGATGGGCAGCACCTGTTCTTCGCCGTCTTCCAGCACGATTTTGACGCTTTTTTCCGTATTGTACTTCTGGCTTAATTCGTCCAGCGTGCCCATGTCAACTATTATGCCCTCATTAAAGAGGGCAATGCGGTCGCACAGCTTGGATGCCTCCGCCATATTGTGGGTTGTAAGAAAAAACGTCGTGCCTTCGGCTTTCATTTCCATCATTAAATTGTGAATTTCTATTGCTGTGGACGGGTCAAGCCCGCTTGTGGGTTCGTCCAAAAATAAAATTTTTGGACGGTTAAGCATGGCCCGCGCCAGAATAAGACGCTGCTTCATACCCTTGGAAAATTTTTTAACCCGCTTTTTGCTGTCATCGCCCAGCCCTACCTTTTTAAGTAGCACGGGAATTTCGCTTTTGTCGGTGTTAAGAATCCGCGAGAAAAGCAACAGATTATCGTAGGCGGTCATGTTTTCATACACGCCGGAATTGTCTGTTACGATGCCGATTTGACTGTAGATTTCGTGGTTAAGGGTCAAGGTGTCCCGCCCCAAAATCGTGGCCGTGCCGCCGGTCTGCCTTAATTGCCCGGTGACAATTTTAATGGTCGTGGTTTTTCCCGCCCCGGACGGGCCAAGAAATCCAAAAAGCTCCCCCCTATTAATTTCAATTGAAACATTCTTGATGGCTGTTTTTGCCCCAAAATCCTTGTGAATATCCTGCATGGCAATTGCACAATCCATGGGTATCGCCTCCTTTCGAAAAAATAACGTAACATTTTTGTACCACCGTCGTCAATGCATACCTGTTGACACTTCGCGTCGGATTGAATAAATTAACGAGGGGGATTTCTAAGAATTTGTCAACCGGGAGTGACGCTGATGGAACTTGGCAAGAAAATAAAGGCTTTGCGGGAGAAACGAGGCCTTACCCAAGTGGAGTTGGGGCAGTTGTTAAATTTTGACAAATCATACATAAATCACATAGAAAAAGGCCGCCGCCCGATTTTAAGCGAAAATCTCGAAATGCTCAAAAAGGCATTGGAGGTGGAGGGCGTGCCTTTGACAGAGGAAGAGCAAGCCGATTTTATAAAGGAAATATATAGCTGTATGCTGGTGCTTTTCACAAGGGAATTTGAAGTCGCGGCGGAGCTTTTGCCGGATTTGGAACGCCGCGCGGGCTTGTCTCTTGAGCCATCCCTTCATATATATTATGACCTGTTATATACACGGTATCTTTTTTGCGTAGAGGAGTATGCCGCCCATGCCGCGCAAGTGGAAATTTTGGGTAAAAAAGAAAATCTTAACGAAGAACAGCTTTGTATGTACTACCGGGAGCTTGGGACAAGGGAGCTGGAAAACTTCGAATATAAGAAAGCCCTTTCCTATTTCCGCCGCACTGAGGAGCTAAGCTATAGCCTTGCACCGGAAAACATGTCCGTTATTTATTACACCAATTACGCGATTCTTTTTTGCCTGACGGATATGGATTATCCCAATCAGGCATTGGATTATTTGGACAAAACAAAAGAAGGCGTCGGCAAAATTGCAAACAACGCCTTCAATATTTATATTCAGGCGCACATGGCCACAAATTACAGTAAAATCGGCAAGGGTACCGAGGCCATAGTGCTTTTGGAAAGCTGCATCCGCGACGAGAAAAAACAACATGTGAGCGGCACATCAGAAATCCTGGCTTGGTTGCACACCAAAATGGGCCGGGTGCATTATAGAATGAAGGATTTTACCAAGGCCGTGGAAAGCTTTGATACGGCGATTGAGTATTTCGGGGAAAGCATAGTCCACATAAACGACTATCTAATCAACCTCTGGTACAAGGCCGCCGCGTTGATTGCCCTTGAACAGTTTGAAAAAGGGGCCGCTTGCCTGAAGGAAGGTCTGCCGTTGGCCGAACCCGGAACCTTATTTCACACTTTGTTTCACGCGCTGAAGTTTTCCCTTCAACTGGACACGCCCACTTCCCTTGAATACATGGAAAAAACGGCAATCCCCCACTTGGTTGAACACGGGCAGCATTTGACGGCCATAGACTTTTGCGAAAAACTAAGCCTCCATTTCGAAAAAACCAGAAAACATGCCCGCGCACTTCGCTACACCAGAATGGCCTTTGATATTTACAAGAGGCTTGCAGAGGGTGTGGAAATTAGGGAAGGGGTCCCAACCGTGTTAGCAAAGGGGCAGCGCGGGGAGTGGGACGTGCGACTAGCGTAGTCGTGCGATTAGTGAGACGAGCGCGGGATAGTGCCATCGCTG
>WQSB01000115.1 GCA_009788085.1 Defluviitaleaceae bacterium
AGAATGCCGATTTTCACCGCTGTACCAGCCGCGTGAAGGCGTAGCTAGAGTGAAGCAACCACATCTGAGTGCCCACCCACACCGCCTCGTGCCCCAAACTAGATTCACATGAACAGCTCCAATTATACCATAGAAGGAAATTTTTATGATATAATCGTGCCATCGAACGGGGTGTTGGTGTGCGCCTGACATGGGATAATATACAATCGAATGCTGTTGCGTTTTCCAAGCGATGGAAAGATGCCAAAAATGAAGAAGCCCAGGCTCAATCGTTTTTGGTGGACTTTTTGCGCGTGTTTGGCATAAAAGACCCCGAAGCCATTGGAAATTTTGAATATAAAGTGCCGCTTAAAAACGGGCGCACAGGATATATTGATTATGTCTGGAAATCAAAAATTGCCATTGAAATGAAAAGTCGTGGCAAAAATTTGGACGAGGCATATCAACAGCTTCAAGCGTATATGCAAAGCTTGCCGACGGATGAAATTCCTGACCTGTGGCTTGTTTCCGATTTTGAAAACATACGGGTGTACCGCCGCTCGGCTAATCAAATTACGAATTTCAAAACGAAGGACTTGCGCAAGAATATTCGGCTTTTTGCCGACATTGCCGGGTACGAAACCGAGCGTGTAAACGAAGACCAAGTTGAGGTAAACATAAAAGCCGCCGACAAAATGGCAAAACTTCATACAGGGCTAAAGGCTTTTGGGTATGAGGGGCATAATATGGAGGTGTACTTAGTGCGCCTTTTATTTTGCATGTTTGCGGACGACACAGGCATTTTTACCCGTAGTAGCTTTTACAACTATATAGAAGAATCCAAAGCGGACGGAAGCGACCTGTCTTTTCGGATTTTCAACCTTTTTGATATTCTCAACACGGATGAAAAAACCCGGGCAAAGCGTTCTCACCTTTCTGATATGTACAATAAGTTCAAATATATCAATGGCGCGTTGTTTGAAACACCCCTCCCCCCGGCGGATTTTGATGCGAAGATGCGCCAGATTCTTCTGGACTGCATAAATTTTGATTGGGCCGAAATAAGCCCGGCTATTTTTGGCGCAATGTTCCAAGGCGTAATGGACGACCAACAACGCCGCGAAATGGGTGCGCATTACACAAGCGAAGAAAATATACTTAAGCTGATAAACCCTCTTTTCATGGACGAACTTTGGGCAGAGTTTCACAAAATAAAAACAAATGAGAAAGCATTAGAGGCCTTTCATAATAAAATTGCAAGACTGAAATTTTTAGACCCGGCCTGCGGCTGTGGAAATTTCCTGATAATTACATATCGGGAGTTGCGTAAATTGGAGCTGGAGATTCTCCGCATGATGTACTCGTCGCAACAGCGTGTACTTGATATATCATCCTTGCTTAAAGTAACCGTGGAGCAATTCTACGGCATCGAATACGAACACTTCCCCTGCCAAATTGCTCAAGTGGGCATGTGGCTGATTGACCATCAAATGAATTTGAAGGTTGAGGAATTTGGGCTATATTATGAAAGACTGCCTCTGACGCAATCCGCAACAATCGTACATGGGAATGCCCTGGGGCTGGATTGGGAAGATGTCGTGCCAAAGCATGAACTTTCATATATTTTAGGCAATCCGCCTTTCCTTGGATATTCAAATCAAAATGCTGAACAGAAAGCCGATATGCTGGAGGTTTATTTAGACGCCAAGGGCAAGCCCTTTAAAACTGCCGGAAAAATTGATTATGTAGCCGCATGGTATTATAAGGCCGCAAAATATACTCAATACACGACAATTCGTACTGCTTTTGTCTCCACCAATTCCATTGTTCAGGGGGAGCAGGTCGCCGCCGTTTGGAAGCCGCTTTTTGATATGTTTGGTATCCATATTGATTTTGCATATCGTACTTTCAAATGGGCAAATGAAGCCAAGGGCAAAGCGGCGGTTCATTGTGTTATTGTCGGATTCAGCACCAAGCGCGGTGTCCAGAAAATCATTTATGACGGAGACAAAAAAACCTTTCCCCAAATCATCAACTTTTATCTCATTGATGCGCCGAATGTATTTATCGAAAGCCGAAAAAAACCTGTTTGCGATGTACCGGATATGATAACAGGAAACCGCCCTGCCGACGGTGGCAACTTGATTATTGAGGACAAAGATTTAGACACATTTATAAAAGCTGACCCACTTTCGCAAAAATATATTCGCCCATTTATGGGGGCAGAAGAATTTATAAACAATAAAAAGCGTTGGTGCTTATGGCTTGTAGGCGTACCACCATCCGAACTTCGCAAAATGCCCGAAGTTCTAAAGCGTGTAGAGCTTTGCAGAAAAAACAGAGAAAGCGCTCCCGATGCCGGGCGTAGAAAATTAGCTGAAACACCTACATTGTTTCGAGAACAAAAGACTTCAAATGTTGATTATATTGTTGTACCGCAAGTTTCATCAGAAAATAGACGGTATATTCCAATAGGTTATGTATCCTACGAAACAATAGCCAGCAACTTGGTGTGCTTAATTCCAGAATCCACACTTTATCACTTTGGAATATTGACTTCAAATGTGCATATGGCGTGGACACGGGTAGTTTGTGGACGGTTAAAAAGCGATTACCGCTATTCTAAAGATATTGTATATAACAATTTCCCTTGGCCGCAAGCAGACGAAAAACAACAAGCAGAAATATCCGCACTCGCCCAAGCGATACTTGATGCAAGGGCAAAATACCCCGGGGAATCCCTTGCTGATATGTATGGGAAAGTTCATAATGGCATTTTCATGGGTTTGGACTACTATCCAGATTTAAAGAAAGCTCACAAGGCTTTGGATTCCGCTGTGATGAAGCTGTACGGTTTCCCCGCAAAAGCGGATTTTACAGAGGCGCGTTGCGTAGCGGCGTTGATGGAGATGTATCAAACATTACTCATTGAGAGGGGCTGAGAAATTATATATGAGCGAATCTGGGAATAGGCAGCTTGCCCCTACTCAATATGAGTCAGTTTTATCAGACCTTTCCAATTCGCTACTCACTGCGTAGCGAATTGACATGGAGATATACCAGAAAATGACGGAGAAGAAAAAATGATATTACGAAATGGAACATTGCTTGTTGTCGGCAATGGTTTTGATTTACAATGCCAGCTAAATTCAGAATATAGGGATTTTTTCGCGTGGTTGCGCAAAAATGGTATTCGAGCCAATGGAAACCTTTGGTCGGTTCATTTTCTTAATACAACACCAGAGGGTCAAGGTTGGGTAAACATTGAAGCAGAATTGCATAGTGTTTTAACCGGCAGAGTGAGCGAACGTGGCTTATTTTGGGAATGGATAACGGATGCTCAAGATTTTTGGAGAAATCCCTACGGCTATGCCATAAGCAAAGAAAATGCCGTAGCTCATTATATTTCAGGGCATATAAAAAATAGAAACACAGAGTTTCCGTCATATTGGTTTCTTGACGAGTTGATTAAGTTTGAATATCTGTTTTGTGAATTTTTGAGCGAACAAGTAGACAGTAATGCTAATTATTTATCAAATGCAAAAAAATTAACAAGTATGCTACTTGGTGATGACGATGAAAAAGCATCTGTTATCAGCTTTAACTATACAAACCCTTTTATCGACAACGATAACGGCGAGTATATTGACGAAATTGGAAGTGTTGCCAATGTTCACGGCACTTATAAGGATAACAATATAATTTTTGGTGTTGATGCAAAAGGCGTTGGCTTATCGGATGCTCGTATCTTCACCAAAACACATAGAAAAATGTTGCAACCCAACTCTGAAAGTATATTGCCTAACACTGTAGACAAAATTAAGTTTTACGGTCATTCTTTAGGAGATGCTGATTATTCGTATTTTCATAGTATTTTTGATTATTATAATTTATATGGTGGAGGAAAGCTCGTTGATTATAGGAATTTTGAAACACATGTGATGCTGCAATTTTACTTCACAGAATTTTGCGAAAGCAGAAAAGCTAAAATCAAGCGTGATGCCGCAGATAGTGTGTATAAACTAATAACCGCTTATGGCAATTCGTTTGAGAATGAAGATAAAGGAAAGAATCTTTTGCACAAGCTATTGTTGGAGAACCGCATTAAAATTGAATTTTTACCTGACATAAGAAACACCGGGTTAGACCATGAAGAAATTGCGAAACTACAAGCCGAATTGAATTTAGTATATTCATAAAGGAGACTACCATGAACAAATCACGATTATACTCCCCTCAAATAAATACCCTAACCCAAAAAGTCCTAACCGCGGCAAAGGACACTTTGGGTAATAAACTGGAAAAAGTGATATTGTTTGGTTCATATGCCCGTGGGGACTTCGATGATGAATCTGATATTGATTTTTTTATTTTGGCTAATGTCCCCCAAGAAGATGCAAGCAAGTGGCGTAGCAATATACGCAAGCGGCTTCCGCTCATTGATTTGGAACATGACATAACGGTATCTTTGCATGTTACGGGCAGTTCAATTTTTTACCAATATGCCGACACACTTCCCTACTATATGAATATTATCCGTGAGGGAGTGCAGTTAAATGATTAAGGAGACTTCTACATGAACGGAAAAACAGTAGTGATGGGCGTTATTGGGGCGGATGTCCACGCGATAGGTATAAAGATTTTGTCCCACGCATTTGAGGGCGCAGGGTTTAAAGTGGTAAACCTGGGTGTGATGGTGTCACAGGAGGAATTTATTGAAGCGGCAATAGAAACCGCGGCTGATGCAATTTTAGTGTCATCGCTGTATGGGCATGGGGAATTGGACTGCCGCGGACTGCGCGAAAAATGCGAAGAAGCGGGACTGCGAAACATCCCCCTGTATGTGGGCGGCAACTTGGTCGTGGGCAAGCGCAATTTTGAGGAAGTGGAAAAGACTTTTCTTGAAATGGGCTTTAATCGCGCCTATCCGCCGGGGACAACCCCCGAGCGCGGCATTGAGGATATAAGCAAAGATTTAGGACTCATATGAAAACGTTAGCTATTGATTTTGGAAGCACATTTACAAAGGTATCTGCCATTTGTATGGAAAAAGCGGAAATAATCGGCACGGCCAAGGCATTTACAACCATTGAAACGGACATTCGAGATGGCCTGAATAACGCGATGAAGGAGCTTCATGGGCAGATTGGCCGGGTGGACTTTGCACAAAAGCTGGCGGCAAGCAGTGCGGGCGGCGGCCTGAAAATGGTGGCGGTTGGGCTTGTTCCGGCATTGACTGCCAAGGCGGCCTCCACCGCGGCGTGCAGTGCTGGGGCGAAAGTTGTAAAAACTTTTGCATATGAACTAAGCACGGCAGAGCAACAGGAGATTTTTGACATAAACCCGGATTTGATTTTGCTGTCTGGGGGGACGGATGGCGGCAATAAAGAGGCCATTTTGCATAATGCAAAAAAACTGGCCGAAATCGACCGGGACTTTTCCGTAATCATAGCGGGGAATAAATCCGTGGCGCAAGATGTTTTAGATGATTTGGTACAAGGTTTTAAGCACGCCGTAATTTGCGATAATGTAATGCCGGAGTTTAATACACTGGAAATTATGTCGGCCAAGAATGCTATTCGCGACCTTTTTATGGAGAAAATTATTGAAGCCAAGGGGCTGACCGAGGCCGCAAAATTAATGGACGCGCCTATAATCCCCACGCCCCTTGCGGTTTTCGAGGGGGCGCAGGTGCTTTCGGAAAGTTTGGGGGATATCCTCGTTGTTGACGTGGGCGGCGCGACCACGGATGTATATTCTATGTGCAGTGGTGTGCCCGTCATGACGAATGTCTCGCTAAAAGGTCTGCCCGAACCCTTTGCAAAACGCACCGTGGAGGGCGATTTGGGAATGCGCTACAGCTTGGATTCGCTGGTGGAGATTGCAACAATTGAGCGTAAGGCGGTTTTTTGCGGCGATAATGGCGAGACTATGGCGGAGTTGGACAAGTTTAGGGCATTGTGTGCCGCAGACCCTTCCTTTGTTCCCGAGCCATCAAGCCTTTTTGGGAAATTCGACAAAGCTCTGTGCGGAATGGCAGTTAACCTGGCCGTCGAGCGACACAGCGGCAAACTGGAAACGGCCTATTCCCCATTCGGGCAAATTTTTTATCAAACCGGAAAGGATTTAACCGATGTAAAATATGTAATAGGCGTGGGTGGTGCGATTATTTACAGCCCCGACCCCGCCGAAATTTTAACAAATGCTGTACGCGATGAGTATTCGCCGGAAATTTTAAAACCCGTCAAGCCCAAATTTCTATTGGACAAAAAATATATTTTTGCCGCAATGGGGCTGGTGTCGCGGGTGGATAAGCAACTGGCAACAAAGATATTTCATAATGAATTGAAGGAGTTATAGTTGTGGAGTTAAAAAACAAAAAGCTTTCGGATGATGTGTTTGCAAGCATTCAAAAAGAGGTTTTGCAACAATGGCCTACGGGCGAGGATGTAAATTTTGACGATGCGGTAAACTTTCACAAAGCCTTGCCCGCCAACAAAAATTTTGCGACTAAGTTATCCCGGGCCGATAAGGAGGGCATAACGCTGATTCAGCCCCGCGCTGGCGTTGCTTTGCCGGAGCTTGTAATTGAATTGTTAAGTTATCTTGAAACCGAGGGTGAGGCCGATTTACTGCCCACAACGATTGACAGCTACACCCGCCTAAACCGCTATGCGGAAGCCGCCACGGGCATTGAAGAAAGTAAAAAAATGAACCGCTCCATGTTAAACGGGTTCCCGGCGGTAAATCATGGCGTAGCGGCTTGCCGCAGAATCGCCACATCTTTGAAAAATCCCGTTCAGGTGCGCCACGGCACACCCGATGCGCGGCTTTTAGCGGAAATTACTTTTGCAGGGGGATATACCTCCAACGAGGGCGGCGGGATTTCCTATAACATCCCCTACTCCAAAAATTATCCGCTGGAAAAAACCCTTACCGACTGGCAATACTGCGACAGGCTTTTGGGCAAGTACGCCGAAGCCGGGGTTATCATTAATAAAGAGCCATTCGGGCCGCTGACGGGAACCCTTGTACCGCCGTGTATTTCCCATGCAGTGGCCGTAATTGAAAGCTTGCTGGCGGCGGAACAGGGCATCGTAGATATCACCGTGGGATACGGCCAGTGCGGTAATCTTATCCAGGACGTAGCTGCAATTAAATCTCTGCGTGACCTCACTGAGGAATATCTGGCCAAATACGGATACAGCAATGTAAAAGTCACCACCGTTTTGCACCAGTGGATGGGTGGCTTTCCCCAAGACGAATCCAAGGCCTTTGGGGTAATTTCCTGGGGCGCGGCCACGGCGGCACTTGCCAAAGCCACCAAGGTTATTGTAAAAACCCCCCACGAAGCCATGGGAATCCCCACCAAGGAGGCCAACGCTGCCGGATTAAAGGCCACAAAGCAGATCGTATCCATGCTGAAAGACCAAAGCATGTTGCTTGACCCCCATGTTATAGCCGAAGCCGAAATCATCAAACAGGAAACCCGTTGCATCTTGGGCAAAACATATGAGTTGGGCAACGGAGATTTTGCTGTGGGCACAGTCCGCGCTTTTGAGGCGGGTGTGCTGGACATCCCCTTCGCGCCCAGCCGGAATAATATGGGCAAGCTTCTCCCGGCCCGTGACAACACGGGCGCGGTGCGTTTCTTAGATTGCGGAAACATGCCCTTTAATAACGAGATTAAAGATTTCCACCGGGAACGCTTGGAAGAGCGCGGCAAATATGAAAAACGCGAAGTATCATTCCAAATGGTAGTTGACGATATTTATGCCATAGGCAAAGGCCATTTAGTAGGAAGGAAATCCAGCCAATGAAAATCAAAGACATAATTTGCGCTCCGGGGCGTACCGGTTTCTTTTTTGACGACCAAAAAGCCATTAAAACCACAGCGATAGCCGACGGTAACGCTTATACCGGCGAGCCCTGTACTCCGGGCTTCAGCAGAGTGCGCCAAGCGGGGGAATCTATCTCCGTGATGTTTGTGCTGGAGGATGGCCAAGTTGCTTTTGGCGACTGCGCGGCGGTGCAGTATTCCGGCGCGGGAGGCCGGGACCCGCTGTTTTTGGCCGAGGATTTTATCCCGGTAATCAAACGCGAAGTCGCGCCCTTATATGTAGGAAAAGAAATTTCAACCTTTCGTGAAATGGCCGACGCCGTGGACTCTAAGCCGTTGCACACCGCCATTCGCTACGGAGTGACTCAGGCCTGCCTTGACGCCGTGGCCAAAAGCAAAAAAAAGATGATGGCGCAAATCGTAGCACAGGAATACGGCCTCACCCTCTCCGACCGGCTGATTCCGATATTTTCCCAATCCGGCGATGACCGATATACCAATGTTGACAAAATGATTCTCAAGGGCTCGGACGTGCTACCCCACGGTCTGATAAACAATATCACCAAGCTGGGCATCAAAGGCGAGAAACTGCTGGAATACATCAGCTGGCTCAGCGGCCGTATCCTACAGCTTTCCCCCCGCGAGAATTACAAACCCGTGATACACATCGACGTATACGGCGTAATCGGCATAGCTTTTAACAATAATTTCGACGCCATCGTTGACTACATGGCAAAAGTTCAAGCCGCCTCCGGCCCGTTTAAAATCCGCATCGAAGGTCCCGTTGACATGGGAAACCGCGAGGCTCAGGTTGAGGCTCTCGCGGCTTTGGTACGTTTGATGGATTCCCGGGGAATCAATGTGGAAATCGTGGCCGACGAATGGTGCAACACCTATGAAGACATTAAAATTTTCACGGATAACCGTGCCGGCCATATGGCGCAAATCAAAACCCCCGACCTTGGCGGAATTAACAATAGCATCGAAGCCGTGGCCTATTGCAAGGCCAATGGTATGGGCGCGTACCTTGGCGGCACTTGCAACGAAACCGACCGCAGCGGCCAGGTTTGCACCCATATCGCCATGGCCACATGCCCAGACCAAATGCTGGCCAAACCCGGCATGGGCGTGGACGAGGGCTTTATGATTGTGTACAACGAAATGAACCGGATTTTAGCATGGTACAAAAATGTCTCTTTATAATAGGCCTATTAGCTGTTACAGTTTGGAGGTGAAAAATATTATCAAACAAAAAGGGGAGAAGTATGAAACGAACTTTTGCAAAAAAATCTGTTTTACTGTTGCTGGCAATCATCACTATCTTCACACTTGCTTTATTTACAGCCTGTGGTAGCCGCGACCAAATACCCTCGTCCACTACAAGTGGTCTTGTTGGCTCTTGGGACTGGACTCTCGCTGGAATTACCACTGAGGGCTACTATATCTTCAATGCTGACGGGACTGGAAGCTTCGGCATGGCTGGTATGCGTACAGAATTCCGATGGGGAACCCGCAGCGGAACTATCTTTATGTGTGCAACCCTTTCGGTATGCGGGAGCTCCTGCGCTGCCCCAACCGAAATGCCCTACTCGCTCAATGGAGACACTCTCAACATCACTCTCCTAGGTACGACCTACACATACACTCGTGGAAATTAGCTGGGCGCACATAATAGACTTCTTGCGCAACTGTAATTTTCGTCTCGTGCTTGCGCGGCAAGACGCTTCGCTCCCTGCATTTTGCTTCGCAAAACGCTACGTG
>WQSB01000116.1 GCA_009788085.1 Defluviitaleaceae bacterium
CGACATAGATGATAACATTGATGCACAGGCGATAATTTACGAAGATTGGGTTGACCAAACTCCGTTTACTGCCAACGTCCAAAAGCTAGGAATTTTGGTGAGGTAATTGATGACGAGAAAGCAACATGTTGATTACAGATACTCAATCGCTGGTAAAATAGCAAGGAGCAATAAGCATCGGCAGATTGGTATCAGATGAAGATACTTATATGAAATTGAAAAAGGTGAGAATTCGCTTGCAGATTAATCTGCGCGAACTCTCACCTTTTAAATTGTTTCAATGTAAGAAGTAGCACTCACTTACAAATTACGATTCTTCAACCGCGTCGCTATCATTATCACTTTCGCTATTGCTGTCGTCGTCGGCGATTTTGGCCATGCTGACTACGGTGACGCCATCGTCCATGTTAATGAGCTTCACGCCGGAGGCATAGCGGCCCTGCACGGAGATATCGGCCACGCGGATGCGTATTACCACGCCCTCGGAATTGATAATCATTAGGCCGTCGTTTTCGGATACGGCCTCGATGCCCACGAGCTGGCCGGTTTTGTCGGAGGGCTTGTAGACGATAATGCCCATGCCAGCGCGGTTTTGGCCGCGGCAGCTTTCCAGCGGGGTACATTTGCCATAACCATTGGAGGAAACCAGCAGAACTTGTCCGTCGGCAACGGTTGCGCCAATGATTTCGTCACCGTCACGCAGCTTCATGCCGCGTACACCCATGGCCGTGCGACCAGAGGGGCGAACCTGTTGTTCGCTGAACCGGATTCCCCGGCCCTCTTTTGTGCCCAGGAACAACTCGCGCTGCCCGTCGGAGCGCAGAACGGTAATCAAGGTATCATCCTCGCGGAAGGTAATTGCGTTTAGCCCGGCCTTGTTTATTTTCGAGAACTGGTTGAGTGCGGTGCGTTTTACCAGCCCTTGGCATGTCACCATTATTAAATATCCGTCCCACTCGCCCTTGGTTACGGGAATCATGGCGGCAATGGTTTCGCCGCCGCTTAGATTCAGCAGGTTCACAAGGGGCATTCCCTTGGCCTGGCGTCCGGCCTCGGGAATTTCAAAGGCGCGGAGGCTAAAGGCGCGGCCCCGGGTGGTGAAGAATAAAATATGGTCGTGGGTGTTGGCCACAAAAAGGTCGGTTACGGCGTCCTCTTCGCGGGTTCCCATGCCGATTACGCCCTTGCCGCCCCGTGCTTGGGAGCGGTAGGTATCCAGCGGAATCCGCTTGATATAATTCATGCCGGAGAGGGTGATTACGCTTTGCGTGTCGTCGATTAAATCCTCCAGATTGATGTCGCCGGGGTCATGCAAAATGGCCGTGCGCCGCTCGTCACCAAATTTTTCCTTCACCCGGGTAAGCTCTTCGCTCATGACTTGAAGAAGATAGTTTTCGTCGGCAAGGATGCGTTTGAGTTCCGCAATTAAAATTTGCAACTCTTCGTATTCCTTTTCCAGCCGCTCTTTTTCCAGCCCTGTCAGAGCGCGGAGGCGCATGTCCACGATGGCTTGCGCTTGAATTTGCGTGAATCCGAAGCGTTCCATCAGCTTGTCGCGGGCTTCGTTTCCGTCGCGGCAAGCGCGGATTAGCGCGATAATTTCGTCAATATGGTCTTGGGCTTTCAATAGCCCTTCTAATATATGGGCGCGGCGTTCGGCCTTGGCGAGGTCAAACTGTGTGCGCCGGGTGATTACCTCTTTTTGATGGTCGATATAATGCTCGATTAATTCTGACAGATTCAGAATTTTTGGCTCATTCTTCACAAGGGCCAGCATGATAATTCCATAGCTGGACTGCAATGGCGACAGCTTATAAAGCTGATTGAGAACCACATTGGCATTGGCGTCCTTGCGCAGTTCCACTATGATGCGCACGCCCATGCGGTTGGACTCGTCGCGAATATCGGTGATGCCATCTATTTTTTTGTCCTTGACCAAGTCGGCCATATGCTTGATTAGATTGGCCTTGTTGACCTGATATGGGATGGCCGTATATCGAATTTGCTCCCGATTGGGCGAGCCGGGAAGAGGCTCAATAACGGCGTCGGCGCGCAGAACCACGCGACCCCGCCCGGTTTTGTATGCCTCATGGACATGCCCCACGCCCAAAATTGCCCCGCCCGTGGGATAGTCCGGTGCTTTTATAATGTCAATCAAGGTCTTAATCGGGGTTTCCACGCCCTCGCGCTTGTCCTCCACCCGCTTTAAGACCGCCGTTATTACGTCCGTCAGATTATGAGGCGGAATATTCGTAGACATGCCTACCGCAATGCCCGACGTACCGTTTACCAGCAAATTCGGGAAACGCGCCGGCAGAACCGTCGGCTCCATAAATTCCTCGTCGTAGTTGGGGGTGAAGTCAACCGTTTCCTTGTCGATATCCGCCAGCATTTCCATGGAAAGCCGCGCCAGCCGCGCCTCTGTATAACGCTCCGCCGCCGCGCCGTCACCGTCCATCGAGCCAAAGTTGCCGTGCCCGTCCACCAGCATGTACCGCATCGAGAAATCTTGGGCCATCCGCACCATCGCGTCATAAATAGAAGCGTTGCCGTGGGGATGGTATTTTCCCATAGTGTCGCCCACAATCCGGGCAGACTTCTTATAACCCTTCGATGGGTCAAGATTCAGCTCGCTCATGGAATACAAAATCCGCCGATGCACCGGCTTTAGCCCGTCCCGCACATCGGGCAGGGCCCGCGCCACGATTACACTCATCGCGTAATCCAGGTACGACTTTTTCATTTCATCCGCTATGTCAACGCCTTTTATCCTTGGGGTAAATTCGCTCATTTTTTGCTCCTGTCATGTTTCTATGCCATTTTCTTAGAATTATACCATAAAATAGGTAGCTTTGGTACATAAAAAAACTGCCGGAGTGATGACCTTTTAGGTTGTGCTCCGGCAGATTCCGTGATAAAGTTGGCATAAATACAAATTGGGAGGTTATGACCATGCTATTTACTGAATACTTGGATTCGGTGGAAAATACGGATGACGAGGCTCGTCTGCTTGAGGAGATTGCCAAATTTAAGGACGACCTTGCGCAAGCTGTTAGTGTGCCTTTAGTAGGCAAAATCGTGAGGGCAATTGCGGCCTTGGGTGAGTTGGGAAGTATTGAGGCATTTAAGCAATCCGAGCATTATCATTACATTGAGGGATGGGACGCTTCTATCGACCTTGATAAAGGTATGTTCTCCCTTTATCCCGGGGCAGAGCAAAGGAAAACCATCCTTAAAATTTTGGCGTTTATAGGCGCAGGCATATTCTTCCTGTGGTTGTTCTGTAAATGTAAGCGCAGAAAAAAGGCCTAATCACTATATTGAGAGTGGCCCAAGAGTGTTGGGAAAAGAGGGCGGCAACGCGGGGAGTGAGGCGTGCGACTAGCGCAGTCGTACGATTAGTGACGCATGACAGGGCACGTGTCACCGTCGGGCTTGCCGCCGTAAGACCGACACAGACACCGCCCTGTCAAAGTCAATCATCGTTCGAGAAGCGTTAGCGCGCCCACTCCCCGCGTTGCCGCCCTTTTCCCAACACTCTTGGGCCACTTTCATTCTTGCAGCAGACGGTACAGTGTCGGCTGGAAGCCGAATTCCTTTAAAATTTGATTGACTTCTCCCATTGAGGCGGTGCGTTTTCGTGTGCCTCGCGATTGTGACTGCGTCGTGTTTTGCCGCCTTGCGCGGATAAACAAATTTTTGGGCGTGTGTTCCATACCGGTGAATTCTATTATTTGAGATTTGTACCCGCAGCATTCCAGCAGCTTAGCGCGAATTGCGTCCGTGGCCAGCGATGCGATTCGCTCTTTTATTATGCCGTATTCGTTAAAAAGCTTCAGTGTTTTGGGGTTCATCTGGTTTTTTAGCTCGTGCTGGCAGCAGGGCACGGCGCAGATAAGGTCGGCGTTCCATTTTATGGCGTTGAAAATAGCGTGGTCGGTGGCGGTGTCGCAGGCGTGTAGGCTGATTACAATATTAAACGTGCCGTGCGCACCCCAGCTTTCCAGCGGGGGTTTTGTTTGCGAACCAATGTCCCCTTCTTTAAATTCCAACGAGGTATAGCCGTATTTTTCGGCGGCCTTTGAGCATTGGGATACTATATCGGGATTCATGTCCAGCCCGCAGATGTTTGCTTTTAGGCCTCGGATTTCCGTGAAGTAGTGGTATGTCAAAAACGTCAGATACGATTTTCCGCATCCGAAGTCAATTATATTGATAGCGGTTTCGCCTGTCAGATTTTTTGTCTCATCTGCCAGAAGCTCAAGAAAGCGGTTGATTTGGCGGAATTTATCACGCATGGGCGCGGCGACCTTGTTTTCCTTTGTGAACACACCCATGTCCGTCAGGACCGGGATATGCGTACCCTCGCGAATAATATGATTTTTCCTTCTGTTAAAGGTGCCCTCTTCGAAGTCATCCATGTGAGGCCGGGAAGACGTGTCTTGCGTGGTTTTTATTGCGCGGCGGGTGGACAAAACCTTGCCCTTTTTTGTAACTTTGGCCGAGTACTCATATTTTCCGTCCCAGGCGTTGTATTGAAAAAAAGAAATACCAAAAAGTGCGTTAATAAAAGCCTTCACATCAGTTGCATTGATGTTGTTGTGAAAAATCTTCTTTTTGGTGTACATACTGGACTGAAAAGTTTTCCCGTTTCCGCCCCGGAGGATTTCAAAGCGGGTATACTCCCGGCCATCGCCGGAAGCTGCCGCGTTGGGCTGGCTGAGAACAATTTTATATACATTTTCGGGTAGCATATTTACTGGCAACATTGGGCAACATCCTTATCTGTGCAAATTATAGTCAGGTAAAATCCTCCATTTTTACTTGGGGCCAGCTTTGAGATGTCGCTACAGCCCAAGAGTGCGCAATAACTTTCTTCGGACAACTCTGATGTTTCATATTCCATTGTAAGCCCGGCCTGCGCAAGGGTTCGTCCTGCCCATTCTGCGTCGGACATGCATTCTCCGCTCACCAAATGCACCACGCCGGATTTACTTTTTTCGATGCAGTGTTTTACGGCTCTTGCCACATTCTCCGGGGTGTTAAAATTAAAATACAAATTGGAGTAGAAGCCGTTTCCCTTTTTAATGTGCCCGGTGATGTCTTCGGAGTCACCTCCCGAAATAATTTTTGGCAGTCTGACGATAAGGCAATTCGCGCCCGATTCGTGCCGCAGCATTTCTTCACAGCTTTGCTTAAACTTGCCGTACCGGCTCAAAGGATACGGCACCGCCGCCTCCGAATGATTTCCGCTTACCGCACCGTCAAAAACATTTGCAGTAGAAATAAAAATCATTCTCCCGCCGTTTTTTTTCAAATACTCCGCCATGGTTTTGTGCGCACCAAGCTGCTGGGTGAAATCCCCCGTTAAAGACGAAATAATCAAATCGGGCTTAATGCGTGCGAGAAGCCCGTCAAGCCGCGGCTCGTCCGCAATATCATATTTATGAGCTTCGCAGAAATCCTCCGGCTTGTTTTTATTAAACGTCCCGTGTACTTCGTATTCCTTGGCCCCGGCAAGCTCTTTACATATCGCGCCGCCCACAAGGCCGCTCGCGCCGAAAATCAGAATTTTCATCTAAGCACCTCACTATATCGCTCTATTCTTGCCATAATTCGCTGGGCTTGCTCACCCTCTGCAACGGTGGGGCGGAAATCGTTGCGGTATCTCACCGACGACATAAACGCCGGGATGATATTTATATCGTTGTCCGGTAACAAAACGCCGTTGTAAAAAGTGAAGGTCTGCTGAAAAATCATAGTGTCATGGTCGTGGGGAAAAGCGTTGCCGCCGAAGCTGAAATCCGCCAAAGAGTAAACGATGAAGCGGCCCTGATATTCCTCGATTCCCTGCAAAACATGGGGATGCGCGCCCAGCACCAAATCCGCGCCGGCGCGGATTGTATGGCGACCGATGGCGATTTGATACGGCTGCGGGAAGTTTTCCCGCTCCACACCCCAATGATGATAGGCGATTATTAACTGCGCACCGCGGCTGCGCAGGTCCTCGATGGCGGCGGTGATGCGATTGCGGTTGTCCGCGCCATCCCACCAGATGCGGAAGCCAAAAAGGCCGACTTTTATTCCGTTTACCTCCGTGATTAAATTAAACTCATTACCGAAATAAAGGATTCCCTCGTAGGTCAGTGCGGCGCGGGTGTCCCTCATGCCGCGCTCGAAGAAATCAATTGTGTGATTATTGGCAATGGAAACCACGTCTATGTGAGAGCTTGATAAAATCTGGGCGAAGTGCTTCGGCCCGCGAAAAACAAACTCCTTGTCCATATGGGGATACAGAATGTCGGTGAGAACGCCCTCCAGATTTAAAATAGAGATGTCGCTTTCATAGAAAATATGGGCTACATTGGCCAGGAAAATGCTGTGGTCGCCGCCGCTTTCGTCAAACTCGCGCATGAAAGCGTGATATCCCGCCCAGCGGCGGTCGCCGCCTAAGGTGGTGTCCCCGGCGGCGGACACCAAAATCGTCACTGTGTTGGGGCAGACCCATTCTATGTATTCCTCTGCTTCGGGCTCCGGCTCAGGGGTAGGAGTTGGCGTGGGTGTAGGCCCGGGCGCGGAAGCGTGTTCGGGTTCTGCGGGCAAGGGGTCTTCCGGTGCGAAAACTGCCAACGCATAAGCTTCTCCGGTATCGCCGCCGGTGTTTTCTCTTCCGTTTAAGAAAATTATCACCGCAGCCGCAATCGTGCCGACCGCACCCAAAATGAGCACCACGATTAATGCTGTTATAAATGTCGTCTTCATTTTAAATTAAGCCGCCAATCCAAGTCACCATTATCCAAGGCCAGAAGTAAAGCCTCCGCCGTGGCCAAATTTGTGGCCACCGGAATGTTATGCACATCACAAAGACGCATCAGTGAGCCTATGTCCGGCTCGTACTGCTTCGGATACAGGGGGTCCCGCAGAAAAATCACTAAGTCGATGTCGTTTAGGGCAGCCTGCGCGCTCATTTGTTGCTCGCCCCCCAAGTGCCCCGCCAGATACTTTGATACATGCAGATTAATGGCTTCTTCCACCAGTTGGCCGGTTGTTCCCGTGGCGTAAAGCCGGTGCTTGCTTAAAATGTGCCGATACGCCACACACAAATTTTCCATCAGCTTCTTTTTGTTGTCATGAGCTATTAGCGCGATATTCATACTAGGTCTCCTCATCTTCAAATATGGATTTTGGCTTGCGGGGAAGTCCTACGTTGAGCACGACTCCCATGGCAATCATGTGAACCCAAATCATCGAGCCGCCATAGGACAGGAACGGAAAGGGCATTCCGGTGTTTGGCAAAAGATTTGTGGCCACTCCAACGTGAAAAAATGTTTCAAAAATCAGCATTCCGGCCACACCGGCGGCGATTAGTCTGCCCTCGAGGTCCACGGCACGCAACGCAATAAGAATACACCGTACTATAATAAACGCAATGCCCGCCAGTAGCAAAACCGCACCCACGAAGCCAAATTGCGATGCCACCACTGAGAAAATAAAATCGTTGTGGCCGAGTATTACAAAAGGATTATTCAAAAAGCCCCGCCCGGTGAGGCCGCCCGTTCCGATGGCATAAAGGGAGCCCTGGGTCTGGCGGAAAGCGTCCATACAAAGGGTTGGGTCGAAGAAAATCTCAATGCGCCGCCACTGGAAATCGCCCAGAAACCGCCTAAGAAACAAAGGCTCCGCCCGCTGCATATCAAACCAAACCATTACGACGATAGGCGCGAGCAGCGCGAGTCCGGCAAGAATCGTGCGGTAATACAGCCCGCCTACGAACAGTATTACCATCGCGATGGATAAAATAACCACCGCCGCCGACAGCGACGGCTGGCGAACAACCAGAAACACAGGCAACGCGATGGCCGATAAAACCAGCCCCAGCCAAAGAGGCTTATTAAACCTCTCTCGATTAATATCCAAAAATTTCGCCATGGACAGAATCATAAAAATTTTTGCAAATTCCGAAGGCTGCATACTCAGCCAGCCGACTACCGGGAACGGAATCCACAACCATCGGGCCACGTTTGTCTGGTCGTCCGCGCCGATAAGCAACACGATTACCAGCAGAACAATCATCAGCCCGTAAATGTATATATAAAACCGGGTTATAAAATGATAGTCAATCAGCGACAGGGCAATCATCAGTACACTGCCGCTTATAATAAACAGCCTCTGCCTCTCCCACAGGGTGTAATGGTCCGCCGTAACAGACGCCGGAATCGCCGCCGCATGAATCGACGCATACACCATCACCACGCTGAAAATCCCGATGCCTATCGTAACCAACGCCAGCAGGTAATCGTAGGATTTTAAAACTTGTTTCCAGTTCATGGGGCTTCCGTTCATGGGGTTCGCTTTCTCATGTTTTTAATGGGAATATTCGCGTATAAAACAGGCACGGTTTCATTTTGGTCCGTCGTAGTTTGGGAAATGTTTATGTCCAGTCC
This sequence comes from Defluviitaleaceae bacterium, assembly GCA_009788085.1. Classification (GTDB taxonomy): domain Bacteria; phylum Bacillota; class Clostridia; order Lachnospirales; family WQUN01; genus WRAH01. The sequence continues at coordinate 8,445 of WQSB01000116.1, forward strand.
CATGGTGTCATCTATGTCCATGTATTTTGCGATAACTTGCAATATATCGTTTTTCATCATTTCCAAAAGCTCCGTGGAGCAATTAGCGCGGTCATGAATTAACACCAGCTTAAGCCGGTCTTTGGCTATGCTGCCGGAGGATTGTTTAGGTTTGAATAATTTTGTCAGCCATTCCATGTCCGCACCTCCTAAGCCTTTGTAAATAATTTTTTCAGTTTTGACATGAAGCCCTTGTTTTCTTCCAAATCCATCAAAGGCACGGTTTCACCCAGCATCCGGCGCACGATGTCCCTAAAGGCTTGTCCCGCGAAGGAGTTTTCATCCGCTACGCAGGGCTCACCCCGGTTTGTGGAAATTACAATACCCTCGTCATCGGGCACAACCCCAAGGACGTCGATTGCTAAAATTTCCGTAACGTCTTCCAATGCCATCATTTCACCGCGCTTGACCATGCTTGGTTTAATACGGTTCAACACCAGCAGAGGCGAACGCACCTCGGCGGCCTCCAGCAGGCCGATAATCCTGTCCGCGTCCCGCACCGCCGAAACCTCCGGCGTGGTTACAACGATGGCTTTATCCGCTCCGGCGATTGCGTTTTTAAAACCTTGCTCGATTCCCGCCGGGCAGTCCAATATAATATAATCGAACTCCTCGCGCAACTGGTCGCACAGCTTTTTCATCTGCTCCGGTGTTACCGCGTCCTTGTCCTTGGTTTGCGCCGCCGGCAGCAAATTCAAAGTCGAATACCGCTTGTCCTTGATTAACGCCTGCTTAAGCCGGCAATTGCCCTCAATCACGTCAATAATGTCAAAGACAATCCGGTTCTCAAGCCCCATCACTACGTCCAGATTCCGCAGACCTATATCCGCGTCCACCAGAACCACTTTCTTCCCCTTTAACGCCAATCCCGCCCCCAGATTCGCCGTCGTGGTTGTCTTACCCACGCCCCCTTTTCCCGAGGTTATTACATACACTTCGCTCATGAGTTTAATACCTCCCCTTCTTATTAAATGGGGGCTCTGCCCCCAAACCCCCGCCACTCCGGTGGGAATGAATCCCACCTACGCTTCCTCGCTACGCTGCGGG
>WQSB01000117.1 GCA_009788085.1 Defluviitaleaceae bacterium
TTCGTCCGCCACGTACCCCATGCGGCACAACAGGCTGGCGGCATAGGCCGTGTGGCACGGGTAAATGCCTCCGCTTGGGTACAGCTTGAACCGCCCGTCGTCTCTCCATATCTCGAAAAACAATTCGGCCACTTTCTTCAATATCGGGCCGGAAGGTTCCATGCCAAGCTCCAACAGCATGATCGCGCTGCAATATGTCGAAAAGGGCGAGCCTTTTGACAGGCGTTTGTCGGGCGTGGCCCAATAGTCGTCCCCGTTGTCATGCCTGTGGGACAGTATTATGTCAACATCGTTTTGGTATTTTTCGTCAACCGCCATTTTTCCCCCTCACACTGCTAATGGGATATTTTCAAGAAAACGCCTTTCCACGTTTACCGATTCACCGTATGCCACCATCTCATCCCATGTTTCATCTTTATGCGGGGAAATGAAAAACGACTTTTCCCGCAAGATAACGACAAGCCTTTCGTCGTTGAAGGCGTGGATATACCATGTCGGTTTTACCTGTTGCTCCAGAGTTGGCAGCAAATCGACTATTTTGTCATCGGGCACATGGTACTCGTTTATGTGCCAGACGGGTGGTGTTTCCTCTGGCACTTCACTAATCCTTTGGCTGAAAAAGAAGGGGGCCAATAACGCCAAGGTATCAAGGCTTTCCAAGCTTTCCTCAATTATTCCCAGACGAAACATTTTATCGATACCAATGATATTCAACTGCAATACTCTACAATAGGTTTTATGCTCTCTTTGTTGGTAAAGTCCAAATCTTCGACAGCCTTCTTATCTGTTTTTTCTTTGCATAATACATTACCAATACCTTATTCACAAAATCCCCCTTATGTATGCGGCTGTTCCCAGTATCGGGCGTTTTGGGTTTTGTGTCAAGCGATTCCGAAAGTCACTAAAATACTTTGGGCTCAACAAAATAGCCAAAACTGCCGATAATCTAGGGTAGTGTGCTTTAAGGCCAAGGCCCAGAAAACCCAGGAGTGTTGTATATGAAGGCAATATCGGAACAGAACGCAAATGAATATTACAAAACTCTGTTAAGGCATGTCCACAGCGGGCAGGGCAAGGGGGATGTGGTTAAAAGCCTGAAGGCCTTTTTGGAGCAGGATATTCTTCATAGCATTACCAACAAAATGGAATGGCAGGAGCAAAAGGCGTATCTGACAAGCCCCATTCCGGAGCCGGTCATTTCGGGCATACAGTCAGTCATCGACGCGCGTTACGAAACGGAAAGTGCGGCTGCGGAAATCTCCGAACTGGACTATCTGTACCTTTTGCAGAAGGTGGCGCAGACAATCAGCTTTTTTTCCGACATCGATATCCCCGTGGAAATAGGGCGGCTTTTCAACGTGTCGATTAACGCGCCGAGCATCGAAAACGGCAAACGGAATGGGAAAAAGGTTTTCAGAATAGGCGAGCCCGGNCCTGCCGGCGGCATAATTTTTCTGGACAAGGGCGTTTATGAATCGGGTTGGCGCTATCTGGAAGCCGCCCCGCACGACATAGGCCCCGCGCAGTGGGGAAAGGTTTCCTACGGTTACGGCCACATCGATCTTAAGGACGACATAGGAAACGGCAAACGCAACACGGATCAAATTCTGAAAATGTTCAGCAGAATGTTTGGCAACGAATCTGGCAAAGCCGTCCATCTTTGCATGGCGCTTGAGATAGGCGGCTTCAGGGACTGGTTTCTGCCCAACTCCGCGGAGCTCAATCTTATGATGACCAACCTTCACAAGAAAGGAATGGGAAACTTTTCAAACAGAGCCTACTGGTCGTCGTCGGCGTTTGTCGATGGCGGCTATCTGCATCCGTACTCCTACATAGCCGGCGAGAATATATACGGCGATGGTCGCGTGGATTGCCTGTACTACATTCGTGCGGCCAGAATATTTTAATACGTGGTAAAATATTAAAACCTTCATTTTGAAGCAATCACCCTAATTCTCCGATAATCAGCTACCCATTGTTTTCCGTCCCATAAATCAGAGTAAAGGTGACCTTCAATTGTTTCAAATGTATCAATTTGCTGATCCATGGTGAAATTCGATAAATCCATGGCAAAAAATTGTTTCAGCCAGTTCCTCAGCCCAAACTTGCCGTCCTTTAAAGCAGTGGGCCTATCATAATCAATTATCAATTCTATGTTGAATCCAGCTTGCTCCAATACCTGTTTGTATTCATGTGTTGTTGGAAAGTAGAAGGGGCTGGTGAAGCCATAGCCATATTTTCTTGTTGCATCATGAAAACTCTTTTGTATTTTAGAAATATTGCCATCTGCGCCAAATTCGCAGATTAGTTTCCCTTCAGTTTTTAACGCATGATAGATACTTTTCAAGAGACTTTGTTGGTCTCGTATCCAATGAAAAACGGCGTTGGAAAAAATCACGTTAAAATAATCACGCCATTTGAGCGAACATGCGTCCATTACATGAAATTCAATTTGAGGATATCTTTCTTCGGCTTTTCGTATCATAGATTCCGATCCATCTATTCCTACCACGGTTGCCTTTTGTGCAAGTTCATTCGTCAACTCTCCTGTGCCACACCCTAAATCCAATATGATTTGCGTTTTGTCATCAGCGACATATTCTAATAGTTCTTTGCCATATTCAGCCACATAACCGTGCTTGTCTTGGTATAACCCTGCATTCCACTTCATAGGTGAACCATACTCCCTCAAATGCGAATGATTCGCAAGGATCTCTCATGTGCTTGTTTCATTTTTATACATTTGCTCTAATTCTTCCACTATTCCTTGAAAATGCACATCGAGAGCGGATTGTATGAATTCTTGTTTAACTTTGCAGATGAACCTAACATCACTAACTAAGCGCGTTATTGTGACAATAAGCCCACCTACATCCAATATTTTAGGATTTTTTGTAAAGGCAGTAACTATAACATTGCTCGTTGATGCTATAGTGTTTGATAATAAAAGTATTTTCCGTGTGCGAACCTCATATAATTTGGGGTCATCTACACTTTCATCATAGAATAATCTGTGAACCATAGATATAAGAGCATTGATCAAAGCCGATAATCCTATTTCTGTACCTACACTTGCCGTATCGATTCCATACCTGGCAAGTTCCTTTGCAAACTCAGGAGATGCTGTCGGTATGGTAGGAATCGGTAAACTACTTTTTGTGCCAATATCCGATTTTAAGTGTATTGCTTCGCGTATTATTCCCAAACCAACGGCTAGTTTGCCCTCCAAGCCTTCATCAAATAGTCGCTCTTTGCATGCAATAAATATTTTTCTGATATCAGCCAAAGAGTGTATAACATTTCCCCTTCCCGGTTGATACTTAACGTGTGCCGAAGCTAAGTTCCAGCTTGCTCGTGTTAAGGTACTTGTAAGGATATTGGCAGTTCCAAATATCCAGCCTAATAATGGATCGTGTCCAAGTGTCATTGTGCGGTGGTTGCCGCCTTTAAGAAAGTCTTGAATGCTGTCTGCCTCGCCGTAAGCTGTAGCATCAAACGGGACACTATTTGTTAATATATTTTCGGTTGCAACATAATACCAACCAGGTTCCGCCTTGCCCTTTCTGCCTTTTTCATCATCCGCAGATGCATCAGAACGAAGCTTCTTTAACCAAGGGCCAATAACATATTGCCGCGTACATTGAAGAGCTATAGCCGTAACCAAAAAAATCAAATCGCCTTTTTTGAATCCTGTTTTTTTTGCAAATTGTTCATTTATTTCGTCAAGATGGCGATATGCATTTGCAATTTCATCAGAGGTTAATAAATCTTCATAGTCAACATCATATAAAATATTAGCGCGCGCTTCGTTTTTTAATTGTTCCCAATCAGGAACATCGAATTTTGATTGAACAATGGGCTCAAGAGACACAGATTCATCAATTGGGTGCTTAATCCCAAGCTTATTCTCCACAGCGGTTAAAAACCGTTCGTTGTTTGCGATTTCATCTTTTGAATGATCTTTGAGCTGTTTAAACTCTTTGTCCAGCTTATCGCCAAGTTCCTGATTATACTTGGCCACTTTAAGAATATCTTGCTCTGGCTCTGAGAATCTGTATTTACTAATAACAACCTCCCTGTTAGGTTGCGCAAAGGCCCTCTAAATCTCCAAATACCTTTACCAACCCTATTATATATTCCTGCCTTTTAATTTGCTGTTGCTGCCAGTTTACCAATCCCTCAAGTTCCTCTTTTTCTTTTTCGAGCCGCTTTAAAGCCCCGTTTTGTTTTGCCAAATATTCCTGGTTAAGACGCTGTTTTTCGTTTTTATCTTTATTTGCAACCAGCCAGCCCACAAGTATACCGACACCCAATCCAACAGCGGCACCTATTATCGTACCAATAATAGGAACAGTCGAACCTGCGGCGGCCCCTACGGCAACCCCTGCTTTTACTGAAACAGCTCCTGCAATAGCAGTGGTTCCTACAGTGGCTCCAACACCGCTAATAACAGCAGAAGCGGTACCGACACCCAAAGCGGCTTTTGCAAGACCCGCTGAAGCTGCTATCAACGACTCTCTTGTGATAATTTCCTTTACTTTTTTATCAGTTATATCGTCGATAGTGCGCGATTTGTCTGCCGCACCTTTATCGATTTCCTTCAGAATATCCCATAATGTTTTGATACTCACTTTTTCAGACATAAAAACAGCCCCCTTTCTTTTTCTCTACTTGTCCCACAGTATCTGAAAGGGNATGCCTTTTGTCAATGGGATTTCTACAACTGTGTAATGATTTCCCTGATTGCGCCAAAAAAGGCCGAGGGGTTGTCGGTGTCCGGCAAATGCCCTGCATTTTCTATCCAGTACAATCCCTTTTTGGGCGCACGAATCGTTTCAAAATATTCGGCGGCTATGGAGCTTGGGGTCATTGTGTCATGCCGCCCCAGAATATAGAAAACCGGAACGCCGTACTCTTTCACGTTGCTGATGTTGTAGCCAAAAAGCACCTCTTCATACAGCTTCCGGTTTAGCGATTCAAAATCGGCTTCGTCTTCCGGCGTCCAGATGGGACTGTTGCCGTAAATTTCAAACACGTCGTTGGCATAAAAATCGTATTTGTCGTAACCCACTGCGGAGATCAGGTTGTACTCCTCAAAATACGTCTCGCGGGCGTTTGGGAAATTCTCGCTAACGCCTTTCAACATTTCCATGCTTTCCTGATCGCTGGCTTTTGCGGCGGCCGCCTTTACGTGCTCGTAGTACATTCTGTCCTGCAAATTCCCGTCAACAACTTGACCGTAGCCAATATATCCGGCCACGGTTTCGGGGTGCTTTATGACGTACTGCGTTCCAAGCATACTGCCCCAAGAATGTCCGACAAGGAAGACCCTGTCGGTTTTATATTTTTGTTTAACATATTCAACCGTCTGCCTTAAATCTTCCAGCATGATTTCCAGCGAAAAGCTTTCGGGCGCGCAGTTGTTTTTCAACTGGGTTTTTCCGGCCCCGCGCTGGTCGTAGAAAACCACGCTGCAAAAATCGGCATAGGGCCGCAGATAGTAGGCCGTGTAGGAATTTGCAAGCCCAGGCCCGCCGTGCAGCATAAGCAGAACATCTTTGCCCGTGTTGGGAAGATGCAAAAAATACTGAGATATGCCGTTTATCAAGACATATTCTTCCATAAAGTTTTTATCCATCATCAACCTACCTTACGCCAAATGGTAATATGCCTCAAACGCGGTGTCAAGGGGCCAATCCGGCTGGAACCGATAAAACATTCCCCGTTGATTTTTTCCTCCTGATGGCATTGCTTTGTAGCGCTCTTCATTGTAAAATAAAACGTGGCTGTTTGTAAACGTATGGGTTTCGCGGGATGAGTTTCCGCGTATTCCAGATGGAGAGATGGTATGGAAGCTAGTAAAAGTGTGTACAAGATTGACCCTGCCAAGGTAGCCGAGCTGCTCAAGCAGGATCCCAAAATGTCTCTCAGGAAAATGTCTGCCAAGCTGGGCGTGTCCACTTGGGGCCTTTCCCTGTGGTTTAGGAGGCACCCCGGATTTGACGGATATTCGGTCAGGCCCAATTCCGTCATGCATGACAAGGTTGACAAGCTTCACAAGCTTTTGGCCGAGGACCCGACCAGAACCAGGAGGGAGCTGGCCAGGCTTCTTGGGGTAAACATCGGAACCCTGTCCAAATGGGTTTACGACCACCCCGAGGTTAAAGTGGTGAAGGAAAAAAGGCCGGTAAGGGTGGTGGACTGCTCCGAGTGGATGCCGTTTGAGGAAGTGAAAAAGTGGGCCCTGCTGGAGCTTCCCTTGGACTACAAGTCCGTTGCCAAAGCTTTTGGCGTGAGCGGCTCCAGGGTGCGCAGATGGCTTGCCGCCCGCCCGGACGTAAGGGCCTGGATGTGGCTCGAGAAGGACAGAAGGGTTCTCGCCAAAATCGAACCTTTGTTGGCGGAGGATCCCAACCTGTCTTACGTCAAGCTGTCTTCCAAGCTTGGAGTGTCCACCGACCGGCTGCGGCGGCTGATTCCCGGCAGGAACGTCGGCAAGGTTTCCATGACCCCTGAAAAGATAAAGCTGCTTGGCGAAGCTTTGGACGCCGGGCCGAAAAGGACTTGCGTGGAGCTGGCGAAGTGGCTGGACGTTTCCTCAAACGCGCTGGGCAAGTACCTCAAGAAAAATCCGGAGATGCGGCGAAAGTGGGCAAAGCTCTGGTACGGCGAGGCCGGCAGCGCTTCCGAAAGGGATGCCGCCGTGCTGAAGAAGCTTGAACAAGCTTTGCGGGAACAGCCCAGGCGAACCTGGAAGGAGCTGGCCGCCATGGTTGACCTAAGCCCGCATACCCTGGACGGGCTTCTCAGGCGCAACCAATGGATACGCGCGCTTAAGGCAAGGAAGATGCCAAGAAAGGCCGACGACCCGGAGTTCATGGCGATGCTCAAGGCGGAGTTGGAGAAAAACCCCAGGGCCTCTTGGTCGGAGCTTGCCAAAACTCTCGGCGTTACAAGAACGATGGTTATGTGCATTGTGCGCGAGTACATGGGCATGGTAAAGCCCCAAGCCAGGAACCCCGGCAGGACCCCTTGAGTGCCGCCGCAGCGTCAAGCTTAGCTTCGATGGCGAATATCGGCGAAGCCCTCGAGGCAAAGCTGAAAGCCGTGGGGATCAATACCGCCGAGGAGCTCAGGAAAGCCGGAAGCAAAAACGCCTTCCTGAGCTTGAAGCTGAGATACCCCAATGTGTGCCTCGTCCACCTTCAAGCTTTGGAGGGGGCCGTTTTGGGTATTCCGCACAACCAACTGCCGGAAGAAACGAAGCTCGACTTGAAGGACTTCAGCGACGGCCTAAAGTAGCTCGGCGCGCTTCCGAAAATTGTTCCACGTGAAACATTTTGCCCAGAAGGAGCTCCCATGGATATAATGGACGGCGGACGCTTTACGGCAATCGAGCCTATACACAAAGGCTGGTCGGGAGACAAGAAATACCGCGTTACGGAAAAGGACGGGACGATTTCCCTTCTCCGCATAAGCCCGCAGTCCCGCTATGAGGCACGCAAGTCGCTGTTTGCCATGTTGAAGCTGGTCGCCGAAATGGGAATACCCATGTGCCTTCCCCTGGAATTCGGCACCTGTAAAGACGGGGCGTATTCCATCCAAAGCTGGATTGACGGGGAGGATTTGGAGCCGATTTTGTCGAGGCTGCCCAAAACGGAACAGTATGCTCTGGGGGTAAAGTCCGGAAAAGTCCTGCGGAAAATGCACACAATCCCCGCGCCGGAAAAACAGGAAAACTGGGCGGCGCTCTTTAACCGCAAGACGGACACGAAAATCAGGAAATACAAAGAATGCGGCCTGCGCTTTAACGGCGACACTTACGCTCTTGATTACATTGAACAAAACCGCTATCTGCTGGAGAACCGGCCGCGGTGTTTTCAGCACGGGGATTATCATGTGGGGAACATGATGCTTGAAAACGGCGAGCTGAAAATCATCGACTTTGACCGCTACGACTTTGGCGACCCATGGGAGGAGTTCAACTGCATCGTGTGGAGCGCGGCGGCAAGCTCCGTTTTTGCAAGCGGACAGCTACACGGGTACTTTGATGGCGAGCCGCCGACAGAGTTTTTCAAGCTGCTTGCTTTCTATATTGCCGGCAATACTTTGTCCTCTGTTTACTGGGCCATCCCGTTTGGGCAAAGCGAGATTGACACGATGGTGAAGCAAAGCCAGGACGTGCTGGGCTGGTATGACGACATGAAAACCCCCGTGCCTGCGTGGTATCAAAATTGTTCCACGTGAAACATTTTGGTCAAGTTGCTCCCTTGCCATTATGAGCCATCCGAACGGGCGGCAAAGCAGTTACCGTTTGTTATGTGCAATGCTGCCCTAAAATTATTAGAAATATAGTGGCGGAACCCTTGACACATAAAATAAAATCGTGCATAATGAAGTATAAGGAGAAATGAGGATAGGATGGGACAGACAATTTCTAAAAGTGGCGTAAAACTTTATGATGATTTTAGGGACAATCTTATAATTTCAAAGTATGACAATCAATTCGTCAATATGCGTTCAGAAAAGCTTGAGAAAATCAAAAGTTCAAATAGCGAAGATGCATTGACGTGGAATTATTTCAAGTCTTTACGTGAAATAAACCCGAATGATTGGCTTCCTCAATTATTTTTCTTGGTTTTCAAAAATGAATTCAAATATCCATTGGATAATATTGTTATTAATTTGTGGCAGGAAATATTACCTCCTCCTTCGCTTTTGGAAAAGCAAAAAGAAGAAGGTAAGTCTGAAATTGACGCAATAATTGAATCTGAGGATTTTGTTTGGCTTATCGAGGCAAAATATAAATCCGATATTTCTTTGCGAACTACAAATAATGAATCCAGAGACCAGCTCATCAGAAATATAGATGTGGGTTCTTTTTATGCTGGCGAAAAAGATTTTTATTTTTCATTATTATATCATAATGATGAATTCGTTGCAAAAGGCATTGAAAAAATAAAAGAATATAGTGGTAAAACACTTGCTGGATTAAAGGAGATGCTAAATCATCGAAAAGAATCCCTTGAGAATATAAAAGGGATTTGTTCTTTTAAATGGAATGATTTACTAAAACTTGATTTACAAATAAATCATGCTGTTGAAAATGACATTTTCGATATACTAAAAGATTATCTCGAAAATTTGGACATAAGAAATTAAATAGTGTAGCGCGGGCAGCACTGCACATAACAAACGGTAACTGCTTCGCCGCCTTATGGCGGCTCGGGTTCCGCAAAACCGCAGTCGGTCTTACGCCCTTTGTGCGGTTTCGCTCCACCACATTTTGCGGTTGCTGGTCTTGCTGCGCAAGCCCTTATTCGCAACCGCAAAACGTCAGTTACCTGTAACG
>WQSB01000118.1 GCA_009788085.1 Defluviitaleaceae bacterium
TTTTTGCTTCTTTCTTGCTTTCCACGCCTCCACTAACATTTCCCTGCCCGAAGAGACAAACGCTATTCTATCACCTTATTCCTCTTTGTCAACCCCTTTTTTGAATTTTTTTTAAAAGATTTTAGAGCAAATCATTAAGGAAAAAGGTTAACCCGAAAAGTCTTTCTTTATCGTGTTACGATATGTGCTTTTTCGTGAATTCTAAAAGCTCTAATATACTCCTCTTCCATAGGAATCCACTTGGCGGCAAAATCTTCCGCTTTTTCTTTTCCGTCTCGAATTTTAACGCGCTCAAGCTGAGTAGCTGAGTCTATGTCGGAAAATACCCGCAAGTCCATATAATCTCCAAAACACGGATGATGACTATATGCCCCCTCAACGATTATCCAAAGGGCGGGGATTATGGAACGCTCGCTGGTGTATTCCATGACCTTGCAATCAAAAACGCGGTAACTAAATCCATTGTTTTCCTTTAATCCCGATAAAACCTCATCAATAAAGCGTTCATAATGTATGTTTCCGCCGGGTTCGCTTAACCGCGCTTCCGTCCGAAGCTCCGGGGGCAGAAAAAAATCATCCATATGGATGATTTCCGCGCCCAATGCGGCCGCCCAGCCCTTTGCCATCGTGGTTTTTCCCGACGCCGAGCGGCCGTCTATGGCTATTATATTAATTTCGTGATTCATATACGCTGGACACTATACCGCCGATTCCGTTGCCTTTACGGGATAGCGCAGAGGGATTACCCGTTCGCGCTCCAGGGCCATTACCACGCTTGGGATAAAGGCCAGCTGGATTACCAGCCCGGGCAAGGATGTTACAAAATAAGTAGTCGTCCAAATGCTAAAGGAGTAGGACATGGGCGTCCAAACACCATCCACCATCATGCCTTCGAAAAAAAATGTCACTTGGGCGATGCCGGCTACCACGCGGCCGACCAGCATTGCGGCCACGAGACTGATGTACAGGTCGAGGGTCGCGCTTCTGGTGCGGATGAAATGGGTCATTATCCCGGCGACGGTGCCGTATACGCCCAGCTCGATTGCCATTAGCGGCGCGATTGCCATGGGGGGCATCCCGGTAATCGTTGATGAAAGAATTGGTGCTACAACACCCACCACAAGCCCGAATTTCCAGCCACAAATCAGCCCCGTCAGCAGAACGGGAATGTGCATGGGCAGTAAAATCGCACCAGCCATGGGAATCGTGTGGAACGCCATCGGCAATAAAACGGACAGCGCGAGAAGCATTGCGGTTACTACAAGCTTTCTTGTTGTGGACATGATACAGATCCTCCTTACAGTTTAAAGAATGACACTAACTGCCGAAGCATTTCGGCTTGGGAGTTGAGTTCTTCCGACGCTGCGGCTGTTTCCTCCGATACGGCTGAATTGTTCTGTACTACCGCTGAAATTTGCCCGATGCCTGTGCTTACTTGACCGACCGCTTCCGACTGTTCCTGTGAAGAAACAGATATGCCGTTGATGATTTTTAATACTTCGTCGGCATTGGTTACGATAACTTCCAGGGCCTTTGCCGTGGATTCCGCGATACCGCTTCCCGCGTCTACACGGCTGATGGAATCCGCTATAAGCCCCGTGGTTTCTTGTGCGGCCGCTTGGCTTCGCGCTGCCAGATTGCGTACTTCTTCCGCGACTACGGCAAAGCCTCTTCCGTGCTCACCGGCGCGGGCGGCTTCAACTGCAGCGTTTAGAGCAAGCAAGTTTGTTTGGAAAGTTATATCTTGAATCACCTTGTTGATGCTGGAGATGCTGTTGCTGGACTCCTTGATTTGAACCATGGCGTCAAGCATTTGCTTCATAGCATCGTTGCCCTCTTTGGCGTTTTCCGTTGACTTGATGGAGAGGGTGCTGGCTTCGGTAGCATTTTCGGCGTTTTGTTTGGTTTGCTGGCTAATCAAGTCTATAGAGCCGTTAAGCTCTTCCACAGAGCCGGCTTGTGACTGCGCGCCGCTTGACAAGTCCATCGCGCTTGTGGAAATTTGGCTTGCCCCGGACAGCACCTGGTCGGCGGCGAATGTAGGAAGCGATTTCCGCCAGAGTCGCGTCAAAAGCAGCTATAATCTCCCTGAATGTGCCATTATAGCTTTCCGGTTTGGCATCAACCCCCCGCCGCGTTAATTTTGCCGTCGATATTGGATAAGTCAAAATTACCCGCTCTCATTTCGTTCATGGCCACTTCAAGAACTTTCATGGGTTTTTCCACGGCCGAGGCTATGCCATTAAGCCTGACCATAATCTCGCGCCAATCGCCTTTGTACTTGTCTGCGTCAATTTGAAAGCTCAAATTACCCTCGGCCGCGACGGATTCAATCATGGCACTTATTTCCTTATTAATGGCAATCATGTTGGCTGTGGTCGAATGTATCGCTTTCTCCAGCACGACTCTCTTACCCGGCAGCTTTTTAACCTGCGGGTTAAAGTTACCGTCATTCACTTCAGAAAGCGTGGCCAAGAAGCCCAAAACATCGCTTACCACGGTATCCATGAGCTTGTTGGAACCTGATACCATATCCCGGAAGGAATTTCTGTATTTTTCCACATCTATTCTGTACTCCATATCGCCGTCTACATTATACATGTGTTCAAATTTAGCCAAATCGTCCACCACAGACCTTATGGCATCCACAAGACCGCAAATATCGTGAGTCAGCCGCCCTATTTCATCTCTGGAAATGTTTTTCCTGTCTATGTTTACGTTAATCACTTTTGATGGAGTTGAGATGGTCTATAAGTAGTCGTCTGCTTTCGTCTTGGTTTATGCCGCTGTTCCAGTTTCGAAGATTTTCCAAAACAACTTGGTGCTGTGAAACAGCTTGGGATGTTATCCGGTTGCGCTCTTGCAGGGATTCAAGATAGGAGCGAGTTGTTTGTGAAGCGGTGACAAGCCTCTGTTCCGTAAGGTCGTCCGAAAAGTTTGTTACGCTTATGGCCGTATACACGATAATCAAAACGACCAGTAGGGCTAAAGCACCGACACTTGGAATAACAATTTCGCCCTTTAAACTGTTAAACGTGACTGCCTCCTTGAAATTTAGTTTTTTGCTGCAATAAAAAAACAAGCTTCTGTCTCAGATTATACGCAGCAACGGACAGCTTTGTCGAGTGATATTGAAATATTTCTTGAAATTTATAAGATTCAGACGTTAAAATTCCGGGAGTCGCCATTGCAGCACTACAATTTGGAACATGATTTTCACATATTATTTTTTGAAATTCGTTAAATTCTGACTCAAGCAAACCAAACGCGACCCCTATATAGTCCGGTAAAGGGGTTAGGGTTTGCAGAAGCTGTATTTGTGACTGCAATTCCTCCATCGTTGTTTGCATAACCACGCTTGGGTGACGAGCGCAATCTTTCGGACGCCTTGCGTCCAAGAGTACGGCCACCATCATTTGCTCACAAGTGTCAAAATTGCAAGCGCGACAATTTATTTTCCTAGTTTTCTCGTCGGCCTTGAACATACTTATATATGTTTCTTCTATTTCTTGCTCGGGGACACACAGCGCGTCCGCTAATTTTTTATGATTCATCTGGGAACCTCCTTACGACCAATGGCATAGTAATTTCATTATTCATATGTGTGATAGTGTTTCATGTTATGACAATAGCATACGTGATTTTTTCTGTGACGGCATCAAGGACGGGTATTTTACAGTATTGGAGATAATTTACAGGAATAATTTTTCTATAGACGTTTCCGTTGAAAATGGGCCAAGTCATCGTGCAAAAACTCCGCCGACGAAGTCGCGGCACGTGCTTGACTTCACCGTTTTCAACTGAAAACGCTACATTCACATTTTTGGCCATTGGAGCATCCCATCACAAAAAAAGATGTGTAAGGATGGCTGCCATCACCTACACACCTTGGGTAATCCGAAGTGCTTTAGAAATCGTTGATTAAATTTTGCATTGTGTACAACCCCGGCGGCTTTCCGCTTATGTAGCGGGCGGCCTTTAACGCGCCTACGGCGAAAGCATCGCGGGAGCTGGCGATGTGAGTAAACTCCACAGTTTCGTTTTGACCCGCGAAGACTATGCTGTGCTCGCCCACGAAGCTCCCCCCGCGCAAAGCGTGCAGCCCGATTTCATTGCGGGCGCGTTTAGACTTTTCACGGCTGCGGTCTGTTACCATGCGCATTTGGCCGTCTAAAGCCGCGTTTATGGTCTCCGCCAGCATAATGGCCGTTCCGCTGGGAGCGTCCAGCTTTTGATTGTGATGCTTTTCGATGATTTCAATATCGAAGCTTGCGTCGTATAAAATACGCGCCGCCCGGTTAAGCATGTTGGCCAGCAAATTGATGCCCAGCGATAAATTTGGGGCACGCAAAACCGCCGATGCCTCCGATGCGGTTACTAGCATTTTCTCCACAAGGTCAGACAGCCCCGTTGTACACATTACAATAGGAAGCTTCTTGGCCGCGCAGTATCCCAGCACGGCTACAATTTCGGCCTCCGCCGTGGGCGGCAAACAGGAAATTACTACATCAGCCGGATTGCACTGGCTAATTTCCCCGTATATGGGAAAGGCCGACTCACCGCCGGAGAGTATATCAATCCCGGCCGCTATTTCTACGCCGGGCTCTTCTACTGCAAGCTTACATATTGTCGCCCCAAGCCGCCCAAGGCAACCACACACAATTATCCTTGTCATAGTAGCCCGAACCTCTTCATTTCTTGCTTCAGGCTTTCCAGAAGTTCATTTTCTATGGGAACCAGCGGCAGACGGCACTGTCCCGCATCAAAGCCCATAAGATTAAGTGCGGCTTTTACGGGCATTGGGTTGACATCGGAGAATAACAGCCGCACCAGAGGCAAAATGCTTAGTTGAATTTCTCGGCTGGCCGTGGTGTCACCGCTTAAAAATTTGGTCACTATTTCGTGAACTTCCAACGGCGCGATGTTGGCTATAGTGGAAATTACACCTTTTCCGCCAAGGCTTAGAATAGGCAGAATTTGGTCGTCATTGCCCGAATATACGTCCAAGTCGCCGCCGCATCGCTGGAAAACCTCGGCGATTTGGCTGATGTCTCCGCTGGCCTCCTTTACAGCAGCGATATTGGGCAGTTTCGCAAGGGCCGCCAGAGTTTTCGGCAAAATATTCAAGCCTGTTCTGCCGGGGACATTGTATACGATTATCGGCAGGTCAACCGCTTTTGCAATCGCCGTATAATGCGCCACAAGCCCTTTTTGCGAGGTCTTATTATAATAGGGCGTTACGTACATAAGGGCGTCCGCCCCGGCTTGTTGCAGCTTTTTTCCCATGGCGCAACAGGCGGCTGTGTCGTTTCCGCCGCCACCGGCCACCACGGGAAGCTTCCGTCCGCGTTCTCCGCCAAATTTCTTCGCCGCCGCAACGGCTGTTTTCACTACTTCGATATGTTCGTCTGTACTAAGGGTTGACGCTTCTCCCGTTGTCCCACATGAAACGATTGCGTCCGTGTTTTTTTCCGCGTGGAAGCTTACGAGCTTCGCATAGGCCTCGGCGTTAAACCCGCCCGCGCTGTTAAAAGGCGTACACACCGCCGCCCCAGACCCGCTAAAAATGGACATATTGTCCTCCAAACCTCTAAGATTATGTCAATGATAATCATAGAGTCCGGCGGTGTCAAATTTAAAAAGCCTTTATTCTATCTATCATATAGCTGCCGACTTCTAGGCTCAAACACATAGCCGAATGAACGAGCGGGGCGGGAACTCCGGGCAGATAATGCTGGATTTCGAAGGTGAAGGGGTTATCATACCCGATATCTGCCAGTGCCTGTAGTATCGCAGGCCAGGAGATTCTCCCCATGTAGGGCAAGATGTGTACATGTTCCGGGCCTGACTCATCCGAAATATGCAAGGCTTTAAGCCGACCGGACAGCAAGCGAATCGCGTTGGGCTGGTCCACGCCCTCAATACTTCCGTGCTCGGTATCCCAACACGCGCCAACATTGGGCCGCCCAACTGCATCAATCAGCTCGGCCAGTTCCTCCGCCCGGATTGCATACCGCTTCACGCCGTCCGGAGTTTTCCCCCACATGTTCTCAATTGCTATTCCCACACCAAATTGTTGCGCATAGTCTGCCAGAGCTTTGAAGAATTTTACATTTATCTCCGGAGTATCAGGAACAAGCATCCCATTCTGTGTGTGTGTTGACGGATGAACAGCAATCCAGTCAGCACCCAATAACGCAGCCCCTTCAATACTGCGCCTCATCAATTGTTCAATATGTCCGGTATCGGAAGATTCGTTGCAAAAGTCGTACAGCGTTGCATGTGCCTGCACAAATTTCACATTAAGGTTGTCCCCAATCTGCCGGAAATTCAAAATTTCCTGCCTCCACCCGTCTTTGGAAAAGAGAGCCGATTGTCTGTTCAGCTCTACAAATCCAAAATCCAGAGCACGGTATCCCGCAGAGGCACACATACGAATACTTTCCTCCATCGGGATATCCGCCGCACCATTTTGCTCGCAGTATATATTTGTAGACGTTGCAAGCACCACAGCATATTCACTCCTTATATAGCAAACGTACTTTGAAACCGTGAGTGCCGAGCGGCACCCGAAAACGCGAGATAAGCGTTTTTCGGGCGGTTTTGCCGCGACAGCAGTCACGGATTGAAAAGACGTTTGCTATATATTACCCCGCGCCCAAACAGCAGAAATTTAGCCGGGCTCGGAAAGCCCCGTGATTGCTACGTTTGCTCACGGGGCTTTCCGAGCCCGGCCTATCCCCGGTGCCCAATGCCGTTAGCGAGACGGCCCCACTATATCGTTTTCAGTTGAAAACGACGAAGTCCAGCGCATGCCGCTCTTTTTACCGACGCGCTTGGGCCACTCCCTATATTTAATTGGTAATAACTTGCTCTGTTTCTTTGTCGAAGATGTGGATGCGTTGAACATCTAAGGCCATTGTTATGATGTCGCCGGATTTGGCGGTGCTTCTGGGGTTGACGCGGGCAGTCATTTGCTGACCAGAGCACAAAAGGTACAGATACACTTCCGCGCCGAGCAGTTCGGTAACTTCGACTTCAACCTTGATGAGGGAATCCGGAGACTGACTGATGAACATTTCTTCATCCTTGAGGTCTTCGGGACGGATGCCCATGATAATGGTTTTGCCCATATATCCGCCTTCTTCGACGGCTTTAGCCTTGGCCTCGGGCAATTTTATCGGGAATTCACCAAAGATGAGATATACGTCGCTGCCGCGTTTTTCAGCGGTTACTTCCACGAGATTCATTTGCGGCGAGCCGATGAAGCCGGCCACAAACAGGTTTGAGGGCTTGTTATATAAATTTACGGGGGAATCCACCTGCTGCGCAACGCCGTCCTTCATTACGACGATGCGCGTTCCAAGGGTCATGGCCTCGGTTTGGTCGTGGGTTACATAAATGAAAGTTGTCTGCAATTTTTGGTGAAGCTTTGTGATTTCTGTGCGCATTTGCACGCGAAGCTTGGCGTCCAGGTTTGACAAGGGTTCGTCCATCAGGAAAACCTTGGGCTCGCGCACGATGGCACGCCCCATGGCAACACGCTGACGCTGCCCGCCGGAAAGTGCCTTGGGCTTGCGGTCAAGCAGATGCTCGATATCCAAGATGCGGGCGGCCTCGTGAACCCTCTTTTCAATTTCGGCCTTGGGGGTTTTGCGCAGCTTGAGGCCGAAAGCCATATTATCGTACACGCTCATATGCGGGTACAGCGCGTAGTTTTGAAAAACCATCGCGATGTCACGGTCTTTGGGGGCGACGTCGTTCATAAGCCTGTCGCCTATATACAGCTCGCCCTCCGTGATTTCCTCAAGGCCTGCAATCATACGCAGTGTGGTTGTTTTTCCGCATCCCGACGGGCCTACAAAGATAATAAATTCCTTGTCCGCTATTTTCATATTGAAATCATTTACGGCCACAAACCCGTTGGGATACTTCTTTACGATGTTTTTAAGCTCTAAGCCAGCCATATCAGCCTCCCAGTTTATTTTGTAATCTATTTGTCATATTACAAAATTATAAGGACATTGTCATTAGTTAAAATCCCAAACTTTTTGCCCGCGCTATGTGAGATTATACAAAGAAAGTTTGCATAATTTTCAGCCGATTGAAGCATATTAAACACCGATTATAGACGATTCAGTTGAAAATGGGGAGTCAAGTGTGGAAATACCCGAGAAACCCAGCGCGAATCTGGATGAAAATATCGAATTGCTGACCGGCCTGTTTGGCGACAGCCAAGACTATATCGGCCGGAAATTCACCCCCGGCGGCGAGGGCGCACCCGCGCTTTACATGGCCTACTTTGACGCAATGACCCAGCGCGAGCTCATGGACATGACTGTCATACGCCGCCTTTTTGACATGGACTGGGCGGCACTTTCCCCGGAGGAGAAATCCCACGGGCTGTACGAGACTTTGCGCGACCGTGGCATCGCCACCTCGGATTTGTCCGAGGCCGAAACCATGGAGGACGTCCTCTACTTTATAATGGCCGGCGACACGGCTGTTTTTGTGGAAAACTGCACAAAGGTAATCGTTGTGGCAACACGGGGCTTTCCCAACCGGGGGATTCAGTCTGCCGAAACGGAAGTCGTCGTACAAGGCCCCCGGGAGGCTTTCAGCGAGGTCATGCGATTTAACACCGCTTTGGTTCGCAGGAGGATTCGCGACACCGGCCTGAAAATAAAGCAGTCCAAGCTGGGAAAACGCAGCCTGACCGACATCGCCGTAATGTATATAGACGGCCTCGTGCGCCCGGAGGTTTTACAGGAAGTTGAGCGGCGTTTGGAGGCCATAGAAATAGACGGAATCCTGGACAGTGGCTGCGTAGAACAGCTGATTGAAGAAAGCTGGCTTTCTCCCTTTCCTCAAGCCCAGCTCACCGAACGCCCCGACAAGGCCGCGTCTGCCATTTTAGAGGGCCGCATAGCCATAACCGTTGACAATTCGCCCTTTGTAATCATTGTACCCGTGACACTTAACGCCTTTTTCCAAGCCTCAGAGGACTACTACAGCCGCTGGCAGGTCATGAGCGTAACGCGGTTTTTGCGTTTTATAGGCGCGTTTCTGGCCGTGGCCTTGCCCGGCCTTTATGTAGCCATCGCATTGTTTCATCCTTCTATGATTCCGCTTTTAATGGTGTCCAGGCTGGCGGAGTCTTCTCAGGCCGTGCCCTTTCCCGCGGTGCTTGAAATTCTTTTGCTGGACTCCGCCTTTGAATTGCTAAGAGAGGCCGGCATTCGTTTAAAAAGCGCGTCAGGCGGCACAATCGGCATCGTTGGCGGCTTGATTATCGGCCAAGCCGCTGTGGAGGCCGGCTTGGTCAGCCCCATCGTCG
>WQSB01000119.1 GCA_009788085.1 Defluviitaleaceae bacterium
ATAGCATCAAAGAAGCCTTTTGCAAACGGCAATTTACGCGCATCGGCTGTAATGGGAACTATCAAATGCTCGACATCATATTCTTTAGCGTTATTCCATCTCGTTTCCGGGGAAGTCCATCCCTCCCATTCGTCAAAGTCAGCGGCGTATACTTGCACACCGAACTCTCGCGCAAGAAATACGCTGGTTATCCCTTTGCCACTTCCAAGATCAAGCACTCGCATTCCGGGTTTTAAATCAAAAGGTGCTGTCAAAAACTCTGCTAACCAAATGGGATTTGGACCCATTTCATTTTCGAGTATCCACATGGCATCATACTTGTTCGAGCGTGGGAAGCGGATGTCATAAAGCGGATTAAAAGTATACGACTGCGACATATCGAGATTTCGGGCTTGCCAATCCACTTTTACCATTTCGTAATCAATTGAAGATTGTGGCTCACCTAATTGGTCATGCCGCGAATTTTCATTTACACGTAACCGCTTAAATCCCAGTTTTTGCCCGTAAACGTGTTGCGCTCTTTCATTTTTGACATTAGTGTCCAGTATAACTCTTTCGTAGCCAAAGCGCGTAAACAGCGCGTCTATGAACATTTCAAGCAAGGTCGTGCCGATGCCTTTTTCGTGATTGGAAGAGTCACAAATCTTTATGCCTATTTCAGCAGTGCCGCTCCCCTTATTGCGATAATTCATTTCGCCAATGGGTTTGCCGTCCAACTCAATGATGTGGCGGCGATGAGTTTCATCTGTGTCGGAAGAAAGGCTTTCGCGAATTTTCTCCGGCTTTTCGTTCAGACCATTTGGAAATCCTGCGTGTGCCATAATCGTTCCATCATTCCACCAAATACAAAGTTGTTCTGCATCGGTTGGCATGGCATTTCGGATTGTTAAATTGCCTTTTATGAGATTCACGAAAGCACCCCTTTCTTAATTGCCGCCATTGCTATAAGTGCGACATCATTTTCTGTATCAGCTTTCAAAAATTCATCATCGCTCATGCTTTGTTCTCCATTTGCCCAAGGCTCCCAAATTTGGCGTACATTGGGAATGTCATAACAAGCCGTAATATCTACCAACCCTGTTTTATCCCAGTGCCTTTTCCACCATGCCGCGCTGTGGAATGTTAGCATATCCTCGCCCCAGCCTTCTTCTTTTTCTTGCTGATGTGCAATAAAGCGGAGTATCCCCTCGGGATGACCTTTTTCAAATTCCTTTGTGTAGCCGGGGCAAACTATACCAAATTGTCCGCCGGGTTTTACCAGCTTTGCATACACACATGGGAAGTACGTTTCGTCAGTGCCATAATAATGATAACTGTCGATTGACACAGCGGCATCAAAGAAATTGTTTGCATAAGGAAGCGCGTGTGCTTCGGCATAAATAGGAAATACCCGGTCAGCTACACCAGCATCCTCAAAACGGCGCAGATTATCCGTTGCACTAATCCAAAGGTCATTGACACTATGCAACAGACTTTTTACAACGGCGCATTGTATAAAGGGAAAGATTCCACATCAGATGTAATGATCATTGAATGATATCGCCCCGCTGATATTGTATTGTGAGTAATATGTTCTAAAATAGAAACTGCTGGCTCACGCAGTGGTGAGTCGCGCACGGTTAGGCTGGGGTATAGAGCGAAAGCTGGACTACCGAAAGTAAAATTGCTATATTCACACTTTCGATGTTTCGTAAATTGGTGCAGAAAATAGGTGGTATACGGGAATAAACCCCCGAGGCTTGTCATATATTTTTCCAACACGGGAGGGAAAGTCCATGGCGGAAAATATTCGGGCGTTTTTGGGTGCTGAAATTGCGCGGCGGCTGGCGGGTGTTGGCGGACGGCTGCTTGAGCGGGCTTCGGAGATTCGGCTGCGGACGGACAAGCCGCTGATTCTGCGAATCGACGGGCGGGACTATTTTGTTGTTTCGGAATCCTTTCAGGGGTCGCAGCTGGTGTCGATGGGGGAAAAGGCGTACCGCCCGTCCGCAGAGGATATCCGCGAAACCATGGAGCGTATCAGTCAGTATTCGTTTTACGCCTTTGAGTCGGAGCTGACTTTGGGATATATCNCCCTGCCGGGGGGGCATCGGGTGGGGGTGACGGGGCAGGCCGTGCTGGAGGACGGCGCGGTGCGTGCGTGGCGGTACATCAGCGGCCTGAATATCCGGGTGGCGCGCTGTATCCCCGGCTGTGCCGACGGGGTTCTGCCGCAGATTCTAAACGCCTCCGGACTGATGCACACGATGATTATTTCGCCGCCGGGATTCGGCAAGACAACGCTTCTGCGGGACATCGTGCGGCAAATTTCTGACGGCGGCCTGACCGTAGGCCTGGCGGACGAACGCTCCGAGGTGGCCGGATGCTTCCGAGGGGTGGCGCAAAACGACGTTGGCTTTCGTACGGACGTATTGGACGGATGCCCAAAAGCTTTGGCAATGGTAATGCTTTTGCGGGCTATGTCTCCGGATGTAATCGCCGTAGACGAGCTGGGCGGCGAGGCCGACGCCCGCGCCGTGGACGCGGTGCTTAACGCCGGGGTGAAGCTTCTATGTACCGCCCACGGCAACGATGTGGCCGACGCAATGGCCAACCCCGCGCTGGCCAGCTTGCTTGGGCGGGGGATTTTCGAGCGGTTTATCGTGCTAAACATGCCCGGCAAAATAGCCGGGGTCTTCGACGGCGGCGGAAAATTAATTTGAGCGTAAATTGTCCACACTCAAATACATTTCGGGAACAACACCCTGAATAATCGTGTCCACCAGCGAGACATTGCGCGTGACAATAATTTCCGACGGCTGCACCGGATTTATAATGCGGACGACGCTTTCCACGGTCAGCCACACGGCAAAACGGGCTTGATTTATGCCCACGGCGGTGAAGCTGGTTTCGTAGTTTACAAGGGCGTTGCCGATGGGGGCCAAATCAAAGGAAAATTGCGGCCCGCGCTGCGCCAGAGTGTCCAGGCCTAGGGCCATCCCTATGGGCACGTAAACGGTTTCTGGCTCCAAATTGCTTAGCCTTTCGGAAATGCGCATTGCGGCGGCGTTGCAAATTTCATTGGCCAAAACCGTATTTACGGACAGCACGGGCAGCTCGTCGGACAGGGAATGGCTTAGTAAAATAAAATCCTCCGCGGTTATGCCGTTTTCCCGGATGATTTCCTGCACAACATCGTTTATTACATTGTTGATTTTCGTTTGCAGCTGTAGTTCGGCAGCGTCCAAAACAAGCGGGAGGATTAGCCTGTCGAAGCGGTAAAAGCTATAAACGAACGCCACCACCAGCAAAATCAGCATTGCGAAAAAAATATATCTGCGCGGAACCTGAAACCCACTGCGGCCCGCGCTTTTTTTGCGCCTTTTTATAGCAATAGGCGGCCCCGGCGGCTTTCTTCTGCGCCGTAGCCACCTATTGAATGTCCTTAATTTTCTGCCCATTTAACACCTCATATACCTTATTGATAAAGTATATGCGGCCCTACGCTAGGCCTATTTATCCGCCAGATGAATGATTTCGTCAAAGAGGGACTGGAATCTTTCGTCGCTTTCGTGGGTGATGGCGATTACCGTGAGGTCTTTGTCGGCGAAGAGGTCTGTGAGGATATCGCAGGCGGTTTCGAGGTCCACGCCGGAGGTTATTTCGTCGAGAATAAGCACCTTCGGCTTGTGCAGCAGCGCACGGGCCAGCACGATGCGCTGTTTTTGGCCGCCGGAAAGGCCGGAGGTATTGGAAATGCCACGGTTGAGAGCCTCCTCGTCGGGAAGGAAATCCACAACGCGGGTGATTTTTAGGGCATGGTCAAGGTCGGCCTGGGGAGGCATCCCGCCAAAGAAGGTCAGATTATTAATAGCCGTGTCGGTAAAAAGATAGGGGTCCTGACGCACGAAGCGTGTGATTTTATTGTAATCCTTCGGGTCAATGTCGCGGATGTCCTGGCCGTCAATTTTTATGCTGCCGTCAAATTCCAAAAATTCCATGGCCAAGGCTTTGGCAACGCTTGTTTTGCCATATCCCGACGGCGCGAAAATGGCGTATTTCTTGCCCTGTGTAAAGCTTAAATCCAGATTTTGTACAACGTATTCATCGTCCTCGTAGCGCAGGCCGAGTCCGTTGATTTCGATTGCGTTGTTAAAGGAGGGAAGGGGGCTTTTTCCTTGCGTGGGGGCGGCTTTTTCCTTGGCCTTTTCCACCAGGCCCTTGGCCGCGCGCATTCCATTTAAGCCCTCCACGAACTGCGTCACGGGCCATGCGACGTTTTGCGTCAGCTGCATAATTACCATCATTTCGCCTAGGGTTATGTCGCCCTCTATTACAAAATAAGAGCCCACGCTGATAATCGCCAAAACCAACAGGAAATTTGAATACCCTGCCACAAAGTTGGCCAGCACCTCAAAGAATTCGGCCTTCATGCGGGAGCGTTCAACCTTTTGGTTTTCTTTTTCATGACGCTGCAAAAAAATGTCCTGCTTGTCATAGGCCATGATTTCCCTCTGGCCCTGAATGCATTCCCGGGCTACGTTTACATACTCGGCCACGGAGTCGGAATATGCCTTTGTGCGCTTATTAAGCCCCTTGCCAAAGGGCGCGGTAATTCCCACCAGCAGCACCATAACTCCCACGACGGACAGTGCTATCCATGGGCTTATCCAAATCATGGCACCCATGGAGAACACGATATTTGCTATGCGCATGGCAAGCAACGCCTGATGGCGGTAGTATTTATCCCGCAAGACGTCGATGTCCGCAGTAAAAAAGCTCAAGTCCTTGTTATTGTCCTCCGCCGGGGATTTCAAACGGCGGCCAAATAAAAAAGCCATTCGGCTGCGCCTTGACAAGAACAGCATCTCAAAGGTATACGCCAGCCTAAACCGCACCGCCGTCAGATTCATAGAGAATTCCACAACCCATATTCCCAGCGTCAGGATTATGGCCGGCCACAGGGCATCAAGAGCCCTGTTTTCCGCCGCGCCGATAATTCCCCCCAGCGCAAAAGCAGTGGCCACCCCCGCCGCCGCCGATATAATGGAAAAAATAATCGCAATGATAATATTAAATCTTGATTTTTTTGATGACACACTATCTCCCCTTTTCTATTTTTTGGAACGGGTTAAGCTTATAACAAAAACCTCGCATCTTTAAGATAGCATCGGTTGATTTTTTGTTACGGTTTTGACCGTGTTGCTGCCCAGCATGCTTTCAAGCTCACGGGTTAGGCTGTCGCTTTGGGTGACCCAGAAATCGCGGTTGACTTGAAATTTTTGTTTTTGGGCCTCACTATAAATGATTACAGGGGTATCTCCCGGGTGGGCGGATAGTATATCGGTAATGATTTTGGGGCCCACATCGCGGTTTGCGGGAATTTTGACCCAGAAGGTAACGGTTTGAGCGGATGCGGCCTGGGGGGCGGGCGCGGATTGCGATTGCGCCTGTTCGTGCGCCGAGCCGGGTATATCCTCATAGAAAAGAATATCCTGAGTCACTATTTTTGTGGCTTCCTCCTCCCGTGCGTTTACGCGGCCCTGGATAATGAGAACTTGGTCAACTTGTAGGCGCGGGCTGAATTTCTCATAAATTTTCGAGAAGACGATGACCTCAACAGAGCCGTACATATCCTCCACGGTTAGGAAGCAGAAGGGCTTGTTATCGGCCTTGGTATACATTATTTTTTTGGCGGTAATCATTCCGCCGTATTTTACGGATTGGCCGTCTTTGAGATTGCCGGCGGCGGATTCCACGGTGTCGCTTTCGTCGTCGGAGGCGAAGTCCGCGCTGGTTACGCTGGCGTAAATGCGCAGAACGTCTTCGTATTCCGCAAGGGGATGGCCGCTTACATACACACCCAGAAGCTCCTTTTCGTCGTGGAGGCGCAGACGTTTGGGGAATTCGCTCATTTGGGGAAGGTCATCGGTATCGGACTGCTCCCCGGCGGGGGTGTCGTCCATATCGAACAAAGACAGCTGCCCGTCCAGCGTGGATTTTTTCACTTGGTTGAGGCCGCTTTGAATATTCTGATAAACCGCGATGTACTGAGAACGCTTGCCCCCCAGCGAGTCAAAGGCCCCGGCGCGGATTAGGCTTTCGAGGCAGCGTTTGTTCACATCATAGGCGGACATGCGGCGGATAAAATCTGTGATGCCGGTGTATTTTCCGTTGGCCTCGCGCTCGGTAACAAGGGCGTCAACATTGGCTCGGCCTACGTTTTTTATCGAGGAAAGCCCGAAGCGTATACTCTTGCCGCTTACAGAAAACGCCGCAAAGCCCTCGTTTACGTCGGGGGGCAGCAGCGGAATGCCCATTTTTTTGCAGTCGTGAATATATCCCGCCACCTTGTCGCTGGAGTCCATTACGGAGGTCATCAGCGCGGCCATAAATTCCACGGGATGATAGTATTTCAGCCATGCCGTTTGGTATCCGATTACGGCATAACCCGCCGCGTGGGGTTTGTTAAAGGCATAGGCCGCGAATTTTTCCATGGCGTCAAAGATTTCTCCGGCAGCTTTTTCCGGTACGCCGTTTTTTACGCAGCCGGGCACGCCCTCGGATTCCAGCCCGTGGATGAAATTGCGGCGTTCCTCTGCCATTACGTCGTCTTTTTTCTTGGACATGGCGCGGCGGATAAGGTCGCTGCGTCCCATGCTGTACCCGGCAAGGTCACGCACGATTTGCATAACCTGCTCCTGATACACCATACAGCCGTAAGTTGCTTTTAAAATGGGCTCAAGGCTGGGATGCAGATATGTGATTTTAGCGGGATTTTTTTTGCCCTTGATGTATTGGGGGATGTAGTCCATCGGGCCGGGACGGTACAAGGATATTCCCGCCGTCAAATCCTCCAAGCTGCGGGGCTGCATTTCACGCATGAAGGAGGTCATTCCCCCGCTTTCCAGCTGGAATAAGCCGCTGGTTTTGCCTTGTCCTATCATTTCATATACCTTGGGGTCATCATATCCGTACGGCCAGTCCCAAACGTCTATGTCTATACCCTTGCCGCGTTTGACCTCCTCGGCGGCGATGCGGAGTACCGTCAAAGTCCGCAGGCCCAGAAAGTCCATTTTTAACAGGCCCAGCTCCTCTACCGTTCCCATGGGGAATTGGGTCGTCACCACGCCGTCGTTTACATTCAGCGGAACATACTCATATACCGGCTTGTCGCAGATTACCACCCCCGCCGCGTGGGTGGAGGAGTGGCGCGGCAGACCCTCCAGACGCAGGCTCATATCTATGAGCTTGTGGGTGTCCTCCTCTTCGTCATAGGCCTGCTTAAGCTCCGGGTTCATTTTCAGGGCTTTGGTCAGAGTCATGCCCAAATCCGTGGGAATCATTTTGGCCACCCGGTCCACATCGGCGTAGGTCATGGCTAGGGCCCGGCCTACGTCCCGGGTGGCGGCGCGGGCCTTCATCGTCCCGAAGGTGATGATTTGCGCAACGTGGTCCTCGCCGTATTTTTGGATTACATAGTCGATGACCTCCTGGCGGCGTTCGTAGCAGAAGTCTATATCGAAGTCGGGCATAGAAATTCTTTCCGGATTTAAAAACCGCTCGAACAGCAAATTGTACGGAATCGGGTCAACATCCGTGATGCGGAGAGTATATGCCACGATGCTTCCCGCGCCGGAGCCCCGCCCGGGGCCCACCATGATTTTATTGTCACGGGCGTATTTTATGAAATCCCATACGATTAGAAAATACGCGACAAAGCCCATAGAGTTTATTACATTCAGCTCAAAATCCAGCCGGGCCTGATGTTTGGGCGCGTCCTCGCCATATCGCTCCGCCAGCCCCGCTTCGCACTGCCGCTTTAGATATATGGATGGGTCAACTCCGCCGGGCACGTCAAAAATCGGCAGCTTATACTTGTTAAACTCAATCTCTATGTTGCAGCGGTCGGCTATTTTCTGTGTATTTTCAAGGGCTTCCTTGGCGTAGGGGAACAGCTCATACATTTCCGCCGGGGATTTCAAGTAAAATTGGTCGGAGTCATAGCGCATTCTGTCTTCGTCGTGGATTGTCTTTTGGGTCTGAATGCACAGCAAAATATCATGGGGCTGGGTATCCGTGGCGTCGATATAGTGGACGTCGTTTGTGACAACCATGGGGATGCCCGTTTCGTTGGAAATGCGGATTAATTGGGGATTGATTGTCTTTTGGTCGGTTAGGCCGTGGTCTTGCAGCTCTAAGTAAAAATTCCCCCGCCCAAAGATTTCGTCGTACAAAAGAGCGCGCTCCTTGCCCGCCTCATAACCCTGTGTAAGCAGAATTTTCGGCACGACCCCCGACGCGCACGCGCTCAGCGCGATTAGCCCGCGGCTGTATTGTCGCAGAAGCTCCAGGTCAATCCGGGGCTTGTAGTAAAACCCTTCCGTAAAGCCTTGGGACACCAGCTTAATCAGATTTTGATACCCCTCTTCGTTCTCCGCCAGAAGCACCAAATGATGATACATACCCTCGTCGCGGCGTTCCTTTACAAACCGCGAGGTGGTTGCCACATAGACCTCGCAGCCCAAAATCGGCTTGATGCCCTCGCTTTTGGCAGCCTTGTAAAAGTCGATTACGCCAAACATTACCCCATGGTCGGTAATCGCCAGACTGTCCATTCCCATTTCCCGCGCGCGGGACGCCAGCTCTTTTATTTTTGCGGAGCCGTCCAGCAGGCTGTACTCCGAGTGCACATGCAAATGTATAAAGGGTTGCATTTGGTTATTTCCTCCCGGGAATAATTTTTTGGGGAGCGGCCCCACTTCCCATTTTTTATCGCGCGTTGGTAGGCGCGTTGCTTTTGTGGTAGTATATCAAGAAAATTGGTTAGTACAAAATCTTTAGAGGGTGGAAGCACGGGAATCAATTTTCATCCGACTTTGTAAATTCGACCTAATTCCTAATAAACGTAAATTGCTGTTTAACCAAAAAAAACAATCTATACACGCCATTGATAATGTAGAGTAATCCTGTGCGGATAACCACTTCAGAAACCCCGGTTTTTTCCCAAATCAGTTGAAGTGAGGATGAAGGAGTGGTAAACTACCCCAAGACGGCAACAGGATGGGGGGTAACAAGCGTGGACGAGCTTGTAAAAGTGATAGATAAGGATTTTGAATATACAGGGCACGATATAAATGATGAATTAATACAAATATTCGTGCGTTCAGTACGCCCGGAAGCAAGATGTCCCTACTGC
>WQSB01000120.1 GCA_009788085.1 Defluviitaleaceae bacterium
CGCGATACCCGCAGCGAAGCGAGGAAGCGTAGCCGGATTCATTCCGGCGGAGCGGCGGGGTCGTAGGGGCAGAGCCCCTATCTAAAATAGAAAGGAAAGATGAACTATGAAAGCAAGAGCAAAAGGTAAGGAAATTATGAAGGTGGCGGCGATATGCGTTTTGTCCATCGGAATGTTCAGCGCGGCATTTATTGGCTTTAACCAACTGATTTTTGCGGCGGCAATCAACGAAGCAACTCCCCTGTATCAGCAATCCGTATCAGCGGATTACATCACCCTTCTAAATGAGCAAGCGGCAGAGCAGGAAGCGGATGCTTTCATTCCACCTACGCTTACCGTATTGGAAAGTCCTTCTCAGCACTACCATGCAATACCCGCAGCGGCTATGTCAATGGAAGAAGCCGCCCAAATTGGAGCGCGTTACATCTGGGATGTTTTTGGCACAAACATTGACGGCATGTATATGCAAATGATGTTCGCCGCCCACGCAAGCCAAACAAATACATGGTGGACAGGTACAGTTTATGTAGAGCATCCGGACAATCCCACGCAAAATTATATCGTTGATGTTCACGGCAGCGGAGAAAGATTTGCTCTTCCCGTGTATATGTTTACGATTAACGGCATTACAGGTGAGAGGATTAATATCTCTTACGATGGTCTGCGAGGAAGAATAGTTCCCGAGAACGACGGCAGTAGAAGGCTTAATTCACGGACGGCTATGCTTGAATCCGGCTGGTTTGATATGAATATTTACGAGCAGATTGAGTTTGCCGGTCTTTCCGGCGAAATGCTTGAAGTCTATATGCAAACCGCAGCTAAACTTGCCGAGGCGCAGTTTAATATCTCCGGCGTGGCAAACGTGCAATTGCTCGGTCTTATCGTAAGTATAACAGACTGCAATGCTATATACATTGAAGCACTTAATTTCACAGCCGTAGACAATAACGGCAGGGATGCGTTTATTTCCATCCCCGCAACAGATTCCGCTTTTCAGATGGCACACATTTCAACCTCGCACAATGATTTCATCCCCGACTTTGAATTTCATGACGACGGACTCGGCCGCGGATAAATACTGCTATAACAAATAGAGGCTATCTCCCCAATGGCATCGGGCACAAAAAACGCGCCGGGCGCGAGCAACCGTAGCAATCACGGTGTTCGCGCCCGGCGCACCTTTGGCGTAATCTCCTACCCCTTATCCCATTTTGAAACAAACACAACCTTGTCGTCTTTAAATTCCCCGCGCACCTTATCGCCCTCGCGGAAGCGACCTTCGAGAATGGCCTCGGCCAGCTCGTCCTCGATTTTATTCTGAATGGCACGGCGAAGGGGGCGCGCACCGTACATCTGGTCGTAACCCTCCTTGGAGATAAACTCCACAAGCTCGTTGGTATAAATCAAATCGATGTCCATGTTTTTGCGGATGCGCTCGGCGGTTTCGTCCAGCATGAGGCGGGTAATTTTTTGAATATCCTCGTTATCCAGCGGATGGAAGACGATGATATCGTCGATGCGGTTTAAAAATTCCGGGCGGAAGATGTTTTTGACCTCGTCCATGACCACCCTTTTCATGTCATCATAGGAGCGTTCCTTGTTGTCGTCGCCTACGAATCCCAGCTTTTTGGGGTTAATAATAGACCGGGCCCCGGCGTTGGAGGTCATGATAATAACGGTATTTTTGAAATTAATCTTACGCCCCTGGGAGTCCGTGATATGGCCGTCGTCCAGCACCTGCAGCAAAATATTAAACACGTCGGGGTGCGCCTTTTCCACCTCATCGAAAAGAATTACGCTATAGGGCTTGCGGCGGACGCGCTCGCTAAGCTGCCCGCCCTCGTCGTAGCCCACGTATCCCGGCGGCGAACCGATTAGCTTTGAAACATTATGCTTCTCCATATATTCGGACATGTCCACACGAATGATAGCGTTTTCGTCACCGAAGAGGATTTCGGCCAAGGCGCGGCACAGATGGGTTTTGCCCACGCCCGTCGGCCCAAGGAAAAGGAACGACCCAATGGGGCGGGCAGGATTTTTTAAGCCCACTCTCCCGCGGCGGATTGCTTTGGAAAGGGTTTTGACGGCGGCTTCCTGACCGATAACCTTCTGATGGATTGTGTCTTCCATTTCCATAAGACGCTTGCTTTCCTCCTGCTGCAGGCGTTTTACGGGGACGCCGGTATTGGCGGCCAGCACGTCGGCAATTTCGTCGGCATCGACAATATGATGAGACTTGGTATTTGATTCCTTCCAACTTTTCTCTTCCGACTCCAGCTGGGCTTTCAGGGCGTTCTGCTTTTGCTTTAAAAGCCCGGCCTTTTCAAATTCCTCCACTTTTATGGAGGCTTCCTTTTCGGTTTCCAAATCCGCTATTTGATTGATTAACGCTTTTACATTCGGCGGCGCGGTGTAAGACCGCAAACGCACCCGCGAGGCTGTTTCATCCAATAAATCAATGGCCTTGTCAGGCAAAAACCTGTCGCTTACATAACGCGCGCTCATGCGCACGGCGGCTTCCACAGCGTCATCTGTGATTTGCACACTGTGATGGGCCTCGTATTTATCCCTTATGCCCTTGAGAATCTCAACGGCCTCGTCCTCCGTGGGCTCATCAATTATTACCGGCTGAAAACGGCGTTCCAGTGCAGCGTCTTTTTCCACATGCTTGCGGTACTCGTCCAGCGTTGTCGCGCCGATAACCTGCATCTCCCCCCGGGCCAGCGAAGGTTTGAGAATATTGGCCGCGTCCAGCGCGCCCTCCGCACCCCCCGCGCCGATTAACGTGTGCAGCTCGTCGATAAAAAGAATTACATTTTTATCGGAAGTGACTTCCTGTACAACCCTCTTAATGCGCTCCTCAAATTCACCCCGGTACTTTGTACCCGCCACCATTCCGGATAAATCCAGCGCGACAACACGTTTTTCCTTCACAGTCTCGGGCACGTCGCCGGATACGATTCGCTGGGCAAGACCTTCGGCAATGGCGGTTTTTCCCACACCGGGGTCGCCCACCAGACAGGGGTTGTTTTTCGTGCGGCGGCTCAAAATTTGAATCACCCGTTCCGTTTCCTTGGAGCGTCCTACGATAGGGTCGAAATGATTTTCCTTGGCCATTTTCGTAAAGTCCCGGCTGAACTTGTCCAGCACGGGGGTAGTTGTTCTCCCGCCCTTGCCGGGGGGAGCGGCGTGAGGATTCATGGGAAGTGGAAACGGCATATGGCCTTGAGGGTTGTTTTCACCCAGCATAACCATAATGTCGTCATAGAGTTTTTGAACGCTGATGCCCATTCCGTTCAAAATGCTGGCCGCCATGGATTCCGGCTCTTTCAGCATTGCAACAAGCAGATGTTCCGTGCCAATGTAATTTGTTTTCATCCGCATGGCTTCCTGTTTGCTGCGCTCGAAAATACCCTTGGTACGCGGCGTGAAACCCTGGGGCTCCACACCTCCCATAGTAGGCGTTCCTACGCCCATGCTTTGTAATTGTTTTTCTATATCCTCAGCGGTAACACCCTGTGTTTCCAATGCCTTGGCGGCGATTCCATCGATAACCTGCGCCAGCCCCAAAAGTAAATGCTCCGTCCCCACATGGGAATGCCCCATTTGCCTTGCCACTGTTTGTGAGTTTGCTATCGCCTGTCTTGCTTTTTCCGTAAACGGCCCTTTCATCACTTATGTAGCCTCCTTTATGCCCGTAAATGATTTATTTAGATGATTTGGACAAACCTTTTTAAAACAGCTCCCGTAAATGCTTTGCCCTTGCGCTGTCGCGCTCTTCGTCTGTCATTTCCTCGCCGGCTCTGCGCTGTAAATGTCCCGGCTGAATTTCCATCATAATTTGATAAATTTGCTTGCTTGGTTTTGGCTTTTGCAAAATATCCGTGAGAAACCCCAGACGGATGTCCGAAAGCAAGTCCATAGCCTCCTTGGCCGAAATCATGCGGCTGTTGGTCAAAATACCATAAGCGCGGTAGATTCTATCCTCCAGATATTCCCGGCGGCTGGCCAGAAGCTTTTCGAGGGCTTGCTGCTCTTGGGTGATTACGTTTTCGGTGACGCTTTGCAGGCCCGTTATGATATCCTCTTCGGACTTGCCCAAAGTATTCTGATTGGAAATCTGATAAATACTGCCCATTGGCGCGGTTCCCTCGCCGTAAATTCCCCGCAAAGTGATGCCGAATTTTGCGATGTGGGGCAGCAGGGTTTTTATCAAGTCAGATTTGTCCAAGCATGGCAGATGAATCATATACGACGCACGAAGCCCCGTGCCCGTGTTGGTGGGACAGGCCGTCAGGTAGCCGTATTCCATATGAAAGGCGAATTCCACGCTTTCCTCTATAAGGTCGTCGATTAGCTCCGCCATTTTATAGGCGGCGGCCAGGTTCTTCCCCGGCTCGACGGCCTGAATCCGAATATGGTCCTCCTCGTTGACCATTACGCTGATATTTTCCGACTCGCTGATTAACAAACCTTTGGGCAGGCTGTCTTTGAGAAATTCCGGGCTGACAATATGCTTTTCCAAAAAGACCTTCTGCTCCGTTTGCCCCAGACTATGAATGTCCAAACGGTGAAAATAGTTTTGCCCGGTGGTAACGGCGGCAGTTGTTTCGGATACCAGCACCGCCGCGCCGGCCGCGTCCAGCTTAAACTTAAACGGGTATTTTTTTACGTTCCTCGCCAGCCGCACCCGGGAGGAAAGAATTTGCCCCTCATCCGTTGAAGGCTCTTGATACCATGGCAAAGTCATTGCGCCACCTCCGGATTTTTGTCACAGGGTTCCGCCAATTCCAACGCGCGGATTTCATCCCGAAACTTGGCTGCCTCTTCGAAGTTTTCTTCCTCAATAGCCTTTTTCAGCTGCGCCCGGAGGTCGTCAGCCTGACGCTTGTTAAAAATCCCCGCTCCGAGACGCTTGGGATACTTGCCCTCGTGACGGATGCTTCCCTGCACATTTTTCAAAAGTGCCTGCACTTCCTTCGAAAATGATTGGTAGCATGTGTCACAGCCCAGCTTACCCGCAGCCTTGAACTGGTTGTAGGTCATTCCGCAACGGGAACAGGGCGCGTCGGGGCGCGTCATCATATTTACGCCCCCCGCTCCTACGGGGAAAATCTTCATTTGCTCCAAAAATCCCTTGAATACGTTCTCAAAGGAAATAAGCATTTCCGGATTATCCAGCTTGAAGGTACATTCCTGGCACAGGTGAAGCTCGGTTTTGACCCCGTTCAACATGAATTGCTGAATATGCACCGTCGCCGGATTCTTCTGACATTTAACGCATAACATGAAATTTCCCCCTCATTGAACGGCTCATATAAAAGTTTAGCCATATTTTCAATCTAATATCCTACCACAAGATAAGCAAAATTTGGTGGTTGTTTCATTTTTTGAGCCGCAAATCCGGCAAATTTTTTCCGGAAGCGGCAACGGAGCGGGTGCGGGCGGCGGCGTGCTTTCCCATGGGGACGGCCCGGGAGGAACCGGTGCGGGAGGAACCGGCGGCGCAGATGTTGCGTCATGCGAATGTGGCATCCTTTGCGCGTCGAAAAATTCGGCGGGTTCGACAGGGCTTGTTACGGGCGCAGCAGCAGGGATTTCCGCTTCAGCAACGCCCAGCTTCAGGCCGCATTTAGGACAAAACTCCGATACTCTCTCGACTTTTTTACCACATTTAGGACATTCGCGTATGCCTTTTATTTTGCCGATTTGCTCCTTGATGTCGGAAATTTTCCGCTCACATTCTACTATTTCCATATACTTCCCGTCAAAATATTCCCCCAAAGAGCCGCCGTAGGAATAAATTTCATGCACCTTGCGCCCTATTTCCATATAGAGGCTTTTTAAATTTGCCTCCTCGGACGACAGGCTCATATTCAGCTTCGTCGATTTTAGAAGGTCGCCAGAAGCTTTGGTTACGTTTCTGGCAATGTTTACTACCGTGCTTTGAAAATCTGACATAGTGTCACAGCTCCTTTTCGAAACCCATATATTCCATAAACAATTCGTTAAACCGTGGGTGCGTAGCCAGATTTATTTCCGTGGTGGCAGCGGCCAAGGCCTCCGCCTCCCGGGCGGCGGTGCGGCTGAGCAGAACCCTCGCACACCCTCCCAAGGCGGCGTTGCCCACGGCTTGCACTTTGCTTTTGAGCGGCGCGGGAATCAGCCCCAACACGACTGCGTTTTCCACGTCTATTCTATATCCAAACCCGCCCGCGAGAAAGACTTTTTCTATATTTTCATATTTAAGCCCGGCCTCGCCCAGCAGAATTTCAATTCCCGAGCGCACGGCGGATTTCGCAAGCTGAACCTCGCGGAGGTCTTTTTGGGTAAAAACTATCGGTTGCCCGGCCTGGGTTTTGGCGATTACGATTTCGGAAGCATCCTCCAGGCGGCCTGTTTCATCCGCCAAGCCGTAGTACACCAATTGCGCCGCTATGTCAACCACGCCCGTCCCGCAAATCCCCACGGGAGGCTTATTGTTTATGGTTTCACATATAAATACGCTGCTTTCCGGCAAATGTTGCGAATTCAGTGAGAGACAGTCCTGTTTGCAATACGCCCGGGCAATTGCCCCCGGCACGCTCCCCGCCCCCGCCGAGATGTTTCCGGCCTCAAAAGCAGGCCCGGCCGCCGTGGACGTCGCCAAAATTTTATCCCGCGTAAACAATGCCATTTCCCCGTTGGTCCCCAAATCAATGAGTATGCTTGCTCCCGTAATTTTAGGCCATCCGCAAAATAAAATCCCCGCCACAATATCCGCGCCCACAAAGGCGGATATCCCGGGGAGGATTATAACTTCGGTGTCCGCAAAGCTTGAGCAATGTGACGCAACGGTTACGGGCGTAAAGGGATACGCCCCCAGCGTATCGCAGGGCAGATTACGCAGAAGGTGCAGCATAGTTGTGTTTCCGGTGATGGCGATACAAACAATTTCCTCTTGCTTTATCTTGGTTTTTGTTAAAAGCTCGGAGATACCCAAGTGAATATCTTCTATTATATACTCATTCAGCTGTGATGCCGCGCCCTCAACGGCCTTTGCGATGCGTGTTACAACGTCCGCGCCAAAAACCCGCTGACTGTTGACACGGGAGTGCACACCCAAGCGCGCTCCGTCGCGTGTGTCCAACAGTTCGAAAGCCAGGGTCGTTGTACCTATGTCGATGGCGATTCCAAACGAGCGGGCAGGCTCGCCGCCGCAAGCGGATTCATAACGGTCGCATTCCACCGGCCCCATATCTTCATAAACGGAAAGAACCGATATTTCACCTTCGGATTCAACCAGGATTTCCATGTCTTCGTCAAAAAATGTCTGGCACGCGAGGCAATCCTCCCCCGCAATTTTAACGATACATTTTCCGCAAGTGCCATTCCCGCCGCAGGGCGCGGGTATGTGTATCCCACGCCGCCTCAAAATGTCAAGCACAGTAGTTTCATCCTGTTCATATGGCACACTAATTTCCCCCTGCTTCAATATCGCGTAATGCCTCTTTTACTTCGTCGCTTGCCATCAGCTTGCCATAAATTTTACATGATAAAACAGACTGACGTATTTCATCCGGGGTGATGTTTTTGGCAATGATATACAATCCGATGATGCGAACGTGAATTTTGTTACCTTTGTTTATTAGACGGGTCACCTCCCCTTTTGTAAGCTCTGCTATGCCAACCGCCCATATCAAATTGCTTCCTTCTTCGCCTTTTAGATATTCCGGCTCAAGAAATTGCTGAAAATCAGAAGCGTAGCTTTCCAGTGACTTGCGAGCAGCAGAGCGCATAAAATCCGAGCGTCCATCGAACAAGCCTCTTTCCACCAACAAGTCAATTTGCCCCAATTCTGTTGGGCTAAGATTTACTGATACTTTTTCTGTTTTCACGGTATCCCTCCAATAGACCTGACATAGATTCAATTTAGAATCTATAATGAGCATAATGTGAGCCCGTGATTTTGTCAACAAGTTTTTTTCGCGCCACTTTCTGTCGATGCTTCACACTTTTTCCTTGTGTGCATCATAAGCGTCAAAAAATAACAGAACCCCGCACATAGATGGCCGGGGTTCTTGCGTTTCGCAACTTGATGTTAAGGCTTTTTTAACTCAGACTTCAAATCTGCTATAAGGATTTCTAAATCCTCATTTTCTTCTGGCAGTGACTTTTTTATTCGTTCCAAATCACGTAAAATCCGCGTTTTGTAAGAATCGAATTGCTCATTTGACATTCCCACATTACTCACCACCTTTCCGACAAGATTATAACACAACTGCATAATATTTTTCCAGGCATCAGAAAGTCGGTAAAAATATATCTGCCAGTGTACATAATGATAAATATACACCGCCGCGTTCGTGTCATCCCAGCGGGCGATTTCCTCCTTTCATGGCTGAAAATATTTTGACAGCAACCGACTTCAATTCGTTTTCCCTATGCCACTCGTCAAGCCCCGCCATGGAAGTTGCATAACCCAAAACATCGCCAAAATACCTTGCCAAGAAATTCGCCCTGTGCGCCTGTTTCCTTTGTTTTTTGCAGATTGCATTTTTCTGCGGCTTTTTTCCATCTGTTTTTCATTTCGCCATATTTTGCGCTGCAATTTGGCACACTCTCCGTAGAAAATGATGCCAAGAAATTATCCAAAACCTTTCTTGTAAACAGAACGGGCGTATTATTCATGTACTAATCTCCCCTACATTGCTACGGTTTTGCGAATTGCATCTGGAAGCTGAAGTTATGGACGTTGATAAAAAGCCCAAATATACGCCACAAAACAACATAATTATCTGAATCTGTATGCCTTTTTCAGTCTTTCCAGTATCCCAAAAACGATGGGACATTCTTCTGCGTCCGATAAAATACTGAGTAAATGCTCTGCCCTATCGGGCTTGTTGGTGTGAGGAAAATCTTTGCAAGTCTGCGGTTTAAATTCTTGGATGGCGCACTCGCCATTTTCTTTCAAAAACTGGCATGGAGATTTGAGTGTGAATTCCCCATTTGATTTTGTACAATAGACCTATCCTAAAACCTTAGTTCATAATTGTAAATGCTACAAATTAAAGATACCCGCAAAAGATGTTTTCTTTGCTTATTGCGATAACGGAGTTGGAGAATATTGAAACGCTTAATGCGACGATGCACATGTTCAACACGGATTCTATAGCTTC
>WQSB01000121.1 GCA_009788085.1 Defluviitaleaceae bacterium
TTAGGCGAATGCCGATTTTCACCGATGTACCAACCGCGTGAAGGCGTAGCTAGAGTGAAGCAACCGCATCTGAGTGCCACACCCAACCGCCGCACACCCCAAATTAGACTCACGTGTTCTTGATGTTTATGTAGCTTTATGTAGAGTGCAAGGGCGGGATTGTATGATTGCTCGCTGTGCGCGGCGGGCGTCTCGGCTGGTTCAGTGGAGAAAAACGGAAGTCGAGCGCGTACCTCGACTGCGTCGGTGGCGTTTTTGCGCGATGACTGAGCCCATTTTCAACGGAAACGTCTATTACATTAACCGGCAGTTTCGGCCGGGTTCATATGCGCAGCGGATACTTTCTCAATACTCAGATTATCAATAATGAATTCATCCGCCGGGGATATAGACTGCTTGCCGCCGAAGGTTTTCAAATAGAGGGCAACCGGGCCTTTGGCGACGATTGGGAGCTTGAGCTGAATGAGGGCTTCAAGCTCTACCGGGAAGGGAATAATTTTATTGTTAGCAGAAGCACGCCCTAGGCGAATTTAAAAACCAGCGCGCCCAATAGCGCGACAACCCGCCAAAGCACGTCTTCGTCAAAATTAAACCCGATGGTGTGATGCTTGGAGTCCAAGTTTGCACCGGCGATAAAATGCCCGGCCACGCCACCTCGATTTTGCACATACTCCATAAAATACGTATAATCCTCGCTGGCGTTGAGGGACAGGATATCTTTGACATGCTCAAAGATTCCCAGCTCTTGTGCAATTTGCTTGGTGGCTTGGGTTACGGAAGGGTCGCACACGGCGGTTATGGATTCACCGCCGTATCTGATACTAGGTCTCACATCATACATCTGCGCCGCCGCATTTATAACGCGCTCAGCTTCCCGTTTCATAAAATTATTAATTTCCGTGGTCGCGCCGCGGGTTTCCAGCTTCATGACCGCCTTATTGGGCACGATATTGGATTTTTGACCGGATGCCAGCATCCCCACGTTAATCCGGGATGCCCCCGCGCTGTGGCGGTAGATTCCCTGCAAGCCCATGGTAGCGGCCGCCGCTGCCAAGAGTGCCGATTTGCCCAGCTCCGGGTTTGCCGCCGCGTGGGCTTCTTTGCCTGTAAAATCAACGTGATATTCCGTTATGGCAAAAAAATCCGTTGTCTGACAATAAATCTCGCCTGTACGGGCTGCCAGTCCGATGTGAAAGCTCAACATATGGCTCACATCATCTATTAGCCCTTTTTTAATGATGCTTGTGGCCCCGCCCTGCACACCTTCTTCGGCGGGCTGGAATATTAGCTTGATGACACCCGTTAGTTTATCCCGCACCTTCGCCAGTGCCATAGCCATCCCCAACCCCACGGCGGTATGTCCGTCGTGGGCACAGGAATGCATCACGCCATCGTTTACAGACGCAAATCCTTCCCGTGCGGGAAAGTGTGAGTCAGTTTGCAATTCCTGTATGGGCAAAGCGTCCATGTCAAAGCGCATAGCAATAACAGCCCCGGGGCGGCCCGTGTCCAGCACACCCACCACGGCTGTTTTGCCGCCTCGCATTTTTTCCAGATACTGTGCATGTGCCCCCTGTGCTAATGCCCGTTTCATCTGGGATTCCAGCTCATCTGCGGGCAGCAGATTTTTCATCATGCTTCCATCCATGGCATCTTCTCCGATAATAATGCCAAAACCGTTTTCCTCCAGCGTTTTTGCCACTATGGAAGCCGTGCGGAATTCCGTCCACCCAAGCTCGGGATATTTGTGAAAATCCCTGCGGAACTTTACAATGTCGGGCTGCAATTCTTTTGCAATGCTAAGCATCTTCATTTCACCACCAATGAAAATATAGTCGGGTCTGCCATTATTATCTACGAAAAAATCATAAGACGCAACCTCATTCAGTTTGCTTGTCGCGGCGGCATCATGTAAAATTGCAATAAATATATAAGTATGAAGGGAAATTTTCATGAATACGCGATTTACAGGGATTGCATGTAAAATAGTAGGTGCGTTAATGCTCGTTAGGCTGTTTATGATACCAAGAACCTCCAGCATGGCTATTGGGATTATTTTGCAGGCTATTGCAGTTATTGCAATTGGCACTTATACTGTATTTTTTAATAAATTTTCAAAGAAGTTACATATTTTCATATGCATTTGCCTCTTAATTCCTACGATTTTTGTTAGCTTCTTGGCTATCTACGGCAACAGAGGTACGGCAACATTTGATGAAGATGTTATTATCGTTTTAGGGGCCGGAACTAATGTTGCTAATGCCGCAAGTCCTTTAGCCAGAAGATGGGATACGGCTATCTATTATTTTGAACGCAATCCAAATGCCTATGTAGTAGTATGTGGCGGACTTGGGGTAAGGGCCACAATTACGGAAGCGGAAGCAATGGCAAGACATCTGCACGAAAGGGGTATCCCTCTTGAACGCATCCTACTTGAAGATTTATCAACTTCAACGCTTGAAAATCTCACCTTTGCTCAAGAAATTCTAAACGAACATTTCCCTGAGGGATTTAGGGCTGTTGTAGTATCTAACGACTTCCATATGTTCAGAACCGTAAGCATTGCAAGACGCATCGGAATGGACGTTAATCATCTGGGGGCATCTACTCCCGTCCATTTATTAACTGAAAACTATTTGCGTGAGATGTTAGCGGTTATAAACTTTTGGATTTCATAATTTTATTCTCAAATAAAAAATCGCGCCGAATGTAGAAAACCCGACGCGATTTTTTATACAAGTATTACAGAATCAATTAATCAAACTTCTCACCGGCAAGGGCGGCCTGTGCGACAGAAAGCCTTGCGATGGGCACGCGGAATGGTGAACAAGATACATAGTCCAGCCCAATTTTGGCGCAGAAAGCGATACTGCTTGGTTCGCCGCCATGTTCGCCGCAGATGCCGATTTTCAAGCCCTTACGTGCGGCGCGGCCTTTTTCTACGGCAATTTTCATCAAAGAGCCTACGCCAGTTTGGTCGAGACGTGCTGTGGGGTCGCCCTCATAGATATTTTTGTCAATATAATCTTTGAGAATGCGCCCGGCATCGTCGCGGGAGAGGCCGTAGGTCATTTGAGTGAGGTCGTTGGTTCCGAAGGAGAAGAACTCGGCTTCTTTGGCGATGTCGTCTGCGATAAGGCAAGCGCGGGGAATCTCAATCATGGTACCGATGGTGTAGTTAAGCTCTACCCCGGTGGCCTTGATTAACTCTTCGACCTTATTCTGAATGGTCTCTTTTACATAACGGGTTTCTTTCAAGTCGCCAACCAGAGGAATCATGATTTCCGGCTTGATGTCAAAGCCTTTGGCTTTTTTGACTTCCAGCGCGGATTCGATGATGGCTTGGGCTTGCATTTCGGCGATTTCGGGATAGGATACGGCCAAACGACAGCCGCGATGTCCCATCATGGGGTTCAGCTCGTGGAGGGAATCGGCGATTTCCTTCACTTGGGCCACGGATTTGCCCATGTCCTTTGCAAGGGACGCGAAATCATCTTCGCTGGTGGGCATGAATTCATGAAGCGGCGGGTCGAGAAGACGAATCGTAACCGGCCTGTCCTCCATGACTTCGTAGATTCCGGTAAAGTCCTTCTTTTGGAAGGGAAGTAGCTCGTTCAAAGCGGCGCGGCGTTCTGCCTCGGTGTCGGCCAGAATCATTTTGCGCATTTTGGGAATCCTGTCCGCTTCAAAGAACATATGCTCGGTACGGCAAAGGCCGATACCCTCCGCGCCGAATTCCAATGCTTTAAGCGAGTCTTTTGGCGAATCAGCGTTGGTGCGCACACCAAGTTTATTCGGAACAGCCGCAACCCAGCTCATGAATGTGCCAAAATTGCCGCTGATTTCGGCTTCAACCGTGGGGATGTCGCCTTTGTAGATTTTTCCGGTAGAACCGTCAAGGGAAATGAAATCGCCCTCTTTGATTACTTCGCCACCAAGGGTGAATTGCTTTTCGCCAAATTTAATGGCTTCGCAACCGGATACGCAACATGTGCCCATACCGCGGGCAACAACGGCTGCGTGACTGGTCATTCCACCGCGGGCGGTGAGAATTCCCTTGGAAACTTCCATGCCCATGATATCGTCGGGGGAAGTTTCAAGGCGTACAAGAATCACGCGCTCGCCACGCTCGTGGAAAGCCACGGCGGCGTCTGCGGCGTTGAAATAAACTTTACCGGCGGCCGCGCCCGGGGAAGCGGGAAGGGCCTCGCCTATAACTTGTCCGGCTTTAAGTGCGGCATCGTCAAACATGGGGTGAAGCAATTGGTCAAGGGAGCGCGGGTCTACCTGACGGATAGCTTCCTCCTTGGTTACGATACCTTCGGCAACAAGGTCGATGGCCAGTTGCAAAGCGGCCTGTGCGGTACATTTGCCGTTGCGGGTTTGCAGAATAAAGAGTTTGCCGTTTTCAATGGTGAACTCCATGTCCTGCATATATTTGTAATGTTTTTCAAGTTTTGCGGCGATTTCCAAGAATTCCTTGAAGCAAGCGGGGGAATCCTTTTCCAGCTCCATAAAATCCTTGGGTGTGCGAACTCCGGCTACTACGTCTTCGCCTTGGGCGTTCATCAGGTATTCGCCATAGATGGCCTTTTTCCCGTTGGAGGGGTCGCGGGTGAAAACTACGCCCGTTCCAGATGTGTCGCCCATGTTGCCATATACCATTTCCTGTACGTTTACGGCAGT
This sequence comes from Defluviitaleaceae bacterium, assembly GCA_009788085.1. Lineage (GTDB taxonomy): Bacteria > Bacillota > Clostridia > Lachnospirales > WQUN01 > WRAH01. The sequence continues at coordinate 4,687 of WQSB01000121.1, forward strand.
GCCCCATTCGTAGGGAATGTCGTGCATACGGCGATAGATAAACGCGCGCTCGTTATCCCATGACTGGAATACGGCGGTAATCGCGCCATAGAGTTGCTCTTTCGCATCGCCGGGGAAGTCCTTGCCTTGGTCGTCGTGATAGATTTTTTTAAAGATATCTACGACGGCTTTCCAATCGTCGGCTGTCATGCTTTCGTCGGATTTGTAGCCTTTTTTCTCTTTGTATTCGTCAATCGCGTGCTCGAAACTGTGCTTGCTTACGCCTATTACAACGTCTGCAAACATCATGATAAAGCGACGATATGAGTCATAGGCAAAGCGGTCGCCTGCGGCTTTTGCAAGACCTGCGGCAACTTCGTCGTTGATGCCAAGGTTTAGAACCGTGTCCATCATTCCCGGCATGGAAGCCCTCGCGCCGGAGCGCACGCTCACCAATAGCGGATTGGCTGCGTCGCCGAATTTCTTGCCGCTGCTTTTTTCCAGTTGGGCAATGCAATCGTCGATTTGACGCTTAATATCGTCGCTCATTACCTTGCCGGACGAATTGTAAAGCGTACATGCCTCCGTGGTTACGATAAACCCATTTGGCACGGGAATGCCCATATTGGTCATTTCCGCCAAGTTCGAGCCCTTGCCGCCAAGGAGGTTGCGCATCGTCGCATTGCCCTCCTTGAACATATATACATATTTATGAGACATAATTACCCCCTATTTCAGTGTTACTTTCGCGCCGATTTCGGACAGCTTTTTGGCAATTTCTTCGCCTTCGGCTTTGGGTGCGGCTTCGCGCAGAATCTTGGGCGCGTTGTCAACCAGCTCTTTGGCTTCTTTCAGGCCAAGGCCGGTGATTTCGCGAACAACCTTGATTACCTTGATTTTTTCCGAACCGACTTCAGTAAGCTCCACGTCAAATTCGGTCTTTTCTTCCACGGCTTCTGCCGGGCCTGCCGCCGCTACCATTACGCCTGCTGCCGCGCTTACGCCAAATTCTTCTTCTGCGGCTTTTACAAGCTCGTTAAGCTCCAGCACGGAAAGCTCTTTTACCGCTTCGATGATTTCTGCAATTGATAATTTTGCCATTTTAAAGTTCCTCCATTAGATTATTCGGATTTTTCTTCCGCTATTGCGTTGATTACGCGGGCAAAGCTTGCCATCGGCGACTTGAACGAGCCAAGAAGCCTTGATATAAGGACTTCTCTTGACGGGATATCCGCGATGGCCTTGGTTTTGGCGGCGTCGTAAATTTCGCCGTCGATCGCGCTGGCCTTGAACTCCAGCTTAGGCATTCCCTTCAGATTCTTGGAAATTGCCGATGCCGCCGCCGTCGCGTCCTCGTATGAAAATGCCACCGCTGTCGGCCCGGAGAGATACTCCTTCAGCCCTTCGAAAGCCGTGCCCTCAATTGCGAAATTGAGCATAGTGTTTTTGTACACCTTGTAGTCAATTCCACCCGCCTTGCGCAGGGATTTGCGCAGTGCCGTGTCCTGCTCCACGGTCAAGCCGCGGGCGTTTACAAGAACAACCGATTTTGTACGCTCCAGCTTCTCGCGAATTTCATCCACCACGACCTGCTTCGCCGCACGATTACGTTCCAAATTTGTCATCTATTAACCTCCTTTCGTTATAATGGGGGCTCTGCCCCCTCACACACACCGCGTTCGCCTGAAGCCTCCGCCGCTCCGGTGGGAATGAATCCCACCTACGCTTCCTCGCTTCGCTGCGGGCATCGCGCTTGCGCGATGAGAGAACATAAAAAAGCCCCAGACTTGATAAAATACCATAGTCTCGGGCTTGGATAGGCACATAAAAATAAATCTACCTTTTTAAACACGAGCCTCGGTAGGATTTATGCGCACGTTAAGAGCGTACCTACTGTCTATGGCTTTGCCAGTATAGAGGGATTCTAAAAAAATGTCAACGCAAACCGCGAAATTTTGGCGATTTCATGCTATAATATGACATAATCTTAGAATCATGGGAGGCAACTATGGACAAAATTTCTGTAAATATTCTGGGAGTAGGAGAAGTACAGGTGACGAAGGGCACGAGTCTTTTCGAAATCAGCGAGCTACATTGCGCAAAAGACCGTCCGGCGTTGGTGGCAAAGGTTGACAACGAGTTGCAGGATTTGGGGCGGGCGGTGTTATACGACGCCACAGTGGAATTTTTGGACATAACCGACCCACAGGGCTACCGGACGTACCAGCGCGGAGTGGCCTTTCTGATGGTATACGCCGCCAAGGCTATTCTGGGGAAAACAACCCGGGTGGTAGTGGCGCATTCAATTAACAAGAATTACTTTTGTGAATTGCCCGAAATTCCCGGGGAGGTAACAGACGAGCTTTTAGAGCAAATCGAAAACGTAATGCGCGAGACCGTTGCCAAAAACCTTCCCGTCGAAAAGCGGACGCTTCCGAAGGAGCACGCCTTGCGTATATGCGAGGAGCTTGGCCTGCATGACAAAATCAGCCTGCTTAAATATCGCCACAATACGAACTACAGCTTCTACAAGCTGGATTGGATGTATAACTATTTTTACGGCGAAATGGTTCCGCGCACGGGGCGGCTGGACCAATTCAAATTAATAAAGCGCAAGCGGGGCTTTATGCTGCAATTTCCCGACGCCACCCAGAATTACGAATTTGTGGAGCTCGCGCCGGAAAACCGTCTTTCGGAGGTATTTGCAGAAAGCAACCAGTGGGCGAGAATCATGAAAGCCGACACCGTTGGCGCGCTGAATGATAAGATTTGTCAGGACGGCAGCGGGGAAATTATCCGCGTGGCGGAAGCTTTACATGAGAAAAAAATCGCGCTTCTGGCCGACCAGATTATGCAGGAACATCGCCCTATTGTGCTAATCGCGGGGCCGTCGTCCTCTGGCAAAACAACCTTCGCGGCGCGGCTGGGGGTTCAACTGCGGGTCAACGGCGCGATTCCGCATATAATCGGGCTGGATAATTATTATTTGAATCGCGACGAATGCCCCCGCGATGAAAACGGCGATTACGATTTTGAGACAATTAACGCCATCGACACCGCCCAAATTACCAAGGACTTGACGGCCTTGCTGGCCGGCGAAACCGTGGAAATCCCCACGTTTAATTTCTTCTCCGGCCGCCGTGAGTATAAGGGCAATTTTATAGAGCTTTCCCCAAAGGATGTTCTTATTCTGGAAGGAATCCACGGGCTGAACGAGCGCGTAAGCGCGGATGTCCCCCGGGCGGATAAATTTAAAATTTTCATCTCGGCCCTGACGCAAATCAATATCGACGACCACAATAGAATCCCCACCACGGACGCGCGGCTGATTCGCCGCATAGTGCGCGATTCCCTTTTCCGTGGGGCTTCCGCCGCAGTTACTATTAATATGTGGCCCTCTGTGCTGCGTGGCGAGGTGAAATATATTTACCCCTGTCAGGATTTGGCTGACGCCTTTTTTAACTCCGCACTTGTATATGAAATGTGTGTGCTCAAGCAATATGCCGAGCCTCTTCTTTTTGATATCAAACCCAACGCGCCCCAATATTCCGAAGCCCGGCGGCTAATCCGCTTCATGTCGTCTTTCTTGGGTGTGCCCAGCGAGACTATCCCGCCAAACTCCATTTTACGCGAGTTTGTAGGGGGTAGTAGCTTCAGCCACTAAAATGGAAAAGGATGTTTTCGCAGAGGTGGAGTACGAATTTACTGCGCCCTTGCGCGTTTACGACCGCGAGACTAAGACAATACGCCTAGCCTCGGAATTGATTGCCGAATCCAGGGCCGCTGACCCTGTGCGCCAAAAATTCTATGACATGCGAGGGCTGGCTTCGGATAATCCCGCTTACTGGTCCGATACGCGACTGTTCTACAAGCAGGCCAAATTTATGGAGGATTTCACCGACGATTACGACGGTCAAGCGGAAGTTTCTATGTACTCGCCAAGCTATCAGCGGATGGGATACGAGCGTTTGCGCACGTATTTTACTTGGCGCACAAAAATACGTCAGGGGCTGTTTACTCCCGCGTGTCTGTCCTATCGCTTCCTATATGTATATGAATTATTAATGTGCATTGGGGCGCGGGACCCTTCTGACGCGCTGGACAAGCTAATGACTTTGTGGCGCGAGTGGCGGCCCGACTCCCCCGAATTGAACGAATGCTTTCCCGAATGGTTGAAGGATTTTCATATTTACTATGAATTACCCCACAGCTTTGGGGAGTTTTTGCAAAAATATCAGCTTCACGATTTTTATGGCGAAATGTTCCTTTTTGATTTGGACGAGGAAAATTGCCTAGACCTTTGGAATAAAATTTCCGGCTATGATATAACCGCTTCGAAGTTTTACAATGCTTTCGAAAAAAACGCCGCGCTGATGAAAAAGGCTTTCTGTGCGGCTTTGCGCGGACTTGGGCAGCTTAGGGGCCTGTTTCTGCGGACAAGCTCACTTACCGTGCCTTGGATTCCGTTTCGGCGGGC
>WQSB01000122.1 GCA_009788085.1 Defluviitaleaceae bacterium
CTAAACTACGGTTGCGTAGTGGCAGGCGAAAGCCTGTGTGTGCTAGGTGATGCTTTGGATCCCTACACTCGCCGTGAGGTGCTCCAACACCTCACGGTCGCTACGGATTTTGTAGCAAATGCATTTTATCATACTTTCCGTTGCAAATGCAAATAATCTTTTGCAAAAGAAAAGAGGGGATTTTATGCTGAAGCGCAAGGCTTTGCTACTTATAATGATTTTTGCGACGACAGTGATTTTCGCCGCCTGCGGTTCCGGCAGGGGCCGGAATGAAAATGGCGAGGACTACACTTTGGGGCAACCGGAGGAAAGTCCTGCGGAAGCACCGAGGCCGGTAGCTCCCGTGCCGCCTGTGCTGCCCCCACCGCCCACGCCTCCGCCCCCACCGCCGCCGGAGCATATTACCTTTGAAAGCGGCGTATTGGGCGTGAAATTTAGCGTGGACAATGTGCCCGCGTGGGATTTTGGCTTATGGAGCAGGGGAAGCATCCGGACTCCGCTAATGTTTCACAATTCATGGGAAATTGTTGACGGCAGGGATATGAGCATCACGTTTGAATTTTCAATGGAAACCGCGCACCCGTCGGAGTGGCAGGGGNTATTTGCGGGTATGGAGCCTATTTCTTGGGGGCGGATGACCTGGGAGCATCCGGCGGAGCCTACGTCGGTTTTTGTTACCGGCCATGGACTAACGGTTGTGGAATACGCCCAGCGGATATATCGCCGGTGGTATCCGGATGATGTAGAGCATACTGTTAAGTTGTTTATATTCCGGCGTGACGGGCGCGATTATAGAGAAATGCCCGGCACTCAGGAATTTTTTTTCGCCATGCTGGAGGTTCCGGCGGATGTAATTGAGTATTTTTACGACGACGCGCTGGCGGTAATAAACAGCCTGCAATTTTACGAAACTGCGGCTGTGAGCATACTCCCCACCGAGGCGGCGCGTTCCATCGGGATTACGGCGTACAATTATCCCCGCATAGACGGTTCCACCTCCACGATTCCGCTGGTGTGGGAATTGTTCCGGGCCATGTTTGGCGAGTCCCATCATTATCGTCCGTGGTATGCCAGCCGCACGATTCCGGCCTATGAGCTGTTGATTGCCGAATATGTAGACTTGATTCTCACACCGGACCCGTCGGCTTTTGTGCTGGGCTTGGCCGAGGCAGCCGGGGTAGAGCTGGAATTCATCCCCGTGGCAGCGGAGGCATTGGTGTTTATCACCGGGGCGGACAATCCCGTCACGGATATTACCATGCAGCAGATTTTGGATATTTACACATCTATGAGCATCACAAATTGGGCAGAATTGGGCGGCCACTACGGGAGGATTATCCCTTTTAGCCGCAATCCCCATTCCGGCTCGCAAACACTGATGGATAACATGGTGCTGGCGGGGCACCCGGTTCATCCCGGCCTTTCCCAATTCGAAATAAGCGGAATGGCCGACATGCTTAGTTCTGTGGTAAATATTGGGTGGTATGTGGGCGACGCGCTCCGCAGTCCTTACGACTTTGGGCTGGGATATACTGTGTATTTTTTCTTGCAGCAGCAATCCTACTGGATGAACCGGTGGGGCTACAATGTGAATATCCTCTCCCTCGATGGCATTTTTCCGTCTCATGAGACGATTCTTTCCGGCGAGTATCCCCTTACCACGAATTATTTTGCCGTAATCCGCGCCGATACCCCCGATAACCATCCCGCTCGCAAAATCGCCGAATGGTTGCTTACACCGGCAGGCCAAAACGCTGTCCGCGCTGCTGGGCTTGGGACGCTATTCTAAGATAAATAAACCTCTGATATAATAGACTTCTTGCGCAACTGTAATTTTCGTCTCGTGCTTGCGCGGCAAGCCGCTTCGCTCCATGCATTTTGCTTCGCAAAACGCTACGTGCGCTCAGAAAGCCGCGCCGCTTTCGCTAGCCCTCTCCGAAAATTTTGAAGTTGTGCAAGAAGTCTAATAGACAGCACCTAAGGGGGCGACCGCCATGAAGGAAAAGGAAAAAGTCAGAATCAAGGTAGACGATGTAAAAATAGGTATGACACTTGCGGAGTCGGTGTATGTAACCCACGGGGGCGCGCAGATGATGATAGTCCGCAAGGACACGGAGGTTGACGAGAAAACTCTGGGGCAGCTGGCAAAGTACGAAGTGCGCCGGGTGGTTGTTTATGTTCAGCGGGAGCCGGGCACGGGGACGCTTTTGCGGGGCGTAAATTTGGACGAAAAGCCCGAGCCGGAACCGCCGCCGCAAATCCGCTTTGAAACGGCCACGGGAAAAGTCCGCCCCGTGCTGGAGAAGGACTTGCGTGTATTAACATTGGAGTCCATCCGCGAGCTTTTTGGGGCGTTGCAAACCCCAGGTGGAAACGTGAGAATATCCACGGCATTCGAGGTCGTAAGCAAATTCGAACACACGCTGAACCGTCTCGTCTCCGAAGTCACTCAGGATATTTCCGGACTGATTCATATACAGGATTTAAAAACCATCGAGGACTTCCCGTACCACCACTCCCTAAGCGTGACTATACTTTCCGTTGCCACGGGAAAGGCCATGGGTTTTTACTCGACAGAGCTGATAAAATTGGCCAGATGCGCCATTTTACACGATGTGGGCAAGCCGTACATCCCGCAGCACATAACGGGCAAAAAAGGAAAATTAAGCGACGAGGAATATAAACTTATTCAGGAACATGCCGTCAACGGCGCGAACAATTTAAAAAGTAAGGGCTTTGGAGACATACAGCTGTGGAACGGCATAATGTTCCATCATGAGCGTGTGGACGGAAGCGGCTATCCCAAGGGGCTAAAGGGTAATGAAATACCGCTGTTTAGCAAAATAATCGCCGTGGCCGATACCTATGACGCAGTCACGTCCCGCCGCCCCCACCGCGAGCCCATGTCCCCCGCCGAAGCCTTTGAGCTTATCAGCAGCGAGGTTGGCAAAGCCTTCGACTTCGAAATCGTAAAGGCTTTTACCAAGCATTTGGTTCTTTATCCCATAGGCACTGCCGTCGAACTATCCGACGGGCACATAGGCGTAGTCACCCGCAGTGAAAACGTCCTTCGCCCTACAGTGGAAATCCGCAGCACCGGCGAAACCATTGACCTCTCGAAGAATCTAAGCCTTGCCATCACAAAAGTTGCCTCTGCGGGATAAGTTAAGTTTCCAGCAAATTTACAATTGCTGTCATCAGATTGCGCCCGGTGAACCAAATATCCGGGGCGACGCCGACGCCCTCTTGTAAATGACCCTCCGGGTGCAGGTGGATTGCGCGGCCTAGGCCGAAGCTCATGCCGGAGCGAGGCAGAAAAAGGGACGGGTATGTCATGTCCGTATGAAGCACGCCGGCGGTATTGTGGCCGATTATTAATGTGTTTTCCACATTAAGAAGCGCGTCGGCAAAGCCGTCACTGGCAGAAGCGGAGTTTCTGTCGGTCAGCAGAATAATCAGGCGGTCGTTTTCAACCACACGGTCGGTCGCGGTATCCCTGAGAGTATGATAATCTCCAAAAGGCTCGGAGGGCGCGTATATGGCCACAATCTCCGGCAGAAAGAAAAACACGCTTTCGTAAGGTATGTCCGGCCAGCCCTGATAACTTCCCGTGCGCAGGCCGAGATAGTTTTGCGGCACGACTTCCCCTGTGAGAATATGCAGGAAACGGCTGTGAAGTGTGCCGTTGCCGCCGGAATTGCCACGAATATCCACGACAATAACCGGCTCATCAAGAAGCTCGTATGCGATTTCAAGGAATTGCCGGGCGCTTGCGTTATTAAACCCATAGGTTGAATCGGGAAAGCCCATTGACCCGATTGCCACAAAGGGAATGTCTCCTATCTGTCGCAGTGTGACGGCCCCAGAACCACCTGATGTGGCCGGTGGAAGCCGGTTTAGGCGAAGCTCTTCGTAGTAGCCGCATTTGTATACTAAGGTTAAATAATACGTAATCGTCCGGGGGACGGCCACAACTATTGTGTAATAAAACTCCCCTGCGTCGTTCATGGCAAGCCGGAAAAGCCCGTTTATGTTATGCCCCTCGGCTGAAACTACATATCGCCCGGTTTCCGTGCATCGGAAGCCGTTTTCATTTCTTTCAAAAGACCTGTCCGTTATAAAAAAATCATATCTGATGCCCAACTGCCGCCCATCTATCCAAAAGTGATTGTCGGCAATTGCCGGTGACAAATTATTGTACAAAAGCGTGGAAAAATTGGCTACACTCCAATAATCCCTTTCTGCAAGCCGCACCCGAATCTCTTGGAAAATAGGCAGAAAAACCTCGTCGCCTCCGAAGTATGTATACGCGCCGTAGACCTGCCGCATGATTTCAAATAAAATTTCTGCGTCGTACAGTGCGTCCGCGGATGAGATTTCTTCGGCCCTTGGCACTTCCGCGCTGAATCGCCATGTTTCAATGGTTTGTGGCGTACGGCCCAACACAAGGGCTTCCGCACGCTCCAACCCGGGTTTAATTAAACCCTCACGGCGGGCATTGGCGATTTCCAATACCTCTGCCAAGGTGTACATGGGCGGCTCTCCCGGGGGTTGTGGCTCCGCTTCAGGGGGCGGTTCCGGGATTGATTCCGGTGGGTATTCCGGCACGGCGATATCGGTTTCCGCCGGGCTTTCTATTGTTGCCATTTCACGCGATTCTTCCCGGGCGTCAGTATCTGCAGGCGCACCCCTGCCGCATGAAGCGGCAAATATAAGCACAAGAATCAGTTTAAACATCAAAAACACCTCCCCTTCGCTGTAGTTCATATATTACAGGCAGATGGAGGCTTTTGCAATTTTTTGAGGTGAGCCATGTATATCAAAAGACATATCGAACAAGCGGTTTTGAATCGGGCTAAGATGAAAGGGGCGGTTGTTGTAACCGGGGCGCGTCAGGTGGGAAAGACAACCTTGATAGAAACACTCAAGCCGGATGTTCCAAAAATCACATTTGATGATTTGCCTATCCGTCAGCGCGCAATCGCGGAGCCTTCGGTATTTTTTGACTTTTATCCGCCGCCCTTGTTTATTGACGAGGTACAGTACGCGCTGGTAATTTTTCATTATATAAAAATTCTGCTGGATAAGAACCGCAATAAAGGGGATTTCTTTTTAACAGGCTCGCAAAGTTTCGAACTAATGGAGAATGTGACCGAGAGCTTGGCCGGAATACTGGAATTGCATGGATTATCCCTGCGGGAGATTAACGGTGAGGAATGGAACAAACCGTTTCTCCCCACAATGGAATATCTCAAAGGGCGGAATGCAAGCAAAATCTTGATGAACACCCCAAAGTCATGGGGGGTCACATCGGGGGTGTTTGCCGGAGCTTGTAGCCAATCCCGATTTTAGCTGGCAGGTTTTTTACTCCGACTACGTCAAAACATATATAGAGCGCGATGTACGCAAGCTCACGCAAGTTGCAGATGAAGACAGCTTCTATAAGTTTATGACGGTGTGTGCTGCCATGACCGGGCAAATGCTGAACCTGTCATCCCTTGCAAAAGACGTGGGCATAAGCGAGCCAACGGCTAAAAGATGGCTGTCCATCCTGAAAACAAGCGGAATTGTTTACATTCTAAAACCATATAGCAACAATGCAATCAGCCGGGCCGTTAAAACACCCAAGCTACACTTTTTGGATATAGGCCTCGCGGCATATCTTACTCGTTGGCTCACACCCGAAACACTGCTTTCCGGTGCGATGAGCGGGCACTTTTTCGAAAGCTTTGTTATTGGCGAAATACTCAAGAGTTATGCAAACGCGGGCTTGGAGGTGGATTTATACCATCTGCGCGACGGGCATCAAAAAGAGATTGACCTGCTAATTTACGAAAACAACACATTGTACCCCATTGAAATCAAATCCACCGCAGAACCCGACCCAAAGGACATAAAAAATTTCGCCATGCTCGACAAAATCAAAAATGTGAACATAGGCGAAGGTGGTGTCATTTGTTTGGCAAGGGAACTTTTGCCCCTTAAAGGACAGCACAAGATTATACCGCTTTGGGCTGTTTAGGGGCGAAACTTTCGACGAAATATATGATTTGCATGTTTCCCCATGTATTATCTCACAAATATATGGGATGTACATATACTGGAATATAACATCATGCCAAAGTATGATTTATTGGGAGTGGTATGAAATGGAGGATAAATGCGTTATAGCGTATAAGGCCTATGAAAGCTGCAGATGTCAGAATTGCCTGACCTCCGAGCAGCTTGGCCCGGCCCGTGCGGCCTGCCGGTGTTCCGGCCCTTGCCGCGGAAACGGCGACATTATTATTGCGCCGAGTGACACAGCGTTTGTTACGGCTGATAACCTGAGAATAGAAAATATACGCATCGTGCATAAGCAGCCCAACTCTCTCCGCGCCGGGTATTGGGATGTGAGGGTCAAATTCGTGTTTGAATATCTCCTTACTTTTTGGGGCGATGACGGTTGTGTAATCAGCCAAGCCGAGGCCGCCAATACTTTCGTTATGAAAAAAACAATTTTCGGTTTGGCTGGAGACGGCAGAGTAATCGGAACCGATTTGTGCGGCGGCGAAAGTACACTTCAAGACACGAAGCCTTTTGTGATGGTAAAAGGCAAGGCCGTTGCCTTAGACGTTAATTTACAGCATGGCGAGTGCTACGGTGAAGTGCATGTAAGTATCGGACTGTTTAGCGATATAGCGTTATTCCGGCCGACGGGCTTGTGCATCCAAGCCAGGGCCTGCGGTATCCCTAGCGAGTGTGAAGATACCGCTCTTAGCCCTTGCGATTATTTCATGGCGGACAAAAAAGCCCTGTTAGACTTTACGGCGGGCGAATCGGGCTTAAATGAAGCTGCGCGTTCGTTAAATTTCTCCGCGCCGGCAAAATCCTTCAGATGACAACAGCAGACACAGCATTCGATATTGGGTATATATCCGTGGTAGTCGCTTAAGATAAACCCCGCAGTCGTTTGGTCATCCAAAGCTGCCGCAAGCCGGAACCATTTTAGGGATGTATCGTACCGCCCCGCCCGCTTGTAATAATACCCGATTTCGCAGCAATTTTCTGCCCTAGGGGCATCGTATTCAAAGCTTTTTAGCAGAATAGGCAGTATTTTCTGCGTGTCCCCCAAAATGTTGTAACAAAGCGATAGGTTGTAACACGCGGCGATATTATCTTCCTTCCAGCCTTGCTTTGATTCCAAAAATTTCTCGAAATAATACGCCGAGTTTATCCACAGGCCGTGGTCCTTCAGCTCACGAGCATAATAATACTGCTGCCGGGGGGATAGGGGTTTCCCGCTTTTTTCTAAATTCATATAAATATTTAGATTGCGGTGGGAAACCCCTTCTTTTTTTTGTTTTCTGTGATGAACTTCCATGTCGCTGTAAAAAATATTGCCTATAAGCGGTATGCATTCATGCACCGGGTCTGTCCAAAGATATCCCTTTTCCCGCTTGGTCAGGCGTTCGCGGGTGGAAGCCAGAACAGGACGGTCTTGCTCGTCAAAGTGGGTTATATATTTCATGGTGACAATGTCAACCCCGGGGTCCAGTGTTTTTTTCAGCTCAAGCAGTTTGTTAAGGGATTCTTCCGGGAAAACATCATCCGCGTCCAGCCACATTTGATAGTCCATCGTTGCTTTTGAAAAAGCTTCGTTTCGCGCTGCGGAAAAATCGTCTATCCACTCAAAGTCGTAAAGCTTGCCGGTATAGCGGAGGGCAATTTCCTTCGTATTGTCGGTGGAGCCGGTGTCTACAATTATAATTTCATCCACGGCGTCCTTTATGCTTTCAAGACAGCGCGCAAGCACGCTCTCTTCGTTTTTAACAATCATACATAGGCTTATGGTAAGCATGTTCTACCTCCTGTCAAAGAAAGAGCTGCCTTGCTTTGGCGAGACAGCTCCTTTTTATAAATTAAAAATTTTTAAGAAATGGCTACGCCTGCGCTTGCAAAGCCGTTGACGGAGCCCAGAATGGAAAGCACGCTTGTGTTTTGCGCGCTAAACACCATTAGCAGTTGGTCTCCTGCAGTAACCGGTACGCTTAACCCGGTAGCCGACCCACGTACTATTGTGCCTATGGTTACAATGCCTATGCCGGGTGCAAGCTGAATTTTCGTGCTGGCAATAGGCGAGTAGGTGCTGCTTCCGGCAGGTGCACTGTATAACTGAGCGTATGCATACAAGGTTCCTAAAGAAATGCTTGTTGCAACCATAACTGTAAACCTTGCAAATACGGATGTGATTGTGCCGCTGCGCGGAACTACAAAAGAATAATCATCGGCTTCGGACGCAAGGGTGAGCGTCCCGCCCAGAACTTGGGCCCCAACGGCACTGCTGCCGAAGCCCACATAGGTTGGTGTGCTTAACGCGCCCAATGCGGCTGTGTTAAGGGTTGCAATCGCACCCGAAGCATACGGGATAATCGCGCTTGCGCCTGTCGGCCCCGTAGGACCTGTCGGACCCGTTACACCTGTTGCGCCTGTCGCACCTGTTGCGCCTGTCGCGCCGATAGCTCCGTCCGCACCCGTTGAGCCTGTCGCACCCGTCGGGCCGGTTGCACCCGTTGAGCCTGTCGCGCCTGTGTTACCTGCCGGGCCTTGTTCGCCGGCTATGCCCTGTGGGCCGGTTACGCCTTGTGGGCCTGCGATTGAACCCACGTTTTCCCATGAATTGCTGACCGTGTCCCAAACATAAAGATCAGGGTTTACATAGTAAAATTCGCCCGGTGTGCCCACAGGCACTTCGGATTCAAGGGTGGCAAGGTCTGGATAAGAACCGACAATTGTTCCCACGGTTCCGGCTTCGCCCTGTATTCCTTGAATACCCTGTATCCCCTGTATTCCTTGCGCACCGGTCACACCTGTTGCACCGTCCGCACCGGTTGCACCATCTGCGCCCGTCGGGCCGGTTGCACCTGTGGTGCCATCTGCGCCGGTGTTGCCTGTCGGGCCTGCCGCGCCGTCCGCACCTGTTGCGCCGGTTGCACCTGTGGTGCCATCTGCGCCGGTGTTGCCTGTTGGGCCTGCCACGCCGTCCGCACCTGTTGCGCCGGTCGCACCTG
>WQSB01000123.1 GCA_009788085.1 Defluviitaleaceae bacterium
CCAGCCGCTCGGATGTCTGCCGGTATAAAAAGCCTATGCCCAGCACAAGAACCGCCGCTACGATTAAAATATCAATAATACTGACCTTGCCAAAAAGCCGTCCGTTTTTATCTATCATCTAACCACCTCTATCCGCGAAACTATTCCGCTGCCCGCAAAATCCCGGCTGCGCGGGAAAATGGGCATGTTCACACGCACGTGGAACTGTCCTATCTCCGTGGCGTAAGTGGTAATGTTGGCGCGGGCCTCAATTACTACATGAGTTGATTCCCGGCCTTCCACGGGTACGCGGCGGAATATGGCGTTGTCCTCGTCGGGTGCGTCCTCCATGGCGGGCTCGGCAAAGGCCCTGACCACGTATCCGATATGAAGCCCCCTCACGCCGTCCAGCACGACGGGCCCCGGCTCGATGCCCTTGTGGAAGCCCTCCGGCCGGTTGGGAAATTCAATCGTAAAATGAATAATCTGTCCGCCCTCGGCGGCGGCCTGCTGAGGCATCGAGAATATATGCAGCCCCCAAACAAGGGCTACAATCCCCGCGACCAACAGCACGTCAATGGGATTGATAATGCCAAAAAGGCGATACTTGCGCATGTTAAAAATGCTCCTTTCTCGTTTCAACTGAAATCGCTATAGCCGGATACAATCGGCGTGTCGTCTTTGTTTGGCGCGTCGGGAGGTGCGTCGTAGGCTTTGGCAAAAGCGATTCCCAGCCCCATAAAAATATAGAAAACCAATAGAACCCTGAAATTATAAAACACATGGTCTGTTAATCCTTGGAACAGAAAGCCGATAACGGCGGCAACCAAAGCGGCGGCCATCAACCGCAGGCGAAGCTCTGTGGCACGGCGCAGAAAGTTTACCATAACTCTGAAATAACAAGCCAAAACTGCGATAAACACTACAAGCCCGACGATTCCCAGCTCCAGAATAACCTGAAGAATCAAATTGTGGGAATGCTCCGCCACGGCGGCGGCGGGGGCATAGTAGGGGAAAATCCTGTTAAAGGCCTCCGCACCCTGCCCGATGCCGCTCATCCAAAAATCCTGAATAATCCGCACAGACCCGCGCCATATGCTGATTCTGAAAGCCGCGGAGGTATCCGTCATGTCAAAAATGGAAAGCAAGCGGTTCATCATGGCGGGAGGTAGCAGAAACGGCACAGTCATCAGCGCGGGAATAAACAACACAACAAACCGCTTTTCCATAATAAGCACAAACACACCCACGGTTATGGCCAAGGCCAGGTACGACCCCCGGGAATAGGTAAGCAGAAGGTTCACCAGCAGTAGTCCTGTCAGGCCGGCGCAAAGAATCTTCAGCAGAGGATGCTTCAGGAAAAAAACACAGGCGGCGGCCAGCGGGACGGCCAGCACAAGGTACATCCCATAAACATTGGGATTTCCCAGCGTGGAAACCACCCGGAAGCGGATATCCCAAAAAACCTCCATGTCCAGATAAAGCTGCCCGACATATCCGGCCAAAACCTGATAAAGCCCCACAATCCCGGTAAGCCCCGCCCCCGCCAAAAATACGAGAAAAAAGAAATCCACGGAGGATTTTTCACGGCACACAGCGGGGATAATCAGCGCGACCAGCATAAACAACGAAACCAGAGCCGCAATCCGGAGGCTGGAGCCCGGCGTTGCGGACAAAAAGCCCCCAAGAAAATTAACGGCGATAAACAATATCAACGCCACGGTCAGCGGCGTTATTTCAAAGGGGCGGCTTAAAATAGCAAAAAGAAAAACAGGCACAAGGAGACCCGCCATTACCATCGTGGGCAAAGCGGGTGCGGCCAAGGTTACGGCGGCCATTCCCCAGACGGGTAAAGCAAAGAATGCCCATGTCAGAGCCGGCCTAAGCCCGTCTGACAAAGGCCCCTTCGCAGCCTTGCCATCCGGAATCGGCGTGGCCAAGCTGCCCGAAAGAAGACCCACGACCCAGCTGCCCCTCGCCAGATTCGAGAGGCCCTGCGGCCAGTTCTTTGGCGGCCGGAAAAGCTTCTCGCCGCTGAGGCGGCTCTGCCATCCGTTAAACACCGTATCTGCCAGCTCCGCGAAAAATCCCAGCTTTAACGCGCCCTCAGGCTCTATATCGCGGCCTTTTTCGCGCTGGCGTCTGTCCTCGCCCGTGAACCACCCGACGATAAAGCTTCCCATAGCCACTTTCCGCAGAAAGTCCATAACCGCCGTAAGCCCGCGAAAAAACAGGCTCCCGTCCATCCAGCGAAAAATTACACTAACCCACAATCTGATAACCGCCTCTTATCATAATCCACACATCGGTGGTAAAGGTTACTCCGCGGCCGTCGGTGGCGGGCACCATCATCAGGTGATTCCGGCTCAGCTCTTCGCCGTTGCCCACGTCCCGGCCGGCGGTTGCGTCAACGATACCGTTGGGCCCGGCAACAACCCGGCCCTGCCCCGTCCGCAAAATAAATTCCGCGCCCCGCTCGAAAACCATCGTAGTCCCCGCAGGCACATGCAGCGCGTCAAAGGGGGTGACTCCCGCCGCCGCGCGCAGCATTTCCCCGTACATAAGCTCAAAGTATAACATTACCTCAGCAAAAAGCGCGTCCATATCCGCCGCGCCCAAACCCGCGCCCGGCGTTGCTCCTCCCGTTCCCGGCAAAGTGCCTCCCGGGGGTATCCCCGTTAGAAGATGCCTCAAAACGGCAATTTCATCTTCCAGCTGCGAAATCCTGTCATCCACATAGCGGCGCGTTACCAGCGGGTCGTTGGCGTCGCCCGGCTGCGCCATAATGGGCATATACAGATACGCCGCCGCAGAAACCAGCAGCACGGCAACCACCGTGATAATACCAAGCATCTTCTTGTTCATAAGACTCCTCTTTTCGTTCTCAGTTTTCAATTCTCAATTCTCTCAAAATTTCTTCCATTTCATCCGCCGAGTCGGCGTTGTTTACCCGGCGGCGGACGTCTGCCGAGCCGTGCATCCCCTTGGTATACCAGCAGAGATGCTTGCGCATTTCCTGTATACGCATAAATTCGTGGGTGTCCACAGCCCGGAGGTGCTTGATGGCCGTTTCGATGATTTCGTGGTGAGTCGGCGGCGGGGGAAGTATTCCTGTTTCCAGAAAAGCCAGCGTCCGCGAGAAAAGCCACGGGTTTCCCATTGCTCCCCGGGCGACTAACAGGCCGTCGCAGAGCTTTAGGCGTTCGACTGCGATTTCCGGCGTGGATATATCTCCGTTTCCGAATACGGGGATGGAAACGGCTTGTTTGACCGCTGCGATAGCATCCCAATCGGCAAGCCCGGTGTAGAACTGGTCCCGGGTTCGCCCGTGAACGGCCACCGCCACCGCGCCGCATTCCTGGGCGATGCGTGCCATTTCCACGGCATTGGCCGTGGCGGGGGTAAAGCCTTTCCGGATTTTTACCGTAACAGGCCGGTGTGAGGCGTTTACTGCGGCTTCGATTATTTGGCCTGCCAAAACGGGGGTGGTCATAAGTGCCGCACCCTCGCCGTTTTTTGTGATTTTAGGCATGGGGCAGCCCATGTTGATGTCAACTATGTCAAAAGGAAAATCCTCCAGCCTTTTTATTGCCTCGGAAATAACTTCAGGCTCGTGCCCGAAAAATTGTACGGAGTATGGACGAATATCACTATTATTTTCCAAAAGCCGGAAGGTATTCTTATTATTGTAGACAATGCTTTTCGCGCTTACCATTTCCGAGACGGTCAGCCCCGCGCCGTGCTCCCACACCAGCGCGCGGAAAAACACATCCGTCACCCCGGCCATGGGTGCCATTATTAAATTGTTTCGGATTTGTACATTTCCAAGCAGCAAGCCGTCCTCATTTCTGTTACCGTTTTCAGGTGCGTTTACTATACCGTAAGGTTCGGCCAGGAGCCACTCAGAACCATGCCGATGTTTATATTATCGAAAACTATTTTTTTGTAATGTATCGTAATAATTGGCTGGCCTGCCCCGGTGAGGGCGAGGTTGCGGAATGTGGCAAATCTGGGGTCACTTGCTGTATAACGAAGCTCCACATGTGCGGTTGTGCTAGTGTTGTGGATTCTCAATTGATGGGGATAGGCATACATTGCGTTGATGGTTAATCCCGGCAAAACGTCCGCATTGATGCGGCTGCTGCCCTCGGGGAAAAACAGGTATATGAACTGGCCGGGTGAGGACGTGGGGATATTAATAAGATTTATGGAGTCGTCGGGGTTGGTGCTGTCCATCAGCTCCAAATGCAACGACTGTGTTGCCCCACTTGCGTCAACCGTAAGGCTTCCGCCAACCGATATTCTCGTCACCAAGGGGAGGCTTCCTGTGTACAGGGTACTGCCGTACCCGCCCGTGATGTGTATTCCGCTAAGATTTACGGGCGCGAAACCCGCAGGGGGTGTTACCGTGATTTCTAAGCTAATGCTGGCATCCTCACCTAGGCTGATGCTTACCGGGGCTGGCGCGTTTGCAAATGCGTCGTCTATATTTAAATTTCCGGTGTCGTTGATAATTATTTCCGTGATGTATCCGGTTTTTTCGTCTATTTTAATTTCAACCCCCGTCGGCAGGCCTTTGAGTGCCTCGCTAAGGTGCGCGTTTTGACTCATACATATTACAATAGGGCTGCCATCGCCCCCTATGAAAATGGGGTTTCCATCGTCATCCCGCTCGACAGTGGGATTGCGGGGCGGCTGTCCGTTGTCGGGCTGTCCGTTGTCGGGCTGTCCGTTGTCAGGTTGTCCGTTGTCGGGCTGTCCGTTGTCAGGCTGTCCGTTGTCGGGTTGTCCATTGTCAGGTTGTCCGTTGTCGGGCTGTCCGTTGTCGGGCTGTCCGTTGTCGGGCTGTCCGTTGTCAGGCTGTCCGTTGTTAGGCTGTCCGTTATCGGGTTGTCCGTTGTCAGGTTTGCCGTTATCGGGCTGTCCGTTGTCAGGTTTGCCGTTATCGGGTTGTCCGTTGTCAGGTTTGCCGTTATCGGGTTGTCCATTGTCAGGTTGGCCGTTATCGGGCTGCCCGTTGTCAGGCTGTCCATTATCAGGTTCACCGTTATCCGGCTCTTCATCCCCCGGGTCAGGCGAAGGGATCGGAGTAGGCGTAGGTGTTGGCATAGGCGTGGGCTGCCGTGGTGGGACTTCCGAGGAATCGTCCTCCGGGGGAGACGGAGGACACGGTGTGGGAGCGGGCGTCTGAATGAGCGGTTCGGAAATCTCGGCTGCATCGTCGGTGGCTTCGTCAGTCATCGCAACCAGGATACCGCTTCCCGCAAGCCATTTTTCGTGAACCCGCCCGTTGCCGAAAATATGCCCATAGTTTCCCTCTGCGATAAGGAAATCAACTTCACCGTCTATGTGTAGCGTAAATCCTCCGGCTGTACCGGCAATTTCAATCACTTGAGCGACGGATTCCGTCGTTAGCATTACGGAAGCACCTTCCGCAAGAACCGTAATGCGGTAAATTGTCCCATCTATTATAACAGGAGCGGCTGAGTTTACAACCACATGAAAATATTCTCCATACAGATGAATTGTATCCATTCCTCCGGTTATACATAATACCTTCGGCGCGTTGTTGTGCGACCATACGCGCGCGCCGGATTGCGGATGAAGCTCGACAAAGCTTACATCGCTGCCTTCAATAATCAGCTCACCTGACGACCGCATTACCACACGACGTGCCCATGTGCCCAAAAGAGCCGTCTCTCCGCCGTCCGCGCCTTCCGCTATCAGAAGCTGCCCGTATACGGCGGCCTCCGTGAAAGTCACCCCATAGGTGTTCACCAGTGCGTTGGATGCAATCAACCCGCTGACCCCTCCCGCCTCGGAAATAATTGTACCCGCTGCGTTCAAAAGCAAGGCCGCAGCCTGTCCGTGAGTTAGATGTGAGAACGGCGACAGAATCAAGGCTTCGTATTCATTATAGTATCCGCGAACAATCCCCGCCGCAACCATTCCAGCCACGGTTTCGCGGTGTTTTTCTGGAACTAAATAATAGTCGGGGAAGATATTCAAATATTCAGGGTCTGCCCCCGTAAGGCGAAACATTTCCGCCGCCAGAAGCAGCCCGTCCAATCGCGTCAGGGGCTCCGCCTCCAAGCTCTGCACCTCACGCCCAAACATCCGGGCCAGTATATATTCCAGCTCCTCATAAGTAACAGCCTCCTCCGGCACGGGAATCTTCTCAGGAAGCACTCCATAACCTTTTAACGCAGCGGTGTACTCCTCCGCCCAGTGGGGATATGGTGTAATCGTGGCCAATACTACGCTTAACGCAACTGCTATTGCTAATGTCCTCATGTAAAACCCTCCATTCATGTTTCGGTTTTATCACTTCCCGCATGATAAGGGAAGCTTCAATTTGAACTATGCCTCCTGTGCAAAAAGTTGATTTTGTTGACAAAATCTTAGAAAAGGAATAAATATATAGAAAAATCAAGGAGGACCATATGAATTTATTAAAAAATGAAAAGATTCTTTGCTTCGCGGGCGGGGTAATTGCAACGCTTGTTGGGGCGCACGCGGTAAAAAGCGGAAAGGCGCGTAAGCTTGCGGTAAAGGGGCTTGCGGCGGGAATGGTTTTGCAAAAGCAAGCCTACGAAGGTTTTCAGAATATAAAAGAGGAAGCGGCGGATTTATGCCTTGAGGCGGCAAAGGAAGCCACCAAAGAGGACGGGCAATAAATTGCGATACAAAATCGTTTACGACAAACCGGGGCGTCTGCGCCTGAGAATGGGATGGGCGGCGTTTTCAACCGAGGAAGGCTACGGCATAGAGGAAATGTTGCTGGCCTATCCCTGGGTGAAATCGGCGGAGGCCAGCCACGTAAACGGCGGGCTGCTGGTTCATTACGAAAGCGGTAACGATGAAGCCGGAGAGGGCGCGGCCAACCGCGAAAAGATTTTGCACTTAGTAGCAGAACTTGTCGCAAGCAACCTTCCCAAGGGCCAAAGGCGTGACGAGAACATCATCCGGGAAATGGATGACGGTTTTTTTCGTTCGCTGACCGCATTGATACTCAGGCATTTTGCGATGAAAATTTTTGTGCCCGTGCCGATAAGAACAATTTTTACAATAAAAAACGCCCTTTCCTATTGGAAGAACGGTTTTGCGGCATTGGCAAGCGGCAAGCTGAATGTAAATGTGCTGGACGCGGCCGCAGTTGGGGCGTCTGTTGCGCGGAAGGATTTTGCCACAGCCGCGTCGATTATGACTTTGCTTAAAATCACGGAAATTTTAGAGGACTACACCCGCAAAAAAGCCCGGCACGAGTTATCCCGAAGCTTGGAGCTTAACATTGATAATGTGTGGCTGGTAAGTGAAGATGCTGATACTCTTTTGCCGTTATCCCAGGTGCAAATTGGCGACATCGTGAGGGTGCGCGCGGGCTGGGTTGTGCCGCTGGACGGGGAGGTGTGCGCGGGCGAAGCCATGGTAAACGAGGCCTCCATGACGGGGGAGCCCCTGGCGGTTCTTCGCAAACCGGGCCACAGCGTCTATGCGGGAACAGTTGTGGAGGAGGGCAGTATCGCCCTTCGTGTGCGAACCCTTGCCGACAACACACGCATTCAGCAAATTGTGGCCATGATAGACCATTCCGAAGCTTTGAAAGCGGGCATCCAAGGCCGCGCCGAAAAGCTGGCCGACGCAATCGTGCCTTACAGCTTTCTGGCTTTCGCGGCCACTTTGGCATTCACGGGCAATATGGCCAAGGCCATGAGCGTGCTAATGGTTGACTATTCCTGTGCGATTAAGCTGACCACGCCCATATGTATCATTACGGCGATTCGTGAGGCGGCAAACAGGCGCATTCTCATAAAGGGCGGAAAGCATCTGGAGGCTTTCGCTACGGCGGATACCATCGTTTTTGACAAAACGGGAACTTTGACGGCGGCCTGTCCTCAGGTGGCCAAGGTAATTCCCATCGGAGGGCATACCCGGGAGGACATTTTGAGGGTGTCCGCATGTCTGGAGGAGCATTTTCCCCATAGCGTGGCCAAGGCAATCGTGCGCCAGGCCGAGGCGGAGGGCCTGCACCATTTGGAAGAACACGCCGACGTGGAGTACATCGTGGCCCACGGAATCGCTTCAACTTTGGATGGCGAGCGCGTATTAATAGGAAGCTCTCACTTTATTTTTGAGGACGAAAAAATCCCCTGGCCCGAGGACGAGGGCCCGAAAATGGCCGCCGAAGCGGAAGGATATTCCGGCGTGTACTTGGCCATCGGAGGGAAAGCGGCGGGGCTGATTTGTGTGGAAGACCCCGTCCGCGAAGACGCCCGCGAGGTTCTTTCACAGCTGAAAGCCCTGGGCCTCGCCCGGATAATCATGCTTACCGGCGACGGAAGCTCTGCGGCGACGGCTGTTTCCGATTCGCTGGGAATCACCGAGTTCCGCGCCCACATGCTTCCCGAGGACAAGGCCGCTTTCGTGCGCGGCCTAAAAGAAAGCGGCCACACCGTAATCATGGTGGGCGACGGCATCAACGATTCCCCCGCCCTCTCCTGCGCGGACGTTTCCGTAGCCATGAAGGACGGCTCGGACATCGCAAAAGAAGTGGCAGATATTACGCTGTTAGGCGAAAATCTGGACGGCCTCATAACCCTGCGCCGCCTAAGCCAAAGCTTGCTGGCCCGCGTTCAGCGGAATTATTATTGGATTCTGGGCATCAACACATCCTTGCTTGGCCTTGGCCTCGCCGGTGCTATCGCCGCCCCCACTTCGGCAGTCGTACACAACATCTCCACCATGACCCTCAGCGGGTTGAGTATGCGGCCTTATGTGCATGATGACTCTACCTAAACAGGGCAACAGCATTTACTTTGGTCCCGAGGGGCCGGCGGTGCGGGGCTTGGGTTCCGTTCGCTTAAGGCTACGGCTTTGGACGGCTGGTAAGGCGGGAAAAAACGGCATTTCCTTAA
>WQSB01000124.1 GCA_009788085.1 Defluviitaleaceae bacterium
GGGGGTTTGGGGGCAGAGCCCCCATTCAAATGAAAAATTCCGACAGCAGCGGCGTAATGGATTTCTCTATGCTCTTGTCGATTTCATCCAAGGCGTCAAAAGCCGATGCGGAAAAAATCCCCCCACGGGAACGCCGCGGCCGGTAAAAAGCCTGAAGCAAGCGATTGCGAATCCGATTGCGATAATAGAACATGGTAAAGCTCCTTTCAAATTTTTGAGAGGGGTTTTACTATTTGGGGTTGGGTCAACACCTTGGGCCATTCCCTGCTATATTATATGCTAATCTCGCAAATATGCCTCCAGCCGGTAAATTGGCCCAAAAGCGGAGAATTTTTCTTCATACTCGGTTCTGATATTATCCGCCATGTCCGAGGCGTGCAGGTCAAGGGATACATTTTGCAAAAGCCACCTTTGGCGGCTGAAGCTTTCGATTGAGGCTTCAAACAGGATTCTGTTATCGGTTTTAAAGAAAATTTCGGGAATTTTAAGCTGTTCGTACAATGCAAGAAAATTTTCGTGGGTCAGCCTTCGTCTGGCCCGCTTTTTTTTGCGCGGCCAAGGGTCACAGAAATTTATATACAACCGGGAAATTTCCCCCGGATGAAAATATTCCGAAATATCCTTCACATCCGCCAACAGGAAAACAAGCGAGCCCGCAGTTTGCTCCTGGGCTCGCCTTGCCGCCGCCGCCAAAATCACGGCCTCACGCTCCATCGCGATATAATTAATCTCTGGATTGCGCCGCGATGTCTCCGTTATAAACCGCCCCTTGCCGCATCCAATTTCCAAATGTATGGGGTTATCATTTTCAAAACATTCCCGAATCCGCTTTTTGTATTCTTCCGCATCGCGTAAAATGCGCGGGTTGTCCAAAAGCTCCCCCGCCGCCCATTTCTTTTTTCTGGCTCGCATAAATTAACACGCCCATTCGTTATTTAAAGCACTTTTTTACAAGCACTCGAAAGTAATCATTTATTAATCCAAAAATAATTTCCATTTTTTGCTCATCGGGATTGTCTGCAAAATCCAAGAAAATCTTATATATATTTACTGGATGGTGGCTTTGCCGGCTGCGTTTCCTAAAATCATTAAACAGAAAATTTTTGGACAGCATATTGTTAGTTCTGTTTTCGATGCACATGCAGTCGATTCTGTGAGAATTTTTCAGTATTGCACACATTATAAACAAATCGCGCCAGTATTGCTCGTCACTTTCAACTACTTCCTTATCAAGAATTGGATTCAAATTCCCCAAAATATAATTATTGTCCTCAACGAGCATAGGGATTAAAAACTTTTTGATGCAATTTACATAGCAATATTTCCACAAATCAATGTAGTTGACTACAAGCATAGTGTCTACATGATTTGCCCGATATTCTTCATTTTGGAAGTTTGCCTTATTAAGGGAATTTATATCCCTGAAATTATAGTGATATAACCCTATGTCGGAGGAATTTTTATCCACGCTGGTAACGGTTTGACGGATGTAGTCATGGCCGGCCTGAACGACAGAACTAAGCCGAAACTTCACGGTATCATTATGTATATTAAAATTAAAGTTTTGTATATAGTCAAAATCCATTCCGCCAGCATCCCTTTTATACGTTGCGATAACTATAGGAAACGGAGTCCTCCTTTTTAAATCAGGGAAGATATGACTTTTGAATATAGTGGCATTTTCAAGCCTATAGCTCTGTCTGAGGTATTTTAGGTTTCTAAAGCTGGTTGGTTTTATTAAATATGCCAAGGGGTGAAGCACGCAAATATACCTTGGCTCCAATTTTGCATAAGCCTCCAGAAAGGAGCGGCCAATATCTCTGGATTTGATATCGGCATCCACGGGGCTGGGCTCACTTTTTGCCTTGGTGCTGTATCGTCTGTTTCTGCTTGAATAATCATTGTACGGTGGATTTCCGACTATAATCACATCATCGGCTTCACTAAGACCGTATTTTGACCTGCTTACATTCAGCAAGGTATTGTCTTCGCCTATATTGGAAAAATTGAATAATTCCAAAATTTCCATGGCTTGAGAGTCAATATCCCTGCCGATGGCATGGCAATCGTCAAACAGCTCAAGGAAAGCACCACACCCACAGGCTAAATCCAGGATATAGGTGTTATTATTGATTTTAGGCTCTATTTCTTGCTTTAAAGTTTCAGCTATTTCTTTTGGCGTATAATATTTGCCAAGATTAGCCTTTTTGGTGTCATGAAGATGGCGTGAATAATTATGCTTTACATACTCCTTTACCTTTCCGATATCTTTGACCGTAAAGGTATTAACAAAATTAAGAAGCTCTTTTTTCCTGTTTTTTTTGCACTTGATTTCAATGAACCTCTGCTTACTGCCCTCCCCGGGGTTGAAAAAAATACCCTCGTTGACATGCAAACGCTTATCATTATTTAAATTAAACAGCAATTGCAGCCCATCCGTGATGGACATTTGAAAATCCTCGTTCAACAGTAGGTCTAAAGCATAGCTTAAATGGTTTTCCACATAAATTTTATTTCCCCGGTTTGATATAAAGTCCAAAAAGCTATCTTTATATTTTCCGCTGAAAAAAACACAATCATCTAAATCGACATCTTGCCAATAATCCTTGTTTACTTGCGTATAGTATCTTATTGAGTCTCCGCATATAACAAAAAATGCGTTCTGGCTTGATATTTTAAAGCGTTGTTTTTTGCGTTCAAATATTTCTTTAATCGCAGCTTTTAGCATACTAAGAGAATCCTCTTTTTTGACTTCTCCAATGATACCAAGCTGCTCAAAAAGAAAATCCGGCCCGGCAGACCCCCAAGCTTTAAAATTGATGCCTTTTTGTCTAAAAAAATGTATGTATTCAGAATGTAGCATTATTTCAGGCTCTATTTTGTCTTGTGTTCCCACCGGAAGGTTCTTGTTTTCCACCTAATTTCCCCCATCAAAAACTAGCCTGTGAACAAGTTATCATCAAACCCAATAAAAGTCAATTCTGCGTTAGGCAAAATTTACAGGCATATTGCTGCTTGTTTTCGAAAAACTGAATGTAGGAGCGTGATATATATGTACAAAAAATGGATGATTTTGGCGGCGTTAATCATCGCGGGAAGCGCGGCGGTTTCGTTCTCAGGATTTGACCCCTTTGATGAATATGGCGAAATACCGTACACAATTATGATTTACATGAACGGTTCCGACCTTGAAAGCGAGTGGGGCGCGGCTACGGATGACTTGGTGGAAATGCTGGATTCCGGCCTAGATTCGCGGAATGCCAATGTGCTGATTCTCACAGGTGGTGCATTGCGCTGGATGAATGATGCCATTCCCGAAACAGAGGTAATAATCTGGCAACTGGTCGATGGCGAAATCAACGAACTCGAAAGCATGGGCAAAGTCAACATGGGCAACCCCGACACCTTGCGGGATTTCATTTCCTACGGGCTGGCGAATTTCCCGGCGCGACGGCATGGGCTAATCATGTGGGACCATGGCGGCGGGTCGATTGCGGGCTTTGGCCATGACGAGAAATTTAATGACGCCAGCCTCACCCTTTTGGACATGCAAAAGGCCTTTGAAGAATCCGGCCTGCGGGAAACAAATTTGGAATTTTTGGGATTTGACGCATGTCTGATGGCCACGGTGGAAATGGCTGTGCTGGCTGCGGATTATGCCCGCGTGCTAATCGCCGCCGAAGATTTGGAGCCCGCCGATGGCTGGGACTATAATTTTTTATCCGCGCTTAACAGAAATCCTCATATGGATGGCTTTGCGCTGGGGGAAATAATCGTTGACACATTTATTGATTACTACGGACAGGACAGCGACGAAATTTTAACCCTTTCCGTGGTGGATTTATCCCGGGTCGCGCCTGTGATGGACACGATGGGACAGCTTATGGCACGGGCCGACATCCTCCGGTTCAGCGATTTGGCAATCCGCCGCGCAAAAACAAAAACCTTTGGTGAGGGCTCGCCCCGGGATAATTATGCCGACATGGTTGACATCGGGGACATGGCCATTCAGCTGATGGATTTATACCCTCGCGAGGCGGAGGCAGTGCTGCACGCGCTGGAAAACTGCGTAACCTACAACCGGCACAACTCCGACGTGGAGATTTTTGGCCTAAGCACATTTTACATCTACGGCGGAAAATCCCAAGGAGAGCCGTCATTGCAAACCTACTCCGATTTGGACATGGACGCACATTATACGGATTACTTGCATGATTTCTTCGCAAAATTAATCGGGCGCGATTTCGCCCATGAACATCATGAATATGTACACACAGAGCTTGCCCTGTGGCGGCCTCTCTCCGAACTCGCTGGTATTTTCCGCTTGGAGGGCTTATTGCAAACCGAAACCCCGGGCGATTTCCTGTGGCCGCAATTAAACGGCCGGCCAGTGGCCCTCTTTCTCATAACCGACAACGGGCACTTCCGCCGCTACGCCATTCCTGTTACCGTAAACGGCCATGAGGCGGATATCATCGTAAAATTTTCACAAAACTCCCCTCGGGGAGAAGTCCTTGGAATCCGTCACCAATCCGGAAATGTTATTCAAAAAGGCCACGCCCCCATTGAACCAAGCGACAAAATAGCCATTTATTATTTGGAACGTGACTTCAACACCGGCCGCGAAACATGGCATCTGGGCGAAGCTTTTACAATCTCCGGCCCGCCGCAGCTTCAATGGAGTCCCGCCCCGCACACTCACAGGCTAGGCCTCCGTCACACAGATATTTGCTGCGACACAGTTTACACATGGCCTAAGTTTTAGTATAATTCGCGCTGTATTCAATAGGAAGTGTACCCAAGTGGCTGAAGGGACCGCACTCGAAATGCGGCAGGTCGGCGTAAACCGGCGCGAGGGTTCAACTCCCTCCACTTCCGTAAAAATTATGAGTGGCCCAAGAATGTTGGTAAAGCGGGTGTCAGCGCGGGGAGTGGGCGCGCTAACGCTTGTCATGCGATGATTGACTTTGGCAAGGCAGTGTCTGTGCCGGTCTTGTTACTCAAGCCCGGCGGTGACACTAGCCATGCCATACGTCACTAATCACACGACTTCGCTAGTCGCGAGCCTCACTCCCCGCGCTGGCACCCGCTTTACCAACATTCTTGGGCCATTCCCAAATTATTACCCCATAGACAGCCCGGCCAACAGCATTTCAACCCCTATTTCCGGGGCAAGTAGGCCGGTCTTTATTTTGATGTCGGTATCCTGGCAGTTTTTTAATGCGGCAAGAAGTTGCTCCTTGCTAAAGCGTCTTCCTTGGGCGCGGGCTTCTGATATTACAAAATCGCGGATATTCAGTTCTTTGGCGATTTGGGCCTTTGGCAAACCCTTTTCTTCGGCGCATTTACATAAAAGGATTATTCGCAATTGGCGGATAATCATAACAAGTACAACGAAGGGAGATTCTTTCAGGGCCAGCATATTGCGGTAAGATTTTAGTGCGTCAGAAGCACGGCCTGCACCCATGGCTTTTGTCAGGTCAAAAATCCGCGCCTCAAGGGTAGGGGTGCAAATGGCGGTGATATCTTCCGGGGATACATCTTTTTTTTCGCCGCAAAAATGGGCCAGCTTGTCTATTTCCTGAAATAAATTGGCCATATTCGTCCCGCAGGTGCGCTGCAAAACATTCGCGTTGGACTCGCTGATGGTTTTGCCCTTTTCCTTCATGGTGCGGACTATCCACTTTGTTAAAACCTGCGGAGTGGGGGGCTCGCAGTTTACGGCTAGGCCGATTTCCGATACTTTTTTGAAAATCCGCAGACGCCGGTCTACTTCGGATTCCACAAAAACCAGCACCGTGTCGTCGGGGATTTTCGGCAGGTATTCGACCAGCTCCTCAGCGTCGGTTTTACGCTCGGAGGTAAACAGCTTCGAATCCTTTACATATATAAGCCGTTTCCCGGGCAAAAACGGCACGGTATCCGCCGCCATCATAATCTCCCGCGGGTCAGCTACGCCCTCGAAGACATCCTTGTGAAGCCCCTGGGAAATCGCGGTGGCATAGTGGTTCACAAGAAACCGCTCTTCCCCAAATAAAAGGTACAGCTTGCCCAGTTCGCCTTTGGCTAAATCGTCATTTAGTTTTTTTTGTTCCATTTTAGGGTATCCTTTCGAAAGGCAATATGATATATTCTTAGATGGTGATAAGACATGTTAAAGCGTGCGGTAATCAAACTCAGCGGCGAGGCAATCGGCTCGCCAACGAGCTCCACAGGATATGACGACTTGGTTGTAGATTCCATAGTAAGACAAATTATAGAGGTCAAGCATACGGGAACGCAAGTGGCGTTGGTAATCGGCGGCGGAAATCTTTGGCGGGGGCAGCAGGCAAGGCCGGATATGTGCCGCGTAAAGGCCGACCAAATGGGAATGCTGGCCACCGTAATGAACGCTCTGTATCTGTCGGAAGCTTTTAGCAGGCAAAAGCAGAAAGCAAAGGTTGTGACTCCTATTACCATAGGAACAATGACATCCCTGTACGAGAAGGATATGGCCTTGGAATGGATGAGCCAAGGAATTGTACTAATCAACGCCGCGGGGCTGGGACATCCGTATTTTTCCACGGACACGATAACGGCTCTTCGTGCGGCAGAGCTTGGGGCCGATTGCGTCCTGTATGCCAAAAATGTCAATGGGGTCTACGATAAAGACCCTCGGAATAACGTAGGTGCCTTGAAATTTAAAACCCTCAGCTACAACGCGGCTCTTTACAGAGATTTGCAGGTTGCGGATATGTCCGCGCTGCATTTGTCGCGTGACGCGGGGATTCCATCCTATGTATTTGGGCTGAACGTGCCAAACAGCATTGCTCTGGCTTGCGCTTATCCCGAAACAGGAAATCTACAGGGCACCTACATAAGCGTAGATGTAGAGGAGGATTATTATGCCGACTAAAAAACCGGAAACAAAGCAAGCGTCGGGGACAGTTAAAAAGTCCGACCTGACAAAAACCTATGAAGACCGCATGAAAAAGACCCTGGGTGTGCTAAATGAGGAATTCGCCACAGTGCGTGTGGGCCGCGCCAATCCCAATGTGCTCAACCGCGTGACGGTGAATTACTACGGCACGGAAACGCCCATAGCCCAAGTGGGCAACATCAGTGTGCCCGAGGCGCGGATTCTGCAAATCGCTCCATGGGACGCCTCAATGCTAAAGGAAATAGAAAAGGCCATTCACGCCTCCGACGTGGGAATCAACCCTACCAATGACGGTAAGGTAATCCGACTCGTCTTCCCGGACTTAACGGAAGAACGCCGCAAGGAGCTTTCCAAGGACGTGAAAAAGAAGGGCGAGGAGTCCAAGGTGGCCATTCGGAACTTGCGTCGCGAGGCCATAGACGCCTTTAAAAAGGCTGAGAAAAAGTCCGACATCACAGAGGATGACATGAAGGACCTCGAACGCGAAATCCAAGACCTGACAGACAAAAGTATCACAGAACTGGATAAAATGGTTGACGTAAAAACCAAGGAAATCATGACCGTATGACAACCTTTCTCCGGCGTGCGCTAACGGCCGTTATCGGCCTGCCTCTGGTTATTTACTTGGTGCATGTCGGCGGGTGGGCTTTGCTGGTTGTGCTTGCCGCGCTGGCCGTTATTGGTCTGCGGGAGTTTTACATCGCTTTCTCAAAAACTGACAAACCGATTCACGGTATCGGATATTTTTTTACCGGGGCATACTTCGTGGCGATTTATATTTTCGGCGCGGGGTACTGGCTTCTGATTGCTTTGACCCTGTTTATTGTGACAGTTCAGGCTTGCTTGGTGGTTTTTTACAAGCATTTGCCGCTGAAGGAATGCGTCAGCACAGTGTACGGCTTTCTGTATGTGCCGTTTTTGCTTTCATTTATCGCGCTGGTGCGTCAGCATGAGTATGGCGGGCATTTCTTTGTGTGGCTGATTTTTACCGCGTCCTTTGGTTGCGATACTTTTGCTTATTTAACGGGCGTAACTATTGGTCGTAGGAGATTAAAAAATTCCCCCAGCCCTTCCAAGTCTGTCGAGGGACTTGTGGGCGGGATAATCGGTGCGGGCTTGGTGGGGCTGATTTTTGGCTTTGCGTATGGAAATTTTTCGGATGCATTCAACCCCGGTATCTCTCTTCATCTTATCGCGCTGCTTGCAATGGGCGTTTCCTTGGTGGGTGCGGTGTTTTCCATTATCGGCGATATGGCTGCCTCCGCCGTTAAACGCTTTTGCGAAATCAAGGACTTTGGCAATGTTTTCCCCGGCCATGGCGGCGTTCTGGACAGAATAGACAGTGTCATAATAGTCGCGCCTATTGTTTACATTGCCATAAATATACTGTTTCGGTTGGTGTTTTAATGATAAATAGCCTTGCCATCCTTGGCGCGACGGGCTCAATCGGCACACAGACCCTCGACGTCGTGCGTGAATGCCTGCCTCATGTGAAAATTGCTGTGCTTACGGGATATTCCAATATCCCTGCCCTTGCCCCGCTGGTGGATGAATTTTTGCCGGAAATCGTGTGGGTTCCCGACGATGAGGCCGCTTTCAAACTGCGTGGGTCGGTGTCGCATCGTTGTGAGATTCTCACCGGGGAAGACGGGCTTGTGACCTGTGCATCGGAAAATAATGCCGACGTGGTAGTCAACGCTTTGGTTGGCCGTGCCGGGCTGGCCCCGACTTTGGCGGCCATTTCCGCCGGGAAAAATATCGCTTTGGCCAACAAAGAAACCCTCGTAACCGCCGGGGAATTGGTAATGTCCCTCGCCCGCGAAAAAAACGTGGGAATCACCCCCATCGACAGTGAGCATTCCGCCATTTGGCAGTGTCTCCAGCCCAGCGCGCAAAGCGCGATGCTCACAGCGAAGCGAGGAAGTGTAGCCGGGCTTTGCCCGGCGGAACGGCGGGGGGGGGGGGGG
>WQSB01000125.1 GCA_009788085.1 Defluviitaleaceae bacterium
CCCCCAATCATCTAAATTGACCTGGGGATGTCTCGCGAAGGGAACCGGGCCCAGCGCATTGCTGATACCCGGTTCCCTTCGCGAGACATCCCCATTTTTTGCACTCATCAGACATGAGTAACTGCGTTAATGTCCCGCTTATTATAGAAGAAGAAACCGGCGGCGGTAAGGGCGGCGGCGACTGCGGTAAGCAGTACGAGGGCCACGGGATTCACCTCATCCATGGGCAGCTGCGGAACAAATCCCATTGGGGTGGTGTAGACGAGCCATTCGGGGAAAATGGCCAGCCGCCCGATAAAAACGACGAGGAAAGTATAGGCATAGTATGCCCAAATGATGCCCGTGGCCTTTGGAGCGACGCCGATTAGCAAAATCGCTATGGCGGACATAGTCCACATGGCGGGTACATAAACA
Source organism: Defluviitaleaceae bacterium (assembly GCA_009788085.1). Classification (GTDB taxonomy): domain Bacteria; phylum Bacillota; class Clostridia; order Lachnospirales; family WQUN01; genus WRAH01. Next base: position 415 of record WQSB01000125.1, read on the forward strand.
ATGGCAGACTCAAACAGGAATGCGAGCGTGAGGTCGCCGGGATTGGGAATGACACCCTGGGCGATGCTGTGTAGCCCCACGGCCAGAACGATTTGCATAAGAAGCGAAGCGGCGAAAGAGATGGCGGCGAACCCGGCCAGGTATTTAAAGCGACAGGTGGGGGTTGCCAAAATCAGCTCCGTGCGGCCGGCCCTTTCCTCGGATTTGGCGCGAAGCACAAACAGAAGCGGCGCGGCCAAGGTCAGCAGAACCATTATATTATTCACCATGGAGGCAAAAAGCTGGGTCAGGTTAAAACCCGCCGCGTTAACGACAGCATTCAGGACGGTCACGAGCTCCTCTGTGGTCATTCCCTCGGCGGCCTCAAAGTCGATTCCGGCGGGGGTGAGCAGCAGATTTCGATAGAAATCATTTGTGGCCACAAATTCGTCCACATTGCCCAGAATCGTGGCGTAGGATGCCCCCAGCGCGAAAACTCCGATTAAAGTAAGAATCAATGCCGTGCGGGTGAGGCGGAAGCTCAGCCCGGTTGCTGTGCTAAGCAGTGCGGAGGCCTCGGCGCGGCCCGGACGGGCGGGGATAATGCCTTGGTCGATATCCCGGGTGGCGGATAGGCGATAGGCAATTGCGGCCACGGCGGCGGACGCGCCAAGCAAAACAGCCAGCGGCCACCAAAGATTACTTGCGTAAGGCGCGGCATGAACGGCCAGCCCCAGCGGTGTAAGCAGAGAAAGCACAGCCATATCTGGGTTCATATCCCCGGCGGCACGAATGAAATAGAATAAAATCAGCGCGATAAAAGAATACGACACAGCCCCGCGGGAATTAGACGAAAGCTGGCAAAACAGTGCCGTCAGCGCAGCAAATGCCAGCCCCACGGCCCCGTGAATAAGCCCCCACAGCATCGACGGGGCAAATCCCATGGAATAGTCCCCGGCGGCAAACATCAGAAGCCCCATAATCAGCGACATCGCGCCGTTGACAACGATTGCCGTCAAAAACGCGGCGGAAAGATTCGCCAGCCGTCCCACCGGCAGAGAGCGCACGACTTCGTAGCGGCCCTGCTCTTCGTCGGCGCGGGTGTGGCGGGTAATCAAAAAGATATTCATGATGCCTATTGTCAACACCGAGAATAAAAATATCAAATTCGTATACAATGCGCCAAAGCCCTCGTAAATTGTGGCAAATGCAGGCCCTATCATGGCTATCATTGCCGGAAGCTCCATCATCGAAGCCAGCTCCACCCGGGCATCCACGTCGATTGCCAGCATCATTCCCGGCACAAGCCCCACGACCACCACATTAAAAATGATTATCCACGCCAGCGCGATAAAACGCTCCCGCCGCAGCATAAATTTTGTAAGAAGGAAAGTGTTGCTAAAATTACTGTTGCGCCAGTCCTCTCGCTTATACTTATCCATTACGCCCCCTCCTTCTTATAGTGCTGCATAAACAGCTCCTCCAGTGACGGCGGGGTGCTTTCAAGCTTTTTGATGCCGAATTGATTAATATGATTGACCACCTCGCCCATACGGAGGGTGTCAACATGGAAGTGCAGGCCGCCAGGCTCCTTTGTGATGTCGAATACGCCGTCCAGCTTATCCAGCCCCTCAATTGCGCGCTCCGTTGCCACGGTCATGGCATAGCGGGTCAGGTGCCGCAGTTCGTCCAGCGTGCCCACCTGAACCACTTCCCCCTCGCGGATGATTCCAACGCGGTCGCAAAGCCGCTCCACTTCGGACATTATATGACTGGAGAGGAAAACGCCCTTGCCGCGATTCTTTTGCTCTAATACGCACTCTTGGAAAACCTGCTCCATCAGCGGGTCCAGGCCGCTTGTGGGCTCGTCGAGAATATACAAATCCACCTCCGACGCAAACGCCGCCACCAACGCCACTTTTTGTCTGTTGCCCTTGGAATACGTGCGGCATTTTTTTGTGGGGTCCAAATTAAAATCGTTTATCAGCCGCTTGCGCAGGTCTTTGTTATGGCTGCCGCGAAGGTTTACAAATAGGTCGATGACCTCACCTCCGGTGAGATTGGGCCATAAATTCACATCGCCGGGAACATAGGCGATTTTTTTGTGAATTTCAACGGCATCCCTCCATGCGTCCTTACCAAAGACCTTCGCAGTACCGCTGGTGGACTGCAAAATCCCCAGAAGCACCCGAATCGTTGTAGACTTGCCCGCACCGTTTGGCCCGATGTAGGCAAAAACCTCGCCCTCTTGAATCTGAAGGTTGACTCCCTTTAACGCCGAAAACTTACCAAAATTCTTTGTCACATTGTTGATTTCTACGCTGTATTGCATAGTGCACCTCCTATAATTTTTTATAAAAGCATTTACGCAACATGTTTAGCATTTTTTGAAATTCCTCCAGGAATTCGTCGTAGTTTTCCCGGGCGGCCGCGCCGGGATTATCGCTGCCTACGGCGTGCATTTTGGATTGGGCAAAACCTTCGAATGCCCAATTGATAATGTTTATGGCCATTTCGCTGTCGATATCATCCCTAAACAGGGATTTATCCGCGTTGGCGTAGGCCTCCGCCAGAATACGCTCGCGCATGTGTACCATTTTTGCAAGGTTCTCGGTAACACTTCCGGTGGTTTTGGCGTCAACAAAGGCGGCGGTTAAGAAGTCAAACATATCCGGATACCGCCGGGAAACATCCCGCTTTAGTAGAGACATTTGCCAGATTGTGTCTAAAATGTCCGGCTGGAGTACGTTGATTAACCCGAGAAATTCCGCCTGTATCGTTTTAATCGCATAGGCTGTCAGGAAATTGTGCAGCCGCTCCTTCGTGCCGAAGTAGTGGAACAGCAATCCCTTCGAAATCCCCGCCTCGCGGACGATGTTGTCCGTGGAGGCTTTCTTGTATCCCGACAGAAATTCCTTCATCGCCGCGTTGATTATCCTCTCGCGTTTCTCCTCGTCCAAGACTTGAAATTTTTGAAAATCCTCGTCGTGCTCATGTTCTCGTTCATCCATTCAGGCTCACCTCCCATGCATTGACTGACCAGATGAGTCAATTATATATCATTGACCGAAAAAGTCAATAGGCGTTTAAAAAATTTTTTGCATAAAAAAAACCGCGCACCGAAAAAGGACACCGCCGACACGGACACACGACATGGATAGGTAGACACGAGTAGCCGTTTCATCGCCGCACATTTTCGGGTAAACGCCGATTTTACTGTGTAATTTCGGCATGGGGTATGGTACAATGTTCAGTAGTAAAATCATTTTGCGCGTTGCGGAAGTTTGCTGTGATTGGCGCAACGAATTTATATAATGCGGGGTTTAGAAAATGAAAGAAAAGGCAAGCCCATATCTTGCGATGGCATTACTTGCATTTATGATTTTAGGTTTAGAGATGATAATATTGTTTATAGAATCTCTGTTTTATGGAACAATGGATTTATTCGGACTTCTTGAAAAACGCGGCATATATCCCTTGCTCATTCATTGGGGGCTTACTTGTGCCGTTTGGATAACGGGGGCTTGGGTGCTTCATTTGTGGGCGAAAAAAAGAGGTTTTAATATTTTTGAAAACAAGTTCAAAGCACCGGTAATAAATTGGATTATCGTTTGCGCTTTATTTGCAATTTCTGTTGTTTCTTCATACATCGTGTGGGATATGCGGTTCAAGCCAATAGCGGAATTTACAGGAATGTTTAACCTAGTAGGCAATCAAGCGGTATTTACGTTTATTGCTCAATATATCTACTATCTCTTTGAAAGCGTTTTGTACTTAGCTATTATTATTTTTGGGCAGAAATACGGTGAACTTGTACTCAAGAAAGATAAAGTTCCGTGGGGAGGTATTCTCTGCGGGTTAACGTGGGGATTGGTACATACGCTAACACAAGGCAGTTTGATTGTGGGGCTTTATTCGGCGATTAGTGCATTGATTTTCGGAATTGTATATATACTTCTCAAAAAGAATATCAGATATGCTTATCCTGTCATTGCATTGATGTTCATGTTATAAGCATAACATTTAACACGCGCGTGCCCTGCATCTGTAAAGAAAAAACTGACACCGCTTGAAAAACGATGCCAGTTTGACTGATTCATTATTTATTTCTTCATTTCAGTCCTGCTTCAATAGCCTTAACATTAAGCGGAATCAAGTCCTTACTGCGGCTGCCGCCAAAGCGTTCTTCCAAGACCTCGATAATGTCATTTAATTCGAATAGTTCGGTCTTTTTCAGGAAACCGGCAAGCATTACCATGTTGGCAACGCGCAGGCTTCCTACTTTGCCGGCAATGTTTGTGGCGTCAAGTTCTATGACATCTACATTAGAGTCGTCGATTTTTTCAGTAAGGGATGAATTTGCCATTACCAAACCGCCTTTGGACATCAGCGGAAGGAACTTTGTGACAGAGGGCTGGTTCATGGCCACGAGAATATCAACCTCGGAAAGCACGATGGGGCTTCCGATTATTTTGTCGGAGATGATTACGGCACAGTTACAAGTGCCGCCGCGCATTTCGGGGCCGTAGGAGGGCATCCATGTAACATGCTTGCCCTTTTTCATAGCTATCGTTGCAACGATTTCGCCCAGAACAAGAATGCCCTGTCCGCCATAGCCGGAGAATATCATACGGGTCATTGCGCACCTCCTACATCTTTATACACGCCCAGCGGATAATAGGGCATGAGGTTTTCGACCACCCATTGCGTGGCTTCAACGGGGGGCAAGTTCCAGCCGATGGGGCATGTGGCCAAAACTTCCACCATGGAGAAACCTTTATTATCTATTTGGGTTTGGAAAGCTTTTTTTACGGCTTTCTTGGCCTTGTTAAGATGGGCGATATCATGGACGCTTACGCGCTCGATATATGCGGCATTGGGAATTTGGGCCATCATTTCGCTGACCAGCAGGGGCCGTCCGGCGGATTCTTCCTTGCGGCCATAGGGGCTGGTGCTGGTTTTTTGGCCGATAAGGGTGGTGGGGGCCATTTGTCCGCCCGTCATGCCGTAGATTGCATTATTAATGAAAATTACTGTGAAATTATCGCCTCTGTGGGCGGCGTGGATGATTTCCGCCGTGCCGATGGAGGCCAAGTCGCCGTCGCCCTGATAGGTGAAGACGATTTTGTCCGGGTTGGTGCGCTTGATTCCGCAAGCTACGGCGGGGGCGCGGCCATGGGCGGCCTGAATTCCATCGCAGTTGAAGAATTCATAGGCCAAAACAGAGCATCCCACGGGAGCTACAGCGATTGATTTGTCAAGCACGTCAAGCTCTACCAAAGATTCCGCAATCAGCTTGTGGACGATACCATGGGAGCATCCGGGGCAGTATGTCAGCGGGACATCCGTTAGCCCGCGGCTTTTTTCATAAACAACTTTGGCCATTATACTTCACCCCTTCCCATCTCTACCCTTGCGGGTGGCAATTCCCTTGCGGGTTTAAGAATTTCGCGAACCTTTTGGGAAATTTCCTTGGGCTCGAAAATGACGCCCCCTGTGCGCCCATAGAAATGCACGGGATATTTGCCGTTTACGCCAAGGCGCACGTCTTCCACCATTTGCCCCATGGACAGCTCCGCCACGAGGATATGCTCCACGGAAGCAGGCAGGCTTTGGAAAACATCATATGGGAAGGGCCATACGGTAATCGGACGAATCAGCCCGGCTTGAATGCCGTCGTTTTTCAGCTCTTCGATGGCGTTAATTACAATGCGGGAGGGCGTTCCATAGGCCACGATTGCCACTTTGTCGCCGTCTTTGACATTGTTTTCCACCATAGTTTCATGCTTTTTAATTTCTTCATATTTTCTAAAGCGGGCGAAGTTCATTTCCTCCAGAACTTCGGCGTACAGGCTCAAAGATGTAATTGTATTGCGTGGGCGTTTGCCGGCATTGCCATCCACACACCAGGATTTGTCCACTTTAATTGGAGGACGTTTGGTCATTTCCAGCGGCTCCATCATTTGCCCCAGCATTCCCTCAATCAGAATCATAGTTGGGGTGCGGTATTTGTCCGCGATGTCAAAGGCGTGGAATACCATGTCCCAGCATTCCTGCACGGTGCTTGGCGCGAATGTTGGCGTATAATAATCGCCGTGGCCACCGCCGCGAGTGGCTTGGAAATAATCGCTTTGGGCGGGCAGAATTCCGCCCAGGCCCGGGCCGCAACGGGCCACATTTACGATTACGCAGGGCAAATCCGCCCCTGCCGCAAAGGAAATTCCTTCCTGTTTAAGGGCTATTCCCGGCGACGAGGATGTGGTCATTGTTCTCACGCCGGCCGCCGCCGCGCCGTATACCATGTTAATTGCCCCAACTTCTGATTCCGCCTGAATAAACACGCCGCCGGATTCTTCCATTCTGCGGCTGAAATATTCGGGAATCTCGTTCTGTGGGGTGATGGGATAGCCAAAAAACGCCTTGCACCCGGCTTGAATTGCCGCTTCGGATATGGCGTCGTTGCCTTTCATCAGCACTTTCATTCTACATCACGCTCCACTCTAATTACAGAATCCGGGCAGATTCGCCCGCAGATGGCGCACGCAGTGCACGCCTCCATGTCTGTGCAAAAAATCGGATTGTAGCCCTTTGCATTTACCCGGCTTTTGTCCAGCTCCAAGATATCCTTGGGGCAGGCGTCGGCACACAGCAAGCAACCTTTGCACAAAGCTTCGGTTATTACGATGCGATTTGACATTTAACATTGTCCTTTCACAATTGTGATTATGCTCTTGATGTCATGATTGACTTGATATTACGCACGGCTTCGATGCGGTCTTCCGCCATTTTGTCGGCTATTTCATAGGTGAATTTGCCCGTGTCTGCTGCGACTTGCAAAATATCCAGCATACGGTAATAAATCCGGTCGATATCGCGAAGGGAGGCTTCTTCGTTGTAGCCGCCCTCGGCTTGCTCGTAGGACACATTAATTACTCCGCCGGCATTTGCCAAATAATCCGGCGCGTAGGTGATGCCTTTATCTCTCAGGGCCTTTGCATGGACGGGTGCATCTTTGAGAACATTGTTGGCCGTGCCACACACGATTTTGCATTTCAGTTGAGGAATCGTTTGGTCATTGACCGTCGCGCCAAGTGCGCAGGGTGCGTAAATGTCGCAGTCCACGCCGTAAATATCCTCCGTGCCCACAACAGTCGCGCCGAATTCGCTGACCACGCGGTCAAGACGCTCTTGGCTAATGTCGGAGACAATCAGTTTCGCGCCGTTTTCATGCAGCAATTTGCACAGATAATATCCTGTATTGCCCGTGCCTTGGACTGCCACAGTTTTTCCCTTAACATCATTACTGCCGTAAACATGTTGACAGCAGGCTTGAATGGACTTAAACGCGCCCAAGGATGTATACGGCGACGGGTCGCCGGAACGTCCGGGAAGCCCCACGACATTGCTGGTTTCCATATTTACATACACCATATCCTGGGTGCTTGTGCCCACATCCTCGGCGGTGATATAACGCCCGTTAAGCCCTTCGATATAGCGGCCAAATGCCCGCCAAAATGCCTCGCGCCGCACAGGGTCTTTACGCAAAACCGACGCATCCCCGATAATAACGCTTTTGCCGCCGCCTAAAGCCAGCCCCGCCAGCGCGCTTTTATAGGTCATGCCCCGCGCCAAACGCAACACGTCCTCCACCGCGTCCTCTTCGTTGGAATAGTTCCAAACCCTTGTGCCGCCCAGCGATGGCCCCAGCACCGTATTGTGGATACAGGTAATCGCTTTCAAGCCTGTGTACTTGTCATGGAAAAAGCACAGCTGCTCAAAGCCGTACTTCTCCATGTAGCCGAATTTGTCCATTACAAATTCCTCCCTTTATTTTGTCGCGGGGTTCCCGCGGTTGTTGCAGAAATTAAAATCAATGCAATTTTGTTCTCAAATGTATTCCAATATATCCTATATAGCATATTTTAAGACTATCACAAGGCAAGTAATGTATTCGCGTACCGCTTTTAAATTTTATGTGTTCAAAAAAATAGGCTTTTTCTCCGTCCGGCTTTTGAAATAAACGCATTGCTTTTAATGATGATTCTTGGCTAACACTTTCAGATTCATTGCTAACATCCAGCCCCAATTCATTAGGATTATATTTTCCGTCATATGAAGCAAAATAATCATTCAGAATCTGTAACTTTGCCATCACTTGTTTAATATATTTTCCATTTTTTCTGTATATCTGCTCTTTGACATTTTCGCATAAAATCAATCGGGGGTATAGTTCTTTCCTATTCTCCCACAAATCTTGACCGGAATATATATTTTTACGCAATTCGAAATTTTTCCGATTAATATTCTCTTCAATAATATCCGCTACTTGCGAAGCTTCATAAATATTTTTTACAGAGACCTCTTCCTGTTCATTGTCGACCCTGTGATAACCTCGGATTTCATTTTTACTCCAAGCATCTGTACTGGC